>JAQUKY010000018.1 GCA_028718805.1 Candidatus Nanoarchaeia archaeon | reverse complement strand
ACATCCTACTAAAGAAAAGCCAAAAATAGCTTGGGAAAAAATTCCTCTTCTGATTAGAGCATAAAAAATTATCCTTAGAAATATTGTGTTACCCTTATCGATTATCACCTTTTAAGGTAACACAATCACCTATCATCACATTTATAAACAAAAGTTCCTTAAATAATATATGGTAAATAAATTGTTTTTAACAATCATAGTTAGTGTGATTCTGACAGCAATTATAATCTCATTAGTAAATGTAGGAACTGCTCTTTTCTTGCCTGCACCTGAATGGAATGATTATTGCGGGAGAATAATTGAACCTAAATTAAGTCCAAATCAGGAAATAACTCAAGAAATATGTGAATCAAATAATGGGACCTGGACTGCCCAGGAGATTAAATGTATAACGACCCCTTGCCCTCAAGGATATTGTGATTTTTATACAAACTGTCAAAAAGAATATGAAGCTGCAATGAAACCCTATAATCAAATAAGATATTATATTTTTGCAGGAATTGGTTTTATATTATTATTAATAGGATTATTTGCATTAGAAAGCATGATCCAGTTAACAGGTTTGGCAACAGGCGGAATCTTAGTTGTTCAGGGAATAGTAATGAACTTCCAAAATAAAACAATTGTGTTTATCTCTTTAATTGCAATTTTAATAATCTTTGGGGTAATTGCCTGGAGAATTATCAGAAAAAAGAGCTAATCCTCTTCAACCTTCTCTACTTCATAAAAGCTTAATTCAGCAGTTTCCCAGGCATCTTTGTTCAATCCTGCTTTCATGCTTAATTCTTCTAAAAACTCTTTTTTATCATTAATCTGCTCCCAAACCTGAGGAAGGAAAGTTGAGCTTCTTCCTGATTTTTCCAAAATAATTCCCATCTTCTTATTAATCTTATCAAAAACCTCTTCACCAATGCCTAATTTTTTAGGAATTGAAAGAACAGAGATTTCAATTTTTATTTTTTTAATCTCGCTTTCAGAAACAGGCATAAATCTATAATCATGAAAAGCAGCATGAACCGCATTCTCAACAACATCTTTCCATAATTCTTGTCTTGGCTCAAGACTCCCAATACATCCCCTTAACATTTTGTCTTCTGTTAAAGTTACAAAACACGCTTGTTTTTTAGAAAATTTCTTCTTAATTTCATCGCTAATCTTAACTTCATCACCATGAAACTTAGACTCAATTGTCTGTCTTGCCAATCTCAATAATTCTTTATATTTTTTATTCTGTTTTTCCATATTTTATCATTTGTTTTAGTAATCTGTTAAACAATTTGAGTTTTGTAGATGAGTAGATTAAGCTCCTCAATCCCCCCTTATCTCATATTGTTTATTATTGATATTGTAGTCATTTATCATTAATTCATTCATTTTCCAATAAAACTGATTATAATCTTTCTTTTTCTTGGTCCATCAAACTCACACAAAAATATATCCTGCCAAGTACCCAATTGCATCTTCCCATTTTCAACAGGAACCATGACAGAACTTCCAATTAAACTTGCTTTTATATGCGCATCAGCATTACCATCTATTTTATCATGCATCCACACTCCTTTTTTTACCAGTTTATTTAAAAAATCATTTATATCTTTTGGCAGATTTGGGTCTGCATTTTCATTAATAGTCACCGCTGCTGTTGCATGAGGAACAAAAATATTCACTAATCCATTTTTAATAGATATTTCTTCTTCTATTTCATGAGTTATATCGATAAACTCTTCTCGCTTATTTGTATTAATTGAAAAGTCCATTTTTTATATTTTCTTATTCTAGTAATTTATAAAACGATTTTAATATGAATCTTCTGTTCATTAAACTTATGATGATTGCCTAAGCTTATCTCGTATTTATTTATTATCGATTTAATTTTACACATTTCCTATATAAACATATTTTAAATGCTTTTCCCCCATCTTTAATGCTTTTTGCAAAGCATCTATTGAAGTAACCTGCTTATCTAACATTTTATACATTGGAAAGAACCGAGAAATATGCCAGGGAATCTTCTTGTCAATAGAAGCAATAAATTTAGCAATCTTCTCTAATTCTTTTTCATTATCATTTAATCCAGGAATTATTAAAGTAGTAATTTCTATATGAATTCCAGCATCATAAAATCTTTTTATATTATCAAGAACCGGCTTTAACTTGCCCCCGCAATATTTATTATAAAATTCTTCTTTAAAAGACTTTAAGTCTATATTTGCAGCATCAATATAATCCTTAATATAATCAAAGCTTTCTTTGCTTAGATACCCATTTGTAACTAAAATATTCTTTAATCCTTTTTCTTTCGCTATTTTAGCAACATCTTTCACAAATTCAATAAAAATAGCAGGCTCATTATATGTGTAAGCTATGCTTTTGCATCCTGTTTTAATCGCATTCTCAACAATTTGTTCAGGCGTTATTTCTTCTCCGATAATTCCTCTATTTTGAGATATTTCAAAATTTTGGCAGAAATCACATCTAAAATTACACCCAATAGTCCCTATTGAAAAAGCATTTGTTTTTGGCAAAAAATGATACAAAGGTTTTTTTTCAATTGGATCAACATTCATAGAAGCTACTTTTCCATAAACAAGAAGATATAATTTATTATTAATATTCTTCCTTACGCCGCAAATTCCGGTGCTTTCTTTTGCAATAATACATTTATGATTGCAAGCAAGACATCTAACCTTGCCTCTTTCTATTTTATATAATTCTGCTTCTTTCATTTTAAATTAAGTTCTTGATGTATAACAATCTCAATGACTTTTAGTTTATATTTCTTTTCCAATTCCCTGACCTGTTTTTTCATTTTTTCATGATATTCCTCTGGATTATTAATAGCAAATTCAAAATCCCCTACTTTATCTGGAAAATTATCTCTTATTATGGGCATCAGTCTGTTTAAAACAGATTTTTTCATATTAAGGAATTCCACCCAAACGTAATCACAAAAGCTTAACTCTTTAAATATATCCTCTAAGTTTGTAATTCCGGGAAAAACAGGGGATATAAACCCAAAAACACGAATTCCTGATTTTTTAGCCTCCTTTAGTGTTTTAATTCTTTCAGATGGAGAAGAAGCAAAAGGCTCTAAAATTCTTGCTGTTTTTTCATCTAAGTTATTTATTGAAAGTCCTAATTCAGCATTTAATTTTTTTAATAAATCAAAATCTCTTCTGACCAAAGCAGATTTTGTCAGGATTTCAATTGTAAACTTATTTTTATAAGGAGAATTAGCGATAATTTCCAGGATTTTTCTTGTTAATTTATATTTCTCCTCTAAAGGCATATAACAGTCACAAACACTTGACATCCAGATATGCCCCGGCTTATTTTTTTCAAGTTCTTTTATTAAAAGTTCAGGACAATTTGCTTTAATAAAAACAAAATCCCCCCATTTATCTTTTATATTCTGAAAAATTCTTATAAAATCCGCATAACAGTATTTGCATCCATGTTCACATCCTGTATAAGGATTAATAACATAGTCTGTCAACTTACTTTTTGTCATGCATGATTTAACCCTTATTTCTTTAACATTCATGATTATAGTTAACTACTCGGGGTTGAAACCCCGAGCGTATTAGAATTCATTAATTCTTTTTTGCAAAACAATAACATTATCTGGAAATATATTTTTTGTTTCCCAATGCTTATCCTGACTCTCTTCTACATAAT
>JAQUKY010000017.1 GCA_028718805.1 Candidatus Nanoarchaeia archaeon | reverse complement strand
GAGAGACCTCATGAGAGTCTTAGAATGTTAACTCCTTTAGTAGTTTACTTTCAGTATAGAAGACATAAAAAGCATTATGATTTATGATTGTGTAGGGCTAGGTGAAATATGTCTTGGTCCTGCACAAGATTAACTCCATAGATAGTTTTAAAAACGCGTTTATTTTAGTTTTTTTAGAGTGGTGGTTGACACCAGGTAATTCTGGATATTTAAAATGAAAACGAATTATGGAATAATTTCTGATATACATAGAAATCCGGCCCTAGTTATGCTTGTGCTTGATGTTTTAAAAGATGCAAGGGTGGATAACTTAATTTTACTTGGGGATATTGGGGATAATGAGCAAATTGTTAGTTCTGTTTTAAACAAAACTAAAAAATTAGGGCTTGAAACTTATATAATTCCCGGAAGCCATGAAACTATACGGAGTTTTTATGAACCAATGAATCATTTTGGTAATTTATCAAGTCACTTAATTGATTGTACAAAAAATCAGAAAATTGAGAAAAAAGGTCATGATTTAGTATTTTTGCCAGGTTCTGATTGGCTTTGTGGTGGGGAGTTTAAGTTACTTGAAGATGAGAATATAAAGTCTGGTTTTTATGGTACTCAGGAAGGTTCAAGATATGTTATTAATATGAACGATTTACGGGATTTGGTAACAAATCCTGAAAAGACAATTGTTGTGAGTCATGTCCCAAGAAAATTCGAACATCAAGGAGATAGTGTTGATAATGCTTATTTTGCAATGCAGAGTGATGGAAGTTTAGTCCCAGGAATTTATCTTGAAAATTCAATAAGACATCAAACAGGTTTTAAAGATATTACGGAGATACACAAATTTGCAAAAGCTAATGGGTTTACATTTAGAAATGAGAAAAGAGGGAATGAATTCCTAAGAAAATTATATAATGATATCGGCATAAGTAAAGTAATAAATGGACATTTTCATGAATCTGCTGGTAATGTTCATGATGCACTTGGAAATAAATTGAAGGAAAAAGAAATGTATGATGAATTATTTTGGAATACAAGTTATATTGATGCAGGAAAGTTTGGGATATTAACTGTAAATGATAATAAAGTAGGTTATAGGAATTTAAAACTTGAAGGTTCTGCAGGTTAAATAGTTTTATAAAGAAAATTTCTTTTGATTTATTATGATGAAAAACTTTATACTTCCTAATTATAAAAATGGGAGCACTTTAAATTTAATGAGCTCTATAGCAGGGGCTTTTGGTGCAAAGACAAAGTATAGTAATCTTAAACTATTGAATCCAAAAGAATTAAAAAATTACAAGAATGTTATTTTAATAATCATTGATGGGCTTGGCTATGAGTACCTGATGAAATATGGAAAATATAGCATATTAAAAAAATATCTTAGGGGAAAGATAACTTCTGTTTTTCCATCTGCTACAACTGCAGCAATACCTCTTTTTTTTACAGGAACTTCTTCATTAAAACATGGAATGGTTTCCTGGTATTCTTTTGTTAAGGAAGTTGGTGGAGTTATAATTCCTTTGCCTTACATCACAAGGTTTGGAAAAGAGCATGTTGGGGAAATAGTTCCAATAAAAGAATTGTTTAATTTAGAGCCTCTTGTAAACAAGATGAAAGTTAAATCTTATATGGTTACTTATGAAGATATTGTTAATTCTGATTTTAGTATTGCAGCTGGGGGTAAGGCAAAAAGAGTTGGATATAAAGATATTAGAAATCTTTTTAAAGAAATTAAAAAAATAATCAAAAAAGGAAAGGGCAAGAAATACATAAATGCGTACTGGCCAAAACATGATGGTTTGTGTCATGAATTTGGTGTTGATAGCAAAAAAACATTAAAAGCTTTTAGAAAATTGGATAGGGAACTTGGAAAATTTGTAAAATCTATTAAAAATACAAACACAAAAGTGATAATTACTGCTGATCATGGTTCTGTTAATGTCCCAGCTTCCAAGAAGATAATAGTTAACGAACGCCCTGAATTCATGGAAATGTTAAGCGCCCCTATTTGTGGTGATTTTAGGTATGCATTTTGTTTTGTTAAGGCAAGCAGAAAACAGGATTTTGAGAAATATGTAAAAACAAGGCTTAAAAATTCCTGCAATCTGTATAAAAGTATAGACCTGGTAAAAAAGGGATATTTTGGATTAGAAACTCCTAGCAATATATTTCTAGAGAGAATTGGGGACTACACTTTAATAATGAGGGAAAATTATGGTATCTATCAAAGATTAATTAATGAAGAAAGCAGAAAATATAACATTGGGGAGCATGGGGGATTAAGCAAGGAAGAGATGTTTGTTCCTCTTATTGTAATTGATTCTAATCTATAATTTTATATATAACCATTTACTACTTTTAGGTATAAATGGACATAGAAAAGATTAAACGGCAGGCAAGGCAGATTTTGGACAATTTTGCAGATGCACTGGCAAGTGTGGAAAAAGAGGCAAAAGAAGGAAAAGAAGGGCAGGTTGAAAGGGATGAATTTGAACGAAAGGAAGGAAATGGCAAGGAAGGAAATGCTGAATTCAGGCAGGCTTTTTTGAAAAATGCACCTGCACATGATGATGATTTTGTAATTGCTGAGAGAGGTGAGTGGAAATGATAAATTATGTTATTACTAAACTAATCAATAATGTCAAAAACGATTTTAAGGCAGGATTGAGAGATTTAGCTTGATTGCCCATGAGTAAAATCGCTTTATATATTACCAATAAATAAAACAAACAATGATAAAACAAAAACTTGAAATGATTAAATCAGGGGAATTGACATCAGAAGCAAATATAATGGGTTTTATAACTAAAATAAGAAAAGATAATCCCCAGATTAATGCTGTTCTTAGATTAAATGAAAAAGCTGTTGATGAGGCTAAGGAAATTGACAAGAAAATAAAAAAAGGAAAAGCAGGGAAATTGGCTGGTTTAGGTATTATTGTCAAGTCAAATATTAATGTTAAGGGAGTTATATGTAATTGCGCCTCAAAAACTCTTGAGAATTACAGGGGAACCTATGATGCAAGTGTTATCTCTAAATTAATTGCAGAAGATGCTATTATAATCGGTATGGCTAACATGGATGAATTTGCATGCGGTGCTTCTGGAGAAAGTTCTGCTTTTGGAATAACCAGAAATCCTCATGCAATGGACAGGATACCCGGAGGTTCGAGCTCTGGTTCTGCTGCTTCTGTTGCTGCTAATTTTTGTGATTTTGCTTTAGGAAGTGATACAGGAGGAAGCATAAGAAATCCTGCAAGCCATTGCGGAGTTGTTGGTTTCAAGCCAAGTTACGGAGCTGTTTCAAGATATGGATTGATTGATTTAAGCATGAGTTTAGACCAGATAGGGCCTCTTGCTTATTCTGTTGAAGATGCTGAAATTATTTATGATATTATAAAAGGAAAAGATGAAAGAGATTCAACTTCAAGGGAATTTGTTTCTGAAAATAAAAACATGAAGAAAATTTTAATTGGGATTCCCAGGATAAACGCAAATAGTGAAATATGGGGTTTAATAAGAAAGAAAATCAAAGAAATTTGCGATAAAAATAAATGGAAATATGAAGATGTTGAATTAAAACATATTAATTTAGGCATACAAACTTATTATCCCATTAATTATGTTGAGTTTTTTTCAGGAACACGTAAGTTTGACGGAAGAAAATACGGGTTGAAAATAGAAGAGGTTTGCGGGGAGGAAGTTTTGAGGAGGATTTTGGGGGGAGGGGAAATTGCCCAGGCTGAATTTGCAGGAAAATATTACAGAAGAGCATTGAAAGCCAAGAAAATAATAGAAGAAGAATTTGAGAAAGCTTTTGAAAAATATGATATTTTAATAATGCCTACTGTTCCCAAGCTTCCTCACAGAATCGGGGATAAGGTTACTTTTTATGATATGTATACTTATGACAGCCTGAGTGTGCTCGCTAATTTAGCAGAAATTCCAGCTATATCTGTTCCAGTAGAAAAATTATATGAAATTCCTGTTGGAATCCAGATAATGGCAAAAAGAGGAAATGATAATTTTCTTTTAGAAATTTCGAAGATGTTTGAATAATTAGAATCGATTTGTTTGCTTCTTTAAGATGCGAGTAATAAAGAAGGAGCATCTGCCTGATGCCTGTAAATATAATCGTAAACTAAGATTCCTTTGGTTTTTTCTAATTGCTCGCTAAGAAAATTTATAAGCCCTGTCGTTTTTCTGAAAATTTCTTTTGTGTGTTTGGTTTTGAAATAATGAATTACTGGCTTTTCCACTCCATCCTTTGTTTTAAGAATGGCTAGGGCATAATCATATCCTGGTGCTTCCTTAAAAATAGCATCGGAATTTTTTACCATCCACATCCCAAGATAAACGCGCTTTTGGTCTGCAGAAATCAGTTCTGGAGTTGTAGGTACGATATTAATCTTTGAATCAATACTTTTTTCCATTGTCATTTAAAGTGAGTAAGGTTTATAATCTTTTATGTTATTTAGAATAATTAAACAGTTTGAATGAAATTCTAACCTGGATAGGTTGTTCTGGGATGAATTGGATAAAGAACAGAAAGTTTATATTTTTTATTTAGTTCTTGTGCATCATCTATTGTTCTAGTATACTGAATTCCAAGGCCTAATTGCTTGCTGTAATCAGTGTTTACTTCTGCTATTCCTACAATAAACTCTGTTCCTTCTGGGGCACATTTGACAAAATCTTCAAAATTTTCTTCAATCCACATGCTTAATTGCCTCATTATGTAGCCGCTTTTACCAACTCTGTCTAAAACCTCTACTGGTGTGTTATACTGTTTTGACATGATTTCTAACTGACTTTTTCTGTCGTTATCCATTTTATTAATAACACAATAACATTTATAATCTTTTATGTGGTTTTTTATATATGAAAATAGGAGTAATTGGGCCAAGTAAACTTGAATATTTAAATGAGATAAATAAAGATAATAAAAAAATATTAATCAATTTAGCAAAAGAAGTTGCTGATTCTGGAAATGAAATTGTCATTTGTCCTGATAAAGGGAGTGTTTCTGAGTTTTTTGGTAAAGAATATATTAAAAGTAAAGGCAAGAAAATTTATGAAGTTGTTCCTTTAGATGATAAAGAATTTGGATTAAGCTGGGTAAATCTGGATTTGGGAGAGAATATTAATTGTGGAACCTGGAGAAACCAACCGGAAAAATTAAATGAAGAAACAGATATTTTATTGTGCGTTGGTTATGCTGTGGGAGTTTTAGCTGAAATAGCTTATGCAAAATGGTTTAAACCAAAGCAGATTTATATTATAAAAGAATTAGTCAGCGGGAAACTGCCAAAAGAAGTTGATATATTAAATTTGAAATTAAAAGTTTGAAATTAAAATATATTTCTTATAAAAATATTATGTGTAGGTTCATAAGATATTTCACCCCCTAAACGATAATGCTTCTGGGAGGTGAATAAAATTGAAGAGAGAAATAATCCGAAGAGAAGCAATAAAGCTCAAACTGCAAAATAAAACTTACAAAGA
>JAQUKY010000016.1 GCA_028718805.1 Candidatus Nanoarchaeia archaeon | reverse complement strand
TCACATTAGAGCGGGGATTCATAAAGCAACAACTCTTGGAAAAATTGGAGCAATACAACAAACTTATTTTAGAGAAATAAGCTATTGCAATAATGATTTAGAAGCTTGGAGAATGAGATATAACTGCAAGAGACCTCATGAGAGTCTTAGAATGTTAACTCCTTTAGTAGTTTACTTTCAGTATATAAGACATAAAAAGCATTATGATTTATGATTGTGTAGGGCTAGGTGAAATATGTCTTGGTCCTGCACACTAAAAATATTAATAAATCTTTAAAATGATTAACAAGCAGCTTTGTTCTTGGTGATTATATTTTTAAGGTCAGACATCAAAATAGAATCAAATAATTCTATTAATTTTTTTACAGCAGGGTTTTCATGATTTAATTTGTAAAGATTAATTCTTCCTATTGTCCTGGTTATTATAACTATCTTATTTTTAATAAAATTTGGCCAGATTCTGTTTAGTGTTCTCCAGCTTACTTCTGAACCTTCACTTATATCAGTTAAAGTATAATCAAAAGCTCTTCCTTCTATTAAAAATTCTAAGATTCTAGTTGTCGGGTAATCCCCAACAAAACTTCTAAATAATGTTTTTTCTTTCATTATCTTCACAATATTTTTATATTTATAAACCTTTCTTTTTGGCATATCGATATGGCATAAAGTCAAGAAAGATTTAAGTATTTTCTGATATTTTTTAACACATGGAAAAAGAGGAAAAATTAATTATTGAACATATCTTAATAAGGCTTAGAAATATGCGTAAGTGGGGAGGAGCTCATTCGGAACTTAAGAGAGTTATAAAAAGCCTGCCAACTCATTTTAGAGAAAGTAAACAAGGAAGAAAACAAGTAAACAATGCAATTAAATTAATGGTAAATCATAGTTTTTTATTAATCAAGCCCTCAACAGGAGAACTGCATGTTTCATTAAACCCGCGTAAGATTAAAGAAATCTCAGAATTTTTACAAGGAGAACAAAATGAGCTTTGAAGAATCTAAGAAAAAGCAATTATCAAAATCTGACAAATCCTCAATTGGAAGCTGGGATGTAGAAATAAAAGATTTATGTGAGAAAATAAACAAGAGCAAAAAATATTACACAACTTCCAGCTGCGGCGGGAGAATTGTTTTAATTAAAGCTTTGGATGAAAAAGCAGAAGATGTTTTTCTTTTCAGGACACACAAAAAAATAAGTTTTGATGAATTAAAAAAAGCCCTGCAAAACATAAAGTACAAAGGACTTGTTGAATTTCAGCAGACTACGTGCATTTTGCATGTTGCGTGTGAGAATTTAAAAGATGCCCAGGAAATTGTTAACAAGGCAAAGCTTGCGGGATGGAAGAGGAGCGGGATTATGGGAGGAAAGAGGAACATGGTTGAGCTTCATTCAACTGAAAGTATCAGTTTTCCTATCATGGAAAACATGAAAATATTAGTTGGTGATGATTTTCTAAAGCTAATTGTCAGGGAAGCAAACAAAAAGCTTGAGAGGACCTGGGAAAAAATTGATAGGCTGGAGAAGATGATTTGATTTTTTAACTTTTCAGTAATTTATTAAACGATTTTAAGCTTTGCAAATGAGAAGATTAAGATTTGTTTGGGCAGCTTACTCTTCTAATGTCTATCTTATTTCGTTTTATTGATTACTGATACAATTTTATTTTGTTAATATCAACTGTTTTAAGTTCTGCAGACTTCAGAAATTTTTAATTTCTGATAGTGCTCAAGATTTTGTAATCTTGACATGAGAAGGTTAAGATATGATTGAGCAGCTTATGCTGATTGCCTAATTTTTTTATTGTATTTATTTATTACTGGTTTTTTTCCAAAAATATTCTGAATTTTTATAAAAATTTTTCAAGAATTATCACTTTTAATTGATATCTTTTAATATACAAAAGTTTTTAAAGAAGCAGACATTCCTTTTTTTAATAATCAACTTTAACCCGTTCCCCAACTTGTTAAAATTGATTTGCATGTAAAGAGAGGCTCTTTTTCTTAGTGAATATTGTAGTAAATAGAGGTAACACTAGTATTTAAACTTTTGTTATCTTGAAACTGAAAGGAGGTTTAAAAAAGAAGCACATGGTTTTAGATTTTGCAAAAGAAGCTATTGAGAATATAGATACACACAGTATCAATTTTGATGGACTTAAGGCTGGTAAAGCTAATATCAAGGTTTTTGGTATTGGCGGTGCTGGCTGTAATGCCATAACCTGGTTGTTCAACAAAGGTATAAACGGAGCCACTGTTTATGCAGCAAATACAGATGCTTTGCACCTTAGTATTACTAAGGCAGATGATAAGATTCTTCTTGGAAAAGAATTAACAAGGGGTCTTGGTGCAGGGGGTAAGGCAGAAGTAGGAAGAGAAGCTGCAAAAGAATCAGTTTCTGAACTTAAAAAAGCAGTTGCTGACTCTGATATGATTTTCATTATCGGAGGAATGGGTGGTGGAACAGCTACTGGAGCTTGTCCGGTTGTAGCACAGCTTGCCAAGGAAACAGGAGCAGTTGTAATCGGAGTTGTAACAATGCCTTTTGAGTGCGAGAAAGCAAGAATTGACAAGGCAGAATTCGGGTTACAGGAACTAAGAGATCAGGTTGATACAGCGATTGTTATTGATAACAACAGGCTGGTTGATATAGCAGGTCAGTTGCCGATACAGCAGGCATTTGCAGTTGCCAATGAGTTGATTAGCACTATGATAAAAGGTATTGTTGAAACAATCACCCTTCCTAGTTTAATTAACCTGGATTACGCAGATGTATCTTCAATTATGAAGAAAGGTGAAGTTGCAGTTATTGGTATTGGTGAATCAGACTCAAGTGACAGGGTCAATGAATCAGTTAGGCAGGCTCTTACACATCCATTGTTAGACGTGGATTATAGAGGTGCTAACGGAGCATTGATACATATTACTTGCGGTCCGGATATGAAACTGGAAGAGTTCAGCCAGATTGGTAAACTAGTAACTGAAAACATTGCGCCAGAAGCGCAGGTTATCATCGGAGCTAGAATTAACAAAGAATTCGAGGGAAGAGTTCGAGTTATTACTATTATGACTGGTGTATCAAGTCCGTATATCTTAGGAAAACACAGAATGAAAGATTACGGGTATGAAACTGACTCAGAAATGTCTGATCTAGGTATTGAAGTTGTCAGAGACGTTAGAGGAGATAGAGACCGAGATAGAGACAGAGACAGGTATTAATAGATATTAACAGGTATTAATTTAAGTTTGGGGAAAACCCACGTCTTATTTTCAATTGCCTGCCCTTTTAATTTTGGGCAGGCTTTATTTTTCTAAAAATAAAGTTAATTATTTTTCCTATTTAAGAAATAAATTCTTTTATTTTCACCTTCATTTTCATAAACTTCACAAGTGTAATTATCAGAGATTATTTCCATTACAGATTCCTTAACTTTAATGCACGTTTCAATTGCAGAACCAACACTGGAAATAATAAATGTTTCTGGTGAATGTGCTCTTATTTTTGTTATTATTTCCTCGGAGATATATTCTTCTTTATCAAATTGATTAATGAAAGTTACTGTTTTTTCTATATTATTCAAAATATTTTCTACTTCAGATTTTATGTCTTCTGTTGTTCTAAATCTTCCTAGAATATTTGCAATTAACTTTCCAAACAATCCATTTTGAATAAAATATGCTATATGAAGTCCTCTCTTTTTAAATTTGTTTCTTATTTTATTTTTTAATGGCTCAAAATCTTTTTTATCATTTTCTAATTCTCTTAAAGTTAATCCCATCTGAAATAATATGTGCATTTCCTTATCTTTTACATAGGTTCTAAATAAATCCCATTCTGCTTTTTTTCTTTGCTCTTTTGCTACACTAATAACCTCTTCATCTTCAACAAAAGATAAATCTTTATTCATAAATTTGTCAACTAGAGTTTTCAAACTCATACCTAAATAATTAAGTGCTCCCTCAGTTGTTCCTTTAGCAATACTTTCTATAGGGTCAGAATTATCCAAAGACATCGCCATACTCCTCCAAAAAAGAGGAGATACTAAGAGAATTATTATCTAATATTACTACACTTCCTGGATAGATAAACATATTATCAACTCTTACAGGTTCATTTATGTACTTATCAATGTGTTTATCACCATCTTTTTCAAGAACAAAAATGCCATCAGAATCGTAGCCTAATTCTTTTAATAATGCTATTTTCAAATCATTACTCATGTCTTTTATAGAAATAAGTTTTGTCATGTTTATTACCTCCTTTTATTAATACCCCTAAATATAAATATTTATCTATAGGAATTGTTATTTTTAAATATACCTATTGAGATATAAGCTACTTTAGTTCAATTTTATAATTTAACCCTATCCTTTTTCCAGAAACTATTTCTATTAGGAGAAAATCGGTGGTTGGGGGTTGA
Organism: Candidatus Nanoarchaeia archaeon; assembly: GCA_028718805.1. Classification (GTDB taxonomy): domain Archaea; phylum Nanobdellota; class Nanobdellia; order Pacearchaeales; family GW2011-AR1; genus ARS1285. The sequence continues at coordinate 17,769 of JAQUKY010000016.1, read as the reverse complement.
TTAATAGATAGTTTTATTAAAAACCCTATTATTTATTTTATATGAAAAAATTAAATAAGATATTAATTCTTGTCCTCTCTTTACTTATAATAGGGATTATCCTATCAGTTTTTTTATCTCATAAAAAAGAAGACATATTAAAATCTAATAATAACGAAACTTATCAGTTTAATTTTACTTATCTAAACAAAGCCGTAAATTTATCCAAGATTATATCAGAATCTAATCCCTTAAATATTGCAACAGGATGTGATTCCATATTTGCATTTCTCTATTTAAATACTACTAAACAAGGAAATACAACTTATTATGATGTTTCAATAATTACTAATCAAGATTTAGTCAGAGATATGATAACCCAAATAAAGCCGTCTTACTTACCAAGTTTTAATCAAGAAGAAATAAATTTTTACTATTTTAATAAAACAAGTCATAGATTTGAAATTGATAGTCAAGAAAAAATCTCTGATTTTATTAATATTAGTAACCTTTGTCCTATTGAAATACCACCAAAACATGTAACTATCACTGCAAATTTCTCTGAACCAATAGGATACATTGATGAAAATGGAAATTTACAAAAATATTAAAAAGAAAGTTATGGGTAACAAGAAGAGAATAATAGCAATACTCTTAGTATTAATCACTCTATTAACTATTTTTGTATATCTCTCTGATAGATTCGCTTCTGATAAATCAGATAAATTGCTTGTAAAAAGTATAGATATGAATACTTATTTACTAAGCTCATTTACAGACAGACTTCGGGCTTTCAACTCGGAATTTGAGTTATTATCTGGGGCATGTAGCAATTCTCTTAATAAATCTCTCCTTTTCAACTATGATACTGAGATATATAATACAGATGACGAGTTTACTGTTAATCAATTAAGAAAATTTGATGTTTTAACATGCAAAGAATCTCTCAATATGTTACAACATTATTTTAAAGAAGATTCTATCACAAAATTAGGACAAGCTATAAATCTAAGTGAAGAAGTGTATCAAGAGAGAAACAAGCCTAATAAGTGGAGGACGTTATCTAATATTCTTACAATGGCTGAAGTAATACTAATCATCTTTACAATTTTTCTTTATTCTTTTATTCCTGAAAAAGAACTTTGAAATAAACAACTAATAAAATAGCTTAAAAAATTTAAATTATCTCTTTTTTTCTTGCCTTGCAAAAGCCCCTGCTAAAAGTGTTGTTCCTATTTCCATCTTTAAAATTTCTGGATGAACTCCCCCTTTAGAATCTGTAGATGCCTGTAAACATGCAGAAAGACGGCATTTCATCGGCGTCTGCATACAAAGTTCAAGTCCTTCATCATTAGAAATTCCTTGAGCAATCACTTTTTGTTTTTTTTGTTTATCTGGAGTATACCACTTATCAAATTCTTCTTTATTTTCAAAATTAGTCCTAAATCTGTTTCCTTTGTATCCCCCTGCTTCACTTGTATACTCAAAAACAACCTGATAATCTCTTCCCATGTCTTTATTGGGAAAATGTTGTTTAAAAATCTTTATATTATATATTGATATATTTTTCTGTTTAAAAATAAGATATTTTAGAGACTATCAAAGGTATAAATTTTAAGAAATCCTCTTCCCGTTTATGGCTTTTCTTTCGGGCTCTAATAATATTATATCTTCTTCATCTTTTCCCTGGATTACTCCAAGCACTAAAACTTCTGAGCTGAAATCAGCTATTATTTTGGGCGGGAAATTTACAACAGCTATGACTTGTTTTCCAACCAGGTCTTTTGGCTTATAGAATTTGGTTATCTGCGCTGAGCTTCTTTTGATTCCCAGTTCCCCGAAATCAATTTCCATTTTGTAAGCTGGTTTTTTTGCCTTGCTATTTACCTCTGCTTTTATAACAGTTCCTACTCTCATGTCCACTTTTTCAAAATCTTGAAAACTTATTCCCATTTTATTTTTCTAAGTTTAAATCATCCTCTTCTCCAGTTAAATCCATATCTCTAAGTTGCTCATCCAAATTTCTGTATTTATGAGGGTCATTTTCAAGAAATACAACTTCTGAATCTCTATAAAAAAGATTTTCAGGAAAGCTACAGGGCAATTCTTTACCTGTAAGCATGTAGAATTTAGAACACCTAATACCCCCATTATATCGTTGTATAGTTTCAAATTCATTGCCTATTCTACTTGTGATTAATTCATAAGATTCATTATCATTTGCATTAAAATAATGCCCCTCTTTTATTCTTCGAAAATCTACCTGAACTACTCCTTCAAAATGGTCTGCATCTATGCAAGGATGTCTCATCCAGTTTATTTTCTTCTTTCTATTTATTTTCTTTTGTTTTGTCATTTTTTCATTGATTTTATTTACTTAGTAATAATAACAATTAGATTATATATAAAAATTTATTTCTATTTTTTTATCAAATAACCAAAAAGCTTATAAATAAAGGGAAGATAATTAAAACATGTACAAACTTGATAAGAAAGATATGGATATACTTTACCAGCTTGATTTAGACAGCAGGCAGAGTTTTAATCAGATAGGAAAGAAAATAAGAGCAAGCAAAGAAGTTGTTCAATATAGGGTAAATCAACTTGAGAATAAAGGGGTGATTAAAGGTTACCAGACATTAATTGATGTGAGTAAATTAGGTTATATAAGTGGAAGATTTTTTTTAAAATTGAGAGAAGACACGCCAGAGCAAGAAGATAAAATAGTAGAATATTATAAAAAACACAAAAAATTTTGGTGGGTTGATCAGATTAGTGGGGGATTTCGGGATTTGGGGCTTGCTTGTTGGGTCAAGGACATATATGAACTTTATGAGATTAAAGAAGATTTGGTAAGTAGATTTGGAAGTTATATAAACGATTTGGACATTTCTTCTTATTGCAAGTTCTATGTTTACAACAGAAAATATCTATGCAATGGTAAAAAAGAGGAAAGGCAAATAAGAGTATTATTTTTCCCTGAATTAGCAGAATTTGATGAAAAAGATTTAGAGATTCTAAGATTAATCGCAGGCAATGCAAGAATGAATTTCGTTGAAATCTCTAAAAAAACAGGAATTAGCATTACTAATATTGGTTACAGGATTAAAAATATGATAAAAAAGAGTATTATTAAGGGATTTAAGGTCCTAATTGACCTTAATAAGATTGGTTATTATTGGTATAAGATAGAAATGCAATTATCAGACCTTTCAGTCAAAAAGCAAATGTTTGCTTATTTTAAAAATCATCCAAATATTGTTTATGCTTATGAGACATTAAGCAACAACGACATAGAGTTAGAATTAGAGGTTGATAGCTATGAAAAATTCAGGGAAGTTTTAGATGATATAAGAAAAGTTTTTGGAAAATCAATAAAGAAATACCATTATTTTTTATGGTATAAAGAACATAAATTTTTGTTTATGCCGTAATTACTTTTTTTATCACTATTCGTTTTCCAAAAGCCTTATTAATCCTGGGGTATTATATTTATGATGGGAGATGCTATGGATCCTGACCCTGATGATTATTCTCTTTACATTAAATGTCCTAAATGCGGCAGTGAGGATGTTGTGGTTGAGGAAGATGAAAGTGGGTATTATTCTGTTTTGAAATGCAACAAATGCGGGTATTCTAAAAAAGGGAAAGAGAAAGAAGACAAGAAGGAAGATTGATTTTTATTTTTTGTTCTGTGATGTTAATTTAGCAATTTCTTCTTCTAATTTTCTTTTTTTCTCTGCTATTTCATCGTTTATTTTACTCTTATATATTCTCCCTATATCTTTTAAAAAGCTATTCTTAATGCTCGGTTTTCCCTTGTACCAAACAGAGACGTGGTCTTTTTTATTAGTAAATCCATGGTCAATAAGTGTTAAAACTCCTTCTAGTCTGTTTTTATTGCCTAAAAAATATGACCAAAATCTCTGACCATTCTCCTTTCCTTCTTCATCACAACCAAACGCAAAATATCTTCCAACATATTCCTGTTTTTCTCTACCTGCCTTTTCTCTATTTAAAAAATAATCGCTGATACAGGAATATGGCCCTGTTTGCGGCCCCTCGTACACTAGTTCCATCTGTTCTGTGTCAATTATTGTATTTATCATTTTGTTTTTCTGAACCAATTTGCTAAACTGAATTCCCTTTTTATTCCCATTATTTGAAGTCCTTCTCGAAAATTTCTTTTAGCTTGGCCTTTAGAGAATGATATCTCTTCTTCTAATTTCTTTTTGTATTCTTGAGCCAATCCTTCCAAAAATTTTCTTTTTATTCGTTTTTTCCCCATGAAAAAAACAGAGATATTATCTTTTTGTCTATCAATATAATAAGCAACAATTCCATTTACATTCTCTCCATAACCTAAGGAATATATATCAACATATTCTTGTGTTGGAACTGTTACACCTGGACCACAGTATCCTCCTTGAAATACATGTTCCATAAACTTCTTAGCAGTTCTTGATTCCTTTTGTTCATATAAGTAATCGCTGATAGAAGAATATGGGCCCGTTAATGGACCTTCATATAATTTTTCCATTTCAGTTTCATCAATCATATATTTGTTTATCATTTTGTTTTTTCCTCCGTACAGTCTTATTACTGTTTAATTACAGATAGTACGCCCAACCGGTATATATAAATATGTAATTATAATAATTATATTTATAAAGCCATCATTCGTAATAAAAATATGTATAGAAAAATAACCAGAACAGGGCCTGCAACTCATACAATAGCCTTGCCTTCTAAATGGGTTAAGAAAAACAATCTTTCTGCGGGTGAGGAAATAGATATTGAGGAAAAGGGAGGAGAATTAGTCATTTCTCTCTCTAAAAAGCCAGGCAGCCAGAAATCAATAAAATTCCAGTATAAGGCATATTTGATAAAAGAGATGCTTGAGAAGCTATATTATGAAAAATACTCGGAAATTGAGATATTTAGCGAAGAACCCTTACCTAAAAACCTGCACGATGTCATAAAAAACTTCCCTGGATTTGAAATAATAGACAACCAGGATAAGAAAATACTTATCCAGAGGATATTCACATCTTCTGGCCAAAATCTAAATGCTATTCTAAGAAGAACCTTTTTGATATTTTCAGATAACCTAGAGAATAACCCCCCAAAATTGGATACTAAGATAAAGGAGCTTTTGTGGCTATTAAAACAGGAAAATTATAGGCTGGATATTGTGGATATTCTCTTAAAAATTTATGATATATTAAAAGAAAAAAAGCCTTTTTATGATGAAGCTTTTTCATTGATGAGAAATACTTTTAATAAAGTATACCAGCAAAATTATAGCTTTAACAGCAATGTTGCAAAAGACCTCTCTGATATATTTGAAAAGCAAGATGAAATGTTTTCTTATTATTTTAAGCAGACTAAATTCTTAGAAGAAACTTCTAAATTATATTCATGTTTTGAACTTCTAAATCAGCTAAACAAAATAATAATAAAAAAGAAAAGTATTGAAGAACTATCATTATTAACAGAAGGAAAAGAGAAAAAGCAATTTAAAATAGGTATTTGCCTAAAAAACCAGTCAAATGAATTCTGGGCGTCAGATGTTGTAGAAGGAATGAATAGCATACTAAACACTTTTGATAATATAGATTTGGCAATAGAATTTCCTTTAACAGACTTTGATGTTGAAGGGCAGAAAAAGATATTAAAGAATTTTTTATTGCAAGAAGTTGATGCAATTATCTATGCTCCGATTGACCCTAGGGAATCAAAAGATATACTCCAATCCATTAACAAGGCAAAAATACCTCTGGTCATAATTGATACTGACATAGAGATAAAAGATATTAATTACTATTACCTTGGTTTTGATAACTATAAGGGAGGATATGAAACAGGGCAATATTTAAAAAAGCAGTTGCCAAAAAAGAGTTGTATTCTAACGCTTTCTGGACATTTAACTGGGAATTTTACAGACCGTATTAGGGGGTTTAAAGAGGCGTTGGGGAAAGAGTATAATATTAAATCAATAAAAGGAGAATTTATTGGGAGTGTGGCTTATGAAGAGGTTTTGTCATATGCAGAAAAAAATAAAGTAGATGCAATCTTTGCTACAAGTGATAATATGGCATTAGGAGCAATTTCTGCATTAAAAAAGATTGGTAAAAAAATACTTGTTTGTGGATTTGATGCAACAAATAAAGGAAGAAGCCAGTTAAGAACAGGTAAATTGTTTTCTACAGTAGATACAAAACCAAAGAAATTAGGTTCATTAGGGATACAAATAGCACGGGATTTAATTAATGGCAAGGAAGTTGCAGAAAGAACGATTTATGATATAGAATTGATTCATAAATAACATTACCTTTAAAGAATTTAATTCTCCCCAACTCTCTTAATTGGCTTTTTATATTTGTTATTCCACTCTTCAAAATAACACGAGTCTATCAAACTATGTTTGGGTTTTTGCTCTGTTTTAGCTGTTTTTGAAGCATAGGCAATAGGCAGAACAGCTTCTACTTCTATCTCATCTGGAATTTTTAATATGTTCTTGATTGTAATATCTGAAAAAGCACCTATCCAGCAGGAAGCTAGTTTCATATCTGTTATCTTTAATAAGAAGTTTTCAATTGCAGCTCCTGCATGTTGTTTGATATATTTTCCTGCTCTTTCATCAAACATCTTTTCTGCATTTTTCATATCAGAACAAATAATTACTAATACTGGTGCGGTTCCGACAAAAGGCTGCTGGCAAGCCTGGGCTATTTTACTTATTTTTTCTTTATCTTCCACAATTATAAATTTTAAGATAGATAAATTATCAGGAGAAGGAGCGAGATTTGCTGCTTCTATTAGGTTCATTACTTTGTCAGAATCTATTTTTTTGTCTGAGTAGTTTCTTATTGATGCCCTGCTTTTGATTACCTTTTCAAAGTCCATTTTGTGTTTTGTTTTTATTTGTTTATGATGTTTAAGACGATTTTCGTTTTTGATAATATTATACTTTTATTCGCTTTGACTTCTGTTTCCATAGCGTTTAAGAGTTTTTCTTATTACTGGTTTTATCTATAATATTCAATACGATTTTAAGCTTTGCGATTAGAAGATTAAGCTGGATTTGAGCAGCTTTTGCTTAATTGCCCTTGCTTAACTTCGTGTTTATGCATTACTGGTTAGTTTTATTAATTATTGGTATTATTTAAAGTTTTTAGTTTTAAGGCCTTCTGTATACTCTTATTTTTGTTCCTTGTTTTTTGTTGTAATGATCTCAGCTAGTAAAGTATTCCTATTAGTATCATAATTATTATTAGAATTGGCAGTGCTTTTGAAAGTGATGCAGTTGTATTTGTTATGAAATCCGGAGCTTCCTGAAAAAATTCTGCAATTCCCATATTTTATATAGGAAAAATGAGTATAAAAATATTGTGAGAAGTTGAATATGCAGCTTATTTTTATAATGTTAATTGACTGATTCTTTTTGGTTCTGGCAAAAATCGTGTTGAAGGTTTTTCACCTGATAAGATATCAAAAATACTGTCTCCTGCTTTTGCAATATGATATCTTTTATCAGCCTGTACAGCTTTTTTAGCAGCTTCAAGTTTTGAACTAAGTCTTCCAAAACCTGTTTCAGGATTGTCTAAAGTATCATAATAACTAGTATTAAAGTTACTTGTTAAGGTTATTGTCTCGCCGTATCTGACAAGTGCACCTCTTTCTGTATAATTGATGATTGTATTAAAGCCCATCATTATTGCAATTTGAGTTGCCAGAGTATCATTATCCCCAAAAGTTAGTTCTTCTGTTGCAGTTACATCATTTTCATTTACTATTGGTATTATTTTATTTTTTCTTAAATGTTCATAAGCATGTTTTATGTTTTCAATTCTTGAAATAGAGTCTAAATCACTGTAGGCTAATAAGAATTGAGCTACATTTAAGGAATATCTGTTAAAAGTAGAGATATATTCCTGCATTAATATTGGTTGTCCTACTGCTGCATATGCTTGTCTTGCGGCTATATCTTCATTTTCATTTATTTTTAGTTTAGCTTTACCAAGGCCAACTGCTCCGGAAGTAACAACAATAATTTTGTCTCCGTTTTGTGTCAATTCATAGGCATCTTTTGCAAGCTGTTCTAATACGCTGTTTCTAGTTTCCTGCTTTAATGCGCCTGTTCCAAGTTTTGTTATGAGTTTCATTTTGCTGGTTGGGATTAGGGGTTTTTAAGGATTGTTGTAGATATTTATTTTTAATTTTGTCCTTTTAGTTCAATTTTGGATGCAAAGATTTATAAATATAACTTGCTTATAACGGTTTATGTATCTAATATTAAAGAAAGGGGTTTTGAGAGAGATTGTTTCTAAGGCTTTTAAAAAAGCAGGAAATATACGAAAATTAGAGATTAGTATTAAAATTCCTCGATCAACTCTTTCAAACTATCATAATGAAAAGATAGCAATTAAAAAAGAAAATTTAGATAAATTGCTTGGTTATTTAAAGCTTTTAATTAAAGAGGAAGATGTTCTTGAAAAATTACCTGATAATTGGAAGCAAATAAAAGGTGGAAAAAGATGCGTTGAAACAAAAAAGAAAAATGGGACTTTTGAAAAACAGATAAGAGAGATGCGCTCCAAAAATAGTTATGATTCTGAGCGCCTTAGATTGTGGCATAAAAAGATGAAAAAAGAAAATATCGAAAAATATCATATAATGCAGTATGAGAGATTTAAGAAAGTTGGTGGATATAAATTTACAACAATTAATGGAGAAAAAGTAAGAAATGAATTAGAAAAGGAAACTGCAGATCTTCTTAAGAGTTTGAAAATTAACTATAAATATGAGCCGTTAGTAAAAGCTGATGGGAAGTATTTTTTTCCAGATTTTTTAATTGACAATAATATAATAATTGAATGTACTGAATGGAGGGGGTTTGACAAAGCAATTAAGCTTAAAGATAAAATTGCACATTTAAAGAGCGATTATAAAGTATTTGTTCTTGTCCCAAAACCTTTAAAAAGATATTATGAGATTCTTAATCAGTATCTATTGTTAGGAATAGATGATTTAAGAAAAACATTGAAGTCCTTGTAGCTCAATTGGCAGAGCACGCGACTGTTAGAAATTTTAATGCAGAAATCGCGGGGTTGGAGGTTCGAGTCCTCCCGAGGACGTTTTTTATTTTTTTGAACGTGCTTTCTATTGGTAATATAATAGACGATTTTAATTTTTGCAGATGAGTTGATTAAATTTTTTATAAATTATCTCTTTGCAGAATTCATATTTCGTCAATTCCTTTTTCCCTTAATCTTTTTCTCTTTTTTTCTCTTTCTAATCTTGCATAAACATGGCTTTGCTTGCTTCCCCTGGCTAAAGAAGTCATTGCCTGTACAGCATCTGCAATATATTCATAATCTCCAATAACACCTACCTGATTATCTTTCAAAGAAATAAGGCAATTTGTCAGATTATTGACTGTTTTTAGTGTTTTGCCTTGTGTACCTATAATCCTTGCTCTTATTGCTTCTAAGTTATGTTTTTTTGTTACATTTTTGATATTAATTATTTGAAGCAGAATCTCTGGGTTTTTTAAAAATAAAGCTCTTTCAACTGAAAATCCTAGGTCAATAGCTTCCATTACTTTTAATGCTATAAATTCATCTTCTGGTTTTCCTGAAATAAAAACATTCTTGCCCTTATTTGTTATTTTTACATTTAGTTCAGATTCAAGCTTTTTTTTATTTTGAACAATTTTCCCTACAGGTTCTACATATGTTTCTTGCATGTTAGAAAGAGGGATTGTGGTGTTTTAAGGTTTTTGATTGCAATTATCTTTTTAAATAAAGACTCTATGTATTTTTATGGAAAAATTAGAAGAATTAGATTTTATTATGTTTTCTAAAGATATTATTGGTGATTTTGAAAAATTAACAACTTATTTAGGAAATGCTTTTGGCTCTGCCTTTTGTTGTGTTTTAGCTGCTCCCTTTTCAAGGAAGATTTCTAAAGAATGCCACACGGACTATGTTACTAATAAAAAGTTATTTGCTGATAGTTTAAAAGTATATTTTGGATTAACCTAATGTTTTTAAATTAGTTTTCATATTGTTTAGAATGGATGAAAATAAAAAGGCTGAACCTCCCAAACATAAGATGTTTTGTTATGGTGATACAGGTACTTATGTTGTAATTGGAAGACAGATTAACATCGGGGATCCAAATGATTATAATAAACTTGAAGATTTAAGAAGCCATATTGCTCCTGGAGAAGCCATGGTGCTGCTTGAGGAAAATGAATTAATTAGTTTACTAAGCCAGGATATTATTGGCAAGTCTTTATTAGAAAAAGTTAGTAAGAAGTTAAGCGAAAATGGAGATTTTAGGATTAGTGTTTCTGATAAGCGTTCTGTAAGAGAGTGAATTTATAAAATTTTGGTTGGTTTGTTTTTTATTTTTTATTTTAGTAATGTCATAAACGATTTTAAGCTAGGATTGATGAGCTTAATTTTTATTAGAATTATGGATATTAGTTTTTAAGAGTATTAAAACTCCCCAACAACATCTTTTAAAAATCCTTTTCTTTTAAGCCAGTCTATTTGTGCAGGAGTGTACTTGAATATAACATCTCCTCTTGTGTCTGAATCAAATTCCCAGGGCTCTACTATTACAGTATCTCCTGACCTCAGCCATAAACTTCTTCTTAATGCTCCGGGAATTCTGCAGTTTCTTGTTTTTCCATCCAGGCATTTTACAACCATCCTGTTTGCACCAACTCTTTGCTCTATAATTCCCAGTACTTCCCTGTTTCTTGGAGTCCTGACTCTTATAAATGTCTGTTCCTGGCCCTGCCCCTGGGGGACCTGCTTGTTTTTCTTGGCCTTGTTTTTAAAATGATTGAAACCCATGATAAATATTATTAAAATTGATTTATAAAGGCTTTTGTTTGAGATGTTTTTATAAGTCTAGGCCTAGATAATTATAATAGACAAAACTTCTTGAGATAATTTGAGAGAGATCATAATGATTTGAAATGTTTTCTCCAGACAAATGCCAATAGTTAATGTGCATCCTGTCAAAATGGTTCCCTCCTGGAAATCCTCTTCTCCAGAAAGGAACATCTTCTGTGTTTGGATTTTTTATGGTTTCTTGGATATTCTCAATTAGTCTTGATTTTCTTAAGGTTATATCCCACCCTAAGAGAGCTATAATCTCCGGTTCATCGTGATATCCATCCAGATAAAAATTTTTGGTATTAAATGGAAATTTTAGTTGTTTTAGAGAGTATTCTTTAATTTTTACATTACAATCAGGATTTCTTTTGAAATCTTCTTCAGTATCATTTGCCTGAATCCTAATAAAATAATATGGAGAGGTATAAGTAATTGTTTTTAAAACTCCTTGATTTAACAATATTTCTCCATCTTCTATGTAAAGCTTAATATCAAGATCATGTGACTGTAAATCATTTTTAATGGCTATCATGAGGTACCAGAAGCTCTCTGATTTAAAAAGAAATCTCTATTTGATTATAACGTTGCGTTTTCAAATATATTTTATTTCTTATAAATCTTTAAATATGGTATTGATTGGATTAAGGCATGGGTAACGTTTCACATCATTATTTTTTTCGTGAAGATACGGTAATCATAAAAAAACCAAATTCTTGTTTAAGCCCTGAAGGAAAGAGATATTATCTATCTGAGCCTATGAGGTCTACTGGTGATGGAACTTTTGAACAATGCGGGGGGACAGTACATGATTCTCTAGAAGAGATGGCAAATGGAGTTATTATTGGTTTATTTGCTAATTATGGTGAAGGATATGTTCGTGAACAAGTAATTTTGTACAATAGTCTTAATAATGAGGTTAAAGGAAAACCTTGCGTTTTAATTGATAGGGAGAGTGTTGTTGTTAAGGGAGCAAGTTCTGATATAGATGATTTATTAAAACTTCAAAAAATATTAAAGGAAAAAATAAGCAAGAGATTACAGCAACACTAAAGCAATAGGAACATTATCAATCTTCATTATTCCTTCTTTTTTGATTATCCCTGCTTCTAAGGCTGATTTTATTGATTCCTCTCCTACTATATTGAATGTTGCATCTTCTTTCTGCATGTCTTTCAGGATTTCAATAATTTCTTCTTTATTTTTTTCTTCTCCCTTAAAAAAAGCAGGTTTAATCTCTATTCTTTTTATTCCTTCTTCAAATGCTTTTCCCAATAAGTCTGTATCTGATAATGCCACTATCGTTCTATAGGATTCATGTATTTTTATCTGCATTTTTGTTTTGTTACTTATTTATAATTTGATAAACGAATTTGCTCTTGGGCTTATGTTTTCATAGCGTATCAGTTCTGTTTTATTACAGATAATAGTTTTGTTCATTATTGATTTAGTTCATATTTAACATAGAATGCAAGGTTTTAAAGTTTTATTATCCTTATACTTTTATTGATAATAAGATTAAATCTTTTTTTAGCTGATTTGGGTTTTTGAATTGTATTGTCTTTATATCGAGTTTTCTTGCAGATACAAGATTTTCTTCATTATCATCTATGAAAAGGCAGTTCTCTGGCTTTTCTTTTAATTTTTTAAGAATGAATTCATATGCTTTTATATCTGGTTTGCTTATTCCTACTTCAAAAGAATAGGAAATAGAATCAAATAACTTATGGTAATCAAATTTTGTATCACAATAATCTATCCACTCTTTTGTATGCACAGACAACAGCCCTAGCCGGTATCCTTTTTCTTTTAAACTTTCAATTATTTCCCTTGTTCCGTGGATTTCTTTAAAATTAGCCCTGACAGCTTTTTTTAAAATATTTGGCTGTACCTTCCATTTATTTTTATTAATGGTCCTGGCCCAGTATTCATCTTCACTGATTTCTCCGTGAAATAATGAGGTCAAATCTTTGTTATTTAGTTTAGATTCAATGCCTTTTGGAGGCTCGTTTAATATTGGCTGGATATAGTTTCCAACACCAATAAGCCCTTTTAAATACACTTCAGACAGGTCAAAAATTATTGTTTTTATCATTAAGGATGAATTAGCTAAAGATTTTTGATATTTAAAAATCTTTATGTTGAACTATAAATCGTTTTCTAAAAATTTAATTAAAATAAAAAAATAAAAAATGAATTTACTTGATTCCGCCCATTCTACAAACTGTTGTTCCGCATTTAGGGCATTTTCCTTTTGCTATTTTAGTGCCCTTTGAAGTCTTAGATTCTTTTGGGTTTTGGATTTCTACCTTTTTCTTGCATTTAACGCAGTATCCCTCAGTCATTTTGTTTATCCTCCTTATAATTTATTTGTTTTGTCTATAAATCTGTTAAGATTTGTTGTTTTACAAAGTATTTTTGTGTTTTTAAATGTTTATATAGAGGATTTTTGAAGGGTTTTGATAAATTTTTATGTTAGAAATGCTGTTTTGATAATGTGTAAAGCGATTTTAGTATTGTTTTAGAATTAAATCTTGCTTCTAACAGAATGTTTAGCACCGCAGGCTAAACAGTGTACAAATAAAAATTCTTTGTCTTTTGTCAGTTCTGTGTCGGGTTTCTTGCATTCTCTGCATATGACAAACTCGTCTGCATATTGTTTTATTTTTTCATTTATCTTTGAAGATTGGATTTTTGTCTGCAGGATTAGCTGGCTTCCATGCATTTTTCCAGAACTTGCCAGTTCTTTTAAAAGAAATTTTAACAGGTGATTAATATCTCTTCTTAAATAAGAAGCAATTTGGGGCAGGTTGGTCAGAATTGTTTTATTTCCTTCCAGATGCCCCTCTATTTTTGGGATTTCAAATCTTTCGCTACTGGCTTTAATTGGTTTTATTTCTTTATATGCCTGTTCTAATAATTTTTCATAGGTTTCCATTTTGATTTTCTTATCTATAATTTATTAAACGATTTTAATTACTGATTTATATAAGATTTAGAGATAAAGGGGTTTTTAAGGGTTTTCTATTATTGTTGAAAGGCTTTACGCAAGTGAGATTAAAAAAACATTAATATTACTTAATCTCAGTTAAAATTTTAAAAATTCTCTAGGACTTATTATTTTAATATTTCTAAACTCAATCATGTTCAGAAGATGGTTATCATAAGAGATTATGTATTCTACCTTTCCTTCCAAAGCTGCTTCTAAAATAATATTGTCTTTAGGATCTACTTTTATTATATCTAATTTAGTTTTTGTCCCAATTAAATTAGAAATTGACAAGATTGTTCTCAATAGATCTTCTATACTTAATCTTAAATTTAAGATATATTTTTGAAATTTTGATTCTCTATTTAAAACTTTTATAATTTCCGATAAGATATCTTCAGAAATTATTATCTGTATACCTTTTTTTTCTGCCCTTTCTATAATCCTACTTGCTTCTCCATCCCAAAATATCGCAGATAACCAAATATTAGTATCTAAAACTATTTTCATTTAAACCTCTTATCTAGCTCTTGATTCTTCTATCAACTTTTTTAAATCATCATTTGAGAAATTAGACTTTTTTGCTGCATCTCTAAAAGGTTTTGTTGCTTCTCTCCATGATTTTATCTTAGGCAATTCAATTTTTTTCATGCAAATTGAATCATCACTATCTGAAATAATCAATAGATTTCCCTCTTCTAGATTCATTTTTTCTCTTATCTCTGAAGGGATTACTACTTGCCCTTTTGAGCTTATTTTGGTTATGTTTACCATGTAAGATTGTAAGAATTAAGTATTTATAAATCTTTCTATTCTTACTTTCTTACACTAAGAAATAATCTAAATTAATCTTTGTTAGATATCATAAATCATCCAAATAAAAAGAATGCATAATTACAAAAGTTCATTTCAATTTGAAATTAATTCAAATCTACTACTTCTATGATTAAAAATAAACCCCGGATGTTCGTCGTTTTCTTTAAGGTTAGATGGAAAATATCTAAACATTGCATTGAACGAGTCATAAGCAACAATTGCTTCAAATTTTTCATCCATCCAGATATATTTTGTCTCTTCCATGTTATTTTATTTATTTTAGTAATTCATTAAATGATTTAAGCTTTTCAGGTGAGCAGATTAAGCTTTTCATAACTGCTTATTTCGTATTTGATATTACTGGTTTATATAAGAATTAGTATAGAAAGGGATTTAAGAATCTAAGGTATTTGAATTAACCCAAATACCTGACTCTTCCTGGCCTTGGCTCATAGATTATTCCTTCTTCAAGGAGCTTTTTTATCTCCTGGCTTATTAATGCAGGATTGGCTTTCAGCTTCATTATAATTTCTTCTTTGTCTATTCCTTCTCTTTCTTCTGCATTTTTTATTAAATCAATTACTTCATCTCTTAATGCTTTGACTTCCTGTCTTTGTTCTTGGGTTAATTGTTTTGGCATTTCTTTTTCAATTTCTAACTTTCTGACTAAAAGATATTTTGGATCTGCTTTTTTCATTATTTCAGGAAGAATGTAAAGCTCTTGGTTGAAACTTCGAAGCAAACCAATTATTAGCAAGGTGTCTCCCTGGCTTATATCCTTAAACTTGCTTATGTCTTCCCCAAAAACCCTTGCTCTTATCTGCCCGCTTCCGTCATCTAAAGTTATTGAGGCAAATTTTCTTTCTCCTTCTGATTCAAATTTATCAACAACATTTCCTATTATATTCACTCTCAAAATTCTTCTATTTCCCAATTCTATAAACTGAAGCCTTTGGTTTGGGTTCTGGTTCTGCTCAAAAATCTGTTTTCCTCTTAACAAATCTCCAATCCTTAATTTGTAAGCAGTTTCTCTTTTTTTAAAGTCAGCCATTTTGTTGTTTACCTCTTGCAATTGTTTGTGCATAATCTATATTTTTTATAGCTTTTTCAACAGAGCAACCAATATAATTTTCTAATTTTCCGTTTAATATTTCTCTTTTGTATACTGGGAGTTTATCATATAACAATTTAAATTCTTGGTCTTCTAATGCAACTTCGGTCAATCCTCTACTTTCTTTTTTTGCTTTTTTTCCAATTTCTTTAACAAAATCATGTCCAATTCCATATTTAGAATGAATCCAGCTTTCTCCTCTTAAAATGGCAACCATTGCTTCGCTTGGATTTCTTCTAATGCTTTCAAGATTTTTAGAAATAATGTCCTCATTAATTGATAATTGCGGGAGAGATGTGTTTAACCTGCTAAATGATTCAAATACCTGGGTCATCATAGACTGGGGCTGATATCTTCCTTGGACCATATCTCTTCCATCTCTTTGAAAATCAGAGTGAATCATTTCATAAAGAATTCTCATTCCAGATTCAACAACAGCTACCTTGCCAGTTATGTTCTCATATTGTATAGGATTATTTTTTGTTGCATCTGCACTTGACCCGCCTAATCTTTCTGCGTTGTCTCTTGAAGTGACTTCTCCTATTGCAGAAGAATATAACATTCTAATATCATTTGTAAAGTCTGCTAAGACATGCATTAGAGTAGTTAATCCATGGCCAACATCAGCCCAAGCCTCTTTTTGAACTATTTGCGTGGCAGTATAATCTGGTTTAAGATTTAATAATGCTAATACTTTTTTTTCAAAATCAAGAGCCTTGTCTTTACCAATTACCATCTCTATACTTGCTCCTGTTCCAACAATTCCGCTTATTTTTCCTTTTAGAGCATTAAAATATTTGTCGCATAATTCAGTTCTGTTTGCAATTCTTGCAGCATATCCTGCTAATGTTGCTCCAAAAGGAACAGGAGATGTATCCTGTAAATGAGTTCTTCCAACCTGTAAGATGTTCATGGAGCGTTCGGCTAAGTTGCATAACTGCTCAATTGAGTTAGAAATCTCAGGTCTAACTACCTCACACCAGGCTCTTTTCAGCAATGATGAACGGGCTGTATCCAAAATGTCATAGGAAGTTGTACCTGGATGCAATAAAGCTTTTGTTTCTGGTTTAACATATCTCCCAATCTCTTCAATTACTGCTAGCTGGTCATGTTTTGTAACTTTTTCTTCTAATAAACTCATATTTAACGGGCTAATTTTTTTTGAAGAATTTATTACTTCGCAAGCTTGTTCAGGTCTGACTTTACCGTAACTTGTCCTGACTTCCAGTAAAAAAGACTGGATTTTAACACATTCTCTCCATTCAGCTTCTGCACTAAGATAGTCCCTTAATCTGTCTGCGCTTTTTCCATATTTGCCATCATCAGGCGATATGCTTTTTAATCTAAATTCTGCAACAGCTTTTTCTTCTGCGCCTAATTTACTTACCAAATCCAAATCTTCATCCATTTTTTGTTTTATTTAAGTTTATTATCAGTAATTTATTAACCGATTTTAAGATAGGGCTTCTGTTCATAAAGCTTGATGTAAGATTGCCCTTGCTTATCTCATTTTGTTTATTACTGTTATTTTTTATTATGTATTAAATTATGAAATTTGTTTTAAAAAGATTTAGGTTATTTATAGTAACTAATGTTTTTATTTGATATATCCCGCGTTATAAGAATATTTTTAAAGCAGGTTTGATTTTATTTTCTATGGATGAGAGGTTTAAAGAGATAATAGTAGAGGGCTTGAAGCTGGATAACTTAGAAAAAATTACAGATGAGGCTACATTTGATTCTTTGGGTGCTGATTCCTTGGATACAGTAGAAATTTCTATGTTGCTTGAAGATGAATATAAAATGGTGTTTCCAGATGACTACAAGCCTGCTAATTTAGGACGAGCCCTTGAAAGAAACCCTGCGGGATTTTAATCCCGAGATTGAATTTCAAATGTGAAGGGGCGAGTCAGCAGTAGTTATTTATTTCTAGAAAAATATTTAGCAGTGAGCTTAGCTCA
>JAQUKY010000015.1 GCA_028718805.1 Candidatus Nanoarchaeia archaeon | reverse complement strand
TCTTTGTAAGTTTTATTTTGCAGTTTGAGCTTTATTGCTTCTCTTCGGATTATTTCTCTCTTCAATTTTATTCACCTCCCAGAAGCATTATCGTTTAGGGGGTGAAATATCTTATGAACCTACACATTATAAAATTAAAATATATCTTTTTAATAAAAAATCATACTTTTTAGTAATATGATAAATGATTTAAGAATTGTTAGAACAACTTAAATTTTTTTGAGAAGAGTCAAAAAATAGCCGGTGTAATAAACACTTCAATTAATGCAGCAACGAATAATAGTACCACAGAAATTATTACTAAATTTAATGAATCTTGCAAGATTATCCAGAATTTTTCAGAATGAACATCATGTTTAATTACAGCAATGCTGATTATCCCTCCTGCTAAAGCTCCTGCAAAATAAGCGCCTATTTCAGGAATTCCATGAATCATATACCTTGCGAGTCCAAGAGGAAGAGTGATCAGATTATCTTTTGAAAATATTCCAATTGCAGCGCTTATCACGCTTGCATTCCATGCAAGAATAAAGATAGCTCCTGCACCAAAAATTAAAGAAAAAACAAGAGTAAAAATCAAAACATATATGTTATTCGCGAATATATTCACTATTTTTTCTTTTGCAGTAAGAAATGCAGTTGTTTTTGAAACATGCTCAATTCCGTACTCACTTACACATTCATCAAAGTGGCTTGGCTTGTTTATCATACAATAGGTTTCAATCTGTGCTCTAAAATTTTGGTTTCCAGAAGGAAAGACAATGTACCAAAATGAGAAAGCTACTATAAACCCCATAAACAAAAACATAAAAGCAAAAAGAGCCTTATCGTGCTCTACTAACAATCTTTTAAAACCAGTTATTTGGAGGTCTTTTTCTTCTTCTAATTTAAAAGTATAATAAATAAACGGAATTGAAAACATAACACAAAAAGTAACAACTATAATTCCAGTATACTTGGATAAAACAGGGTCTGATGAAAAAATCCATTTTACTAATAACAAGGAAACTGTAGCATAAAATGCTCCAATAAAAAACATTTCCCACGGACTCCTTTCAGCTTTCTTTGGATTAACAAGCATCTCTAACATTTTTTAATTTTTACCTCTTTGCTTATATTACAAGTATTATCAGACTTTTAAATATTATTAATAATTTATAATCATCAAGTTTTTATACTCTTAGCAATTAATATTAAAAAGGATGAGACCAATAATAAATAAGCATTAAGGCTAAGAAGGCAATTGAGATTAAGCAGGGAATAATCACTCAATTTTAAATAAAAAGAAATCCACATCATTTATGATGTGGTGCTGATAATCGCTAATGCTGTGATTTAAACGCTTGTGGAAGCAGGTTCAATAAATTGAAGTCCACAGAGCAAAGCGGATAAGAGTATAGATATAAGGAAGCCCACGCATTTATGCGTGGGAGGATGTCACTTTGTTCGCATTAAGGGTAAAATCGTCTTGTAGATTATAAATAAAGAGGGCAATATAAAATGAGGCAACAAAACAAACAAGCTGAATTCAATCAAATCTGCAGGGAAATAAAAAGGGTTCATATTCAAGGGGCAAGAGAGGTTGCAAAAAAAGCTTTTTTTGCATACAAATTAATCCCCACAGAAAAATCAAAACATATTCTTATCTCCTTAAGGTTAACAGAACCCATGCTGATTAATATGCTCAAAAAAGCAGATGAGCTTTCTTATTATAAATTAATCCAACATCTTAAGAAAAACCAGCAGATTATAAATAAATCAGTTTTTAATTTAATAAAAAATAATTCAATTATATTTACTCATTGTCATTCTTCAAGTGTTGTTCAGGCTTTAATTTATGCAAAAAGAAAAGGTAAGAAGTTTGAGGTTTGTAATACAGAAACGAGGCCTTTATTTCAAGGAAGAAAAACAGCAAGAGAATTAAGAAAAGCGCATATTAAAGTTACGATGTTTGTTGACTCTGCGGCAGCAATAGCAATTGAAAAAGAAGATAGAAAAGATAAGGTTCATGCAGATTTAGTTTTATTTGGAACAGATGCTATCTTAAAAAAAGGAGTTATAAATAAGATAGGAAGCGGAATGTTTGCAGAAATTGCCCACGCAAATCACGTTCCAGTATACATTCTTGCAGATTCATGGAAATATGCTAAAAGAATAAAGATAGAGCAGAGAAATTCAGGAGAAGTTTGGAACACAAAAAGAGTTTTAATTAAAAATCCTGCTTTTGAACTAATCAAAAGAAAATATATAACTGGGGTAATAAGTGAGTTTGGACTTTTAAGTTATGGGGAATTTTTGAAAAAAGTAAGAAGGAGTCAATAAACTTAATAATTATAATTAAAAAAATAATAAGATGCCCTTTTCTTGCTAGCCTCTTATTTTTTAATAAATTATCCAAGCTGGGTGTATAGATACCTGATTTCTTACTAACAAAATTAACATTTTAAATAAAAACATATAAAAACATATAAAAACATATAAAAACATATAAAAACATATAAAAACATATAAAAACATATAAAAACATATAAAAACATATAATTGAGAATAAAAATATTAAAGATAAGTGAAAGGAGGTAAAGAAAATATGAAAAAAAAGAGTGTAAAAATTATTATTATTGTTTTAATCTTGGTGATTGCACTTTTTGCTGTATCTTCTTATCTCTTCCCTAATTTTTTTGCAAGTCTGTCTTTAGGAAAAGTTAGCAATTTAGGAGGAGAATTAACAAGTTTATCATCGAGTTCCCTTAATGGATATGATTGCATGAACTCTTCACATCCAGATTATGCTAATTGGGTTTATTGGGGCAAGCCAGACTGCTGGTGTTATAAATACCAATGTAGGGGAGATGCAGATGGACTTAAAACATTGTCTTATTGGGTTAGTGCATCAGATTTAAGCATCTTAAAAAGTGTTTTTCTCAAAGCGGAGAGTATAGTGAGAGATACGCCAAATGGTATTTGTGCTGACTTTAATCATAAGAAAATATTGAATGCTTGGGTTGACGGACAAGACTTGAGTATCTTCAAGCAATCATATGTAAAAACAAATATCACTCCTTGTAACAGTTCTTACATAAATTACTGGATTGACCCTTCATGTCATGATACATGTGCAAGTAACGGATATAATTGTGGAACATGGAATATTTGTGGGGTAAGCACAAATTGCGGAACCTGTGGTGGTGGATTTTATTGCAATGCCACAGCACAATGCGCACATAATAACACATGTTATGATAGTGATGGAGGAAGGATATATAATGTTAAAGGAAATATAAGTGGATATCATGATGGGACTTATTATATCGCTGTAGATTATTGCTGGAATGATTGGCATAATATAACATTAACAGAATACTCTTGTTTAAGCTCCAATCAATACAGTCAAAACATTAATTGTACTGGTAATTACACTTCCTGTTCAAATGGAGCTTGCATAGTTTAAGCAGTTTATATATTGATATGACTAATTTTTTTTATTTTTTATCCTTTTTTCTTTCTTCACTTTTCTCACTTTTCATCATCTGATTAACTTCATTTCTTAAATCATCAATTTTATCTTCAATCTGTTCTCTTGCAGAATTTAATTTTTCAATTTGCTCTTCAATAATTTTCTTTGTTTCAGATATTGTTTTTTTTACAAAAATCTTGTTTCCTACTTCCACGCTTAATTTTTTATCTTTTATTTCAGCATGAATGTAAATTCCTCTCCCTAAGCTTGCAAAAATCTCTTTTTTGTCTGTTTTCTCTAATTCCTCTAAACTAGAAATTAAATTCTGCAATTCAGCAAGGCTCTGTTGAACTAATTGAGACTGCTGTTCAAATTGCTGAGCTTCTTGTTCTATTACCTGTAATTGTATTAGTTGTTCTTGGTTCATGTTAAAAGAATCAAGAACAATACTTTTAAACTTTTCTAATATGATTTTCTTGCCAGTAATCTATTAAACGATTTTAAGCTTAGTTTGAGTTTTTATTAAGTTATGTTTGATGTACTTAATCTCCTCTTAACTTAGTTTATTAATAAAAAGAAATCCACATCATTTATGATGTGGTGCTGATAATCGCTAATGCTGTGATTTAAACGCTTGTGGAAGCAGGTTCAATAAATTGAAGTCCACAGAGCAAAGCGGATAAGAGTAAAGATATAAGGAAGCCCACGCATTTATGCGTGGGAGGATGTCACTTATAGATTTAGAAATTAAGTTATATCTATTGAGAGATATAGATTTTAGTATGATTAAACTTAAATACTAAATTAAACCTCTTTTAAAAAACAAGAAAAAAAAGTAAAATGATATCTTGGTTTGAAAAATATAACAAATTATCTTGGTTTGTAACTGTAACTATAATAATGCTTATATTTTATATTTCTTCACTAACCTTCACCCCAAGCGCATATGGAGGGTTTAGCTGGAAGCCAATTGCCTATCATTTTTATGCTTTTTTATTCTTAGCAGCATTTTTGCTTATATCTATAACCCAAGGAAAATTTGAAAATAGAAAGTTTATTTTTATAGCAGTAATAATTGCCTTATTTTATGCAGTTTCAGATGAGGTTCATCAGCGGTTTGTTCCAGGAAGAGCATGTTCTTTTTCAGATTTCTTAATAGACTCTGCAGGAATTTTATTTGCAACACTAATTTATTCTTTGAAATTTTTGCATCCTAAAAAAACTAGTAGCGAAAAGTATAATTCTGATTTATATTATTGACTGTTAAACTGATAATCTTTCTTTATAATCCTGCTATGTTTAACTGTTAATTCAGTTATGTTTGATTATTAACATAGTTTAATTTAAGATTTAAGAACAGGATTAATACACTTTTAAAACTTTTCTTAGAATTGTACTGAAGATTATTGTGGCTATAAAGTAAAACCAGAACCAGGATAGTAGTCCAAAAAATCTGAAATTTTCCATGCTTGAAAAATAATCTCCAAACCACCTGAAAAATAAAACAAAGGGTATTGCCGTATAAAGCAAAGGCCTTGTTGTTAAATCCATTGTTCTTGGAAGAAACTCCAGCTGTTTTTTGTTAAGTTCTAAGACCTTATCCGGATGGTCTTTATACTTCTTCATCTCTTCTTGCAAGACTTTTTGTTCTTCTTTTATTTTCTTTAACTCAGACTGATCAGTTCCATATTTTTGAGCCAGTGTTGTTATAAAGGTTATTACAAGAACAATCAATATCATTCCCCAGGTTATATTAAAATCAAGTAATTTTCCTGCAGTAGGATCAAGTAAAAAATGAACAACCTGTTTTATGAATGGCATACTATTCCAGGCAAAAGCTATTGCCATGGTTACTAAAAGAATAACAAACATTAATTTCATCCCTTTCATATTAGTATTTTATAGATTTAAGTTTAAAAAGCTTTATAGTTTAAGCACCCATCATTTTTTTCAAGGCAGGGTTCATGTCCATTGCATGTTGGTGTGCAATGTTTTGATAGAATTGGAATATAATCATGATTCCAAGCAATAATGAAGTTCCTCCTACTAAAGCCCCCAATACATCTGCAGCAGCAGCAAGTAATCCGATAGCTAATCCCCCCATGATAGTTAAAGGTAAGACATATCTTGATAATACTGATTCTAAGATTCTTTCATCTTTTCTAAATCCGGGAATTTGCAATCCAGACTTAAGAATATTCTGGGCTTGATTACTAGCATCCATTCCAGCTGTTTTTACCCAGAATACAGAGAAAATCGCCGAGATAGCCATATAAAACAAAATAAGGGAAAAAGTTTGTCCTAATAATATCCATTGCCAGCTTCCTGTTATTATAGCATTTACGATATCAGTACTGGAAATCCAGTACAAAAATCCTGAAGTAGCTCTTCCATTAACAACGTTCCCTAAAAAAGTTGGATGTCCAATCCAATTTTGCAATAACCCTCCAAATAACTGCAGGTTTGCGATTAAAGCCGCTGTTAAGATAACAGGTATATTGCTTGCATAAAAGAATTGCAATGGCCACTTCATTGTATATCCTCTTAATCTGTCATATGAAAGAGGAATTTCAATTTTCAATGATTGAGCCCAGACAATAATCAAGAATAATATGACTGTGGAGAGGATTGTGGCAATAGCAAGCATTGTTCCTTGAGAATCTGCATTCATTAGACTGATAATTAATGCTATTACCTTACCACTTGCCTGGAAAGTTCCTTCAGGACTTAAAAATCCAAAAGCAGCAGCAATTAATCTCCAGCCAACACCTGCAGCTATAAACAAGCTAACTCCTGAACCAAATCCCCATTTAGTCATTATCTCATCCATAAATAAGATAGCTAATCCCCCTAAACATAACTGTACTATAAGTATAATTGACCCATAACCTCCTAATGCAGCATCAGGAGCAAGCCCTTTCATTACAACATAAATAGTTGCTTCAAAGATTATAAAAAAGAATACAAGTAATTTCTGTAATCCTTGATAAAATTTCTTTCCTTCTGGGTCTGACAAATCAATGTCTAAAATTTTGCTTCCAACAAGCAGCTGTAATATAATAGAAGCCATTACAATAGGACCAATACCTAAGCTAATAATTGAACCAAATTCTGTCCCCATTATAACCGCAAGATATTCAAATCTTGATAAAGCATTAGCACCAAGACCATAAAGGGCAATATTTGCCATAACAAAAAATGCAACAAGAATGATTATTGTCCACTTAAGCTTGACATTAAAGCTTAATTTCTTTTCAACAGGAGGCTTAACCTCCGGCAAATTTTTTAATATGTCTGTAAATTGCATTTTATTCAGAAGCCTCCGGACATTTTTCAAACATTTCACGCATCTTATTGATACTTCCCATAAATTTAATACACGCATCACCGACTTTTATCTTTTTGATAAGCCCCTCTCTTGATTCTGGGAAATTTATGGGCTTGTCAAGTTTTTTAATTAAATCTTTTGTTCTTTGGATTTCATCATCCCTATCAGAATCTTTATACTTTTCTAAAGATTCTTTAGCAAACCCCAGCATTATTTCATGGTTATCCTTATAAATATTCCTTAACTCTTCAATGCTTTTTTTCTGATAATATATAGCCATTTTATTTTCAGTTGTTTTTTATCTATAATCTCAAACTCTATTCCGCTTTGCAGATGAGCAGATTAAGCTTTGATTTCTTCCCATAGCGTATTTAGTTTTTTATTACGGGTTTTAGTAATTATTTATTAACGATTTTATCTTTTTTATCTTCACTCACTTTTTTTATTATCTTTAGCATCTTTAATTTTTTCAGTTTTTCTATCCTCATAAGTTTTAGTCAAAATAGTTTTTCCTCCGGCTTTCTCAATTTTCTCTTTTGCAGATTTTGTAAATCCCCTTGCTTTTATTGTTAATGCTTTTGTAATTTCTCCATCTCCGAGAATTTTATACTCTTTTAAATTAACCTCGCCTTTTTCATATTTTTTTTCAATATCCCTTAAATTCATAAATTTAGATTTATCTTTTGCAGTTCCTCTGCTTGTAATCCCCTGCTTTCCAAAATAATTGTTTCCGTATAATTTTATTACAAGGCTTTTTTTATGGTCTGCTCTCTTTCCTGTTCCAGCCATGCCAAATCCGCCTTGTTCTCCGCTGCTTCTCCATTTCTTTCTGGAACCATGTCCATGGCTGTTTCTGCCTCTGAATCTTCCTGCTTTCTTTCTTTTCTTTGTTTTAAATGGCATTTTTATGCTACTACTGATTTCTCCCAATCAATTAACTTTTTATTTAATTTTTCATAATTCTTATCTCCTTGTCTAATCACTTCAGAAGCATAACTTGATAAAAATTTGGGTCCGGTTCCATTCTCTTGTGTTATTAAATAAGCAGTCTGTACAATTGCTCCGCTTTTAACTCTTTGTATAGTAGAAAGTGAGGGACCTTCCATTTCAGTTATAAATTTTTTATTTTTTCCATCTTCAATTACTGCACCAATTTCAAGTTTTGATATTTTTGCTTTTTTCATTTTACAACATCCTCTCAACTAATTCATTTATTTCTTTATTAGGGCCCAATACCCCTCCCAGATTATAGGGTCTTTTGCTTACAATTCCCCCTCTTGGAGGGTGAAGCCTGAAAAACGGCTTTAATTTACCATCTACTTTTTTTCCTCTTGCTTTTAATAATTTTTCATAAGTTTCTTTGTTAATTTCACCATAAGCAACATAATGTCTTACTTTTTCTAACATTCCTAAAATATCTTTTGTAGGTTTTATAACAACACACGCATATTTCCTTCTTAATCTCATTCTGTACAGAGTGTCCTCTATAAACCTATTAATTTTAACCATGCCTGAAATTCTAATTATTACTATTAATTTATTTTTATCACTATCAATAGCATCTAATTTTTTAGGGCTTGAGCTATTCTTATTCTCGCCTTGTGTTTTATTAATTTCGGGTTTATTTTTAATTTGTTTTTCCATTTTAGATTATTCTCTTTACCTCTTGTTCTATTCCAACTTTGTTGCCTTAATTTTAAGCTTCTATTGAATTTTCAGGAAATCCAAGTTTTATTAATGCTGTTTTAGCATTTTTTGAATGGTCTCCTTGAAGCTCTATTACATTGTTTTTTATTGTCCCTCCACATGCTAATTCATGTTTTAGGCCCTTTGCAATAGGCTTTAGGTCCATTCCTTGAATACCCGATATCTGGGTTACAATCTTTCCAAACCTTTTCTTTTCGGTTCGGATTTGTATTCTCTGTTCTTCTCTTGCTATATCTTCACAAACGCAAGCTTGTAAAGGCAATCCGCACTTTGGGCATATATTCATTTGTTTATTTCTCAACAGATTTATTTAATCTGTTGAATGTTAATACTCTTGCGATTGCTCTTTTAATTTCTTTTATATTTGTTTTTGTTTTAGCAGAACCTTTATTTCTGATTAATTCCATTTTTAATTCTTTGATTTTTTCTTCTCTCTCATTTTCAGAAAGTTTTTCAATATCTTTAAATTTTAACACTGCCATTTTATTTTTTATTGTTTTTATTATCAGTTATTTAATTTAATTGTTTTCTCCCTTATTATCTTTTTCTATGTCCTGTTTGTTTTTCCTCAATCTTTTTTTCTTAGGTTTTTCCTCAGGTTCTTCTTTTTCAAGAGGCTGTTTAATTTGATTCAGCACATTTTCGTCAATACTAATCCTATCATAAATTTTAGCTTTTGGATTCATAATAGCAACTTTTACTCCAATCATTCCGGTTTTTGTAATTGCTGTTGTTTTTGCCCTGTCTACTTCTTTTCTTGAATCCCCTGCTTTTTTTAAATAACCTTCTGCAAATCTCCAGCTCTTTGCTCTTTCACTTGGTAATTTTCCGGAAAGTCTTATTTCACAGCCCAATGCTCCTCCAGCGATTATCTCCTGCAGTTTTCTGTAGGCAATTACCTTAAATTTTAGATTGCCCATTCTCTCTAGAGCCATTGCAAGTTCATCTGCAACTAATTGGGCATCAAACAAAGGATTTTCAATTTCTTTTATTTCAATATGAGGATTCTCAAGCTTAAATCTCTTTTTCAAAACCTCAGTTAATTCTTCTATTTTTTCCCCTCTTCTTCCTATTACTAGCCCTGGCTTGCTTGTTAAAATAATTATTTTTTCTCCTATAGGAGTATATTCAATATCTAACCTGCTGATTTTACCTTTGCCTAAATCTCTTTTTATATATTCTTTTATTCCAAATTCTTGTTTTTTAAAACCAATAAATTTTCTTTCGTCCATTTTAAATTTTCTCCGTTGTTTTGCTTAAAGCTTCCATACATGCTTTTGCCAGATTCATTGTAGTTCTCTTCTGCCCGTCAGTTACGCTATAAACATCTTTTATTCCTGCCAGTCTTAATATTTTTTTGCATTCATCACCAGCAACTAAACCTGTTCCCTGCGGCGCAGGAATTAATTTTACTCTGCAGCTTCCTGCTTTTCCTTCTACAATATATGGAACAGTATGTAATTCTCCGCAGGTACAATCAAAACTTGCACATGCTCTTCTAATTTTAATAACTCCTAATTTTGCTTTTCTTAATGATTTTGCTCTTGCGGGAAGAGTTTCTTTTGCTTTTCCAACACCCAATCCAACATAACCATTTTCATTACCAACAACAACCATACATGTAAAAGTCGGAACATTTCCTTCTTTTGTTTTTTTCTGGGTTTGCCTCCAGGCTCTTCTTTTACCCCCGCCAAATTTTCCTTTCGCCTGTCCAATATTAAGAATATCTGATTTTAATTTTAATAAAGAATCAACAATTTCTGCCTCAAGGATTTTATATTTTAAAGCTTCATCTATATCTTTTATCTTCTTTTCTTTAACAAGCCTTCCAAGTTTTGTTTTAGGGATCCATTTATCCAGCTCTTCTGCCTGCTGTTGTCTTATTCTTTCTTCTCTTACTTTTTCCATTTCACTTTCGCTTCGTTCTTTGATTTTTTCTCTTTCCATTTTGTGTTTTGTTTTTTTTGGTAATGCTTAACTTATTCCGCTTTGGCTTCTGTTTCCATAGCGTATGAGTTTTATACATTACTAAATCAATTATCTATTTTTATCCTCCTTGTTTTTATTCTTTGGCGGTTTATTAGAAGATTTAACTTCGTTTTTTACGTTTCCAGTTTTGTTTATTTTTTCTAAGATAGATTTTAAATCTATTCCTTCATGTTCTTTGATTTTTTCTTCACTAGGAAAAACATTTTCATCGCAATTTATTTCAATACCAGAATCTAAAATTCCTTTAACAACTGCATAAACTCTTGAGCCCTTTGTATTTGGTATTAGCCCAGCATCTAAAATTACTTTTTTTACTTTTGATTTTTTTCCTATTAAAAATCCTCCTAAATAACAGGCAGTTATTGATTTCAGGCTTCCTTTCTTGGAATCTGGCCAGCCATATTTTGATAAATCCTTAGTGATAACACTGCTTAAAACCTTGTCCTTGGCATTTCTGCTCTCAACTATTTGGATTATTATATGTCTGTTTGTTTTTCTTACTACAAGTCTGGGGAGGTTTCCTTTAAGTAAAATCAACCTTTTTCTGTAATTTGTTTTTCCTTGTATTCTTCTTTTCTTATTTAATCTCATTTTTTCTTAACCCCCTTAGGTTTACTTGACCTTTCCTTTTTTTCAGTAGACTTTTTTTGTTTTTTGGTTTTAACTTCTATCTCAATATTATCTTTTTTAATCTCTTTATTTGCAGTTAAATATTCTTTTAAATAAGATTTACTCTTAAAGTATCTCATCTTTATTTTTTTCCTTGAGTCCCGATAAGTTTCACTATCTATTTTTCCCTGTTTTAATAATTCTTTTAAATATCCTCTTAATTTTCTTGTTATTCTGACATAATCTCTTTTTCTGTGTTTAACCTTGGTCCTGATATTCCCGGGCCCAATTCTTGTTTTTCTCTTGATTCTTTTCCTTTTACCAATAGTTGTCTTTATGCTGATAAATCCTTCCTTATACAGTTCTCTTATATCCTGTTTTGTAATTGCCTCTTTAATTTCAGGAAGCTTATCGCTGGCAAATTTTATTTTGTTTTTGCCGACATTAAGAACTTCTGCAGCCAACTGTTTCTTTTTGCCGAGATTCATTTTATTTTTTATCCTCCATATTTTCTTTTTTATCTGTTTTTATTTCAGACTTAATTTCTTCTTTCTTCTTTTCTTCTTTTCTCTTTCCTCTTAATTTTTCTCTTTCCTCTTTTCTTTTTTTCATATCTTTCTCTATTCTTTCAAGGAATTTATTATGATTAAGGTTTAGCAATTCAATTTTATTCTTTAGACAATAATTTGCAATCTCCATTCTTTTCTTGTTGCCTACCTTGCCTAAAATCCCTATCTCTTTTGTTTTTAAATTATTTAGATCATTAAGATTATAAATTACAACAGGGTTCTTCTCTTTAATTAGCCCTCTTTTGCTTTTTTCTCCTCTGAATCCAATGTCAACATTTCTTAAATGCCCTTTCATTTTTAATCTTACTTTATTGTCCCTTCCTCTGGCTTTTCTGTATTTCAATAGTTTTTTTCTTCTTCGTCCTAGTCTGGAATAATGCACCCATTCTTCAACTAGAAATTTTTGTTTTTTTGCCATTTTATTTACTTTTGCAATAAGTTCCTCCCTGGTTTTTCGATTATATAAATTCCATCCTGATAAATTCTCCTATCCTTGTTTCTTACTTTTGTTCCTTTCTCGATATTTGCCGCACATTGGCCCGCTAATTCTTTATTTTCAGATTCTATCTCTATGATGTCCTTGCTTATCTTTACTTCAGCTCCTTTAACCAGTTTTATCCTTCTGTCTGTTTTTTCTCCAAGAAAATTTTTTACTAATAACTCATTTTTTTCTTTGTCTATTGAAAGAGTCATCGGGAAATGGACAGAAGCTGCTTGTAACCTGTATTTAAATCTTTCATTTAATCCTCTGATAATATTTTTTATATGTGCAACAAAACTCCCAAAAACTCTCTTCTCCTTTTTAGTAGATTTTTTAGCTTCTAATATTATCTTATTCAATTCAACCCTTACTGCTACTAGTTGGTTTAATTCCCTCCTTGACTCAACAGAATTTTTTTTGATTATCAAAGTATGTTCTTCTATATTTGCAGTCATTCCATTAGGCATTTCAATTTCTTCTTTTAAATCAGGTCTTTTATTTTTTTCATTATTATCTCGAGATTTTGTTTTCATTAGAACATGTATGCGATTATGCATCCTCCTACATTCTTCTCTTCAGCATCCTCATGACTCATTAGTCCTTCATTAGTTGAGATAACAAGCAATCCAAAATTTTTAGCAGGCAAAAATCTCCTGACGTAACCGTTAATTTTTTTAACAGAAACAGTATATCTTGGTTTTACAGCTTTTATTTCATTTAAATTCTTTAATTCAATTTTTATTTTATTTCCCTGTAAGCTGTAATTTAAATAACCCCTCTCTTTTGCTATATCCAGCACATTTTTTAATAGTTTTGAATTTTTATCTATGATTATTTCACTTTTTCTTGCTTTTTTAGCATTCATTATTTCGTTCAGTGCATCTGCAACAATATCTTGTGACATTTTATTTTTCTCCTAACTGTATTTTTTAAATCCAATATCCTCCGCAATTTCTCTAAAGCAGTGCCTGCATAAATTAATCCCATACCGGTTTATCATAGCTCCGAATCTTCCGCATCTTTCGCATTTTTTTGTTGCTATCCCGGTTGTTCTTACCTTCGGTTTATTATGTTTCAAATATTTATCTCTGATTGCAGGTTTTCTCTTAAATTGTTTCAATGCTTTTCTCCAATCACTTGCTGTCATTTTTTTCTACAACCTCCACTCCAAAATTTTTGTTTAAAAACTCGATAATTTCATCTTTGCTAACATCTTGTTTTTTTGGATATTTACCCTTCTTTATTTTTTTATAAATAACTCTCTTACCTTTTCTTTCAAATACAACAGCAATTTCAAATCCAAGTATTCCTATATCTCGGTTGTATTCTAATCCGGGCACCTCAATATACTCGTGGATTCCTAATGAAAAATGATTGTTTGCTATAACCTTTTTATTAATTTTATTGCCATTGGCTGCAAAAAATCTTTTCAAAAGCTTGTTTATTTCATCCTTATCTCTTATTGTAACCCTGCAACCAGCTTCTTTTCCAGGAGCAATTCCAAATGCGGGGATTCTTTTTGTAGATACTGTTTTTGAAACCTTTCTTCTAGTAATCATTTCCAATAATTTTACAGACCTGTCTAACTTTTCTCCAAGACCACCGCAATTTAAGATGATTTTTTTTATTTCAATTTCTCTCATAGGGTTTTGTTTTTGTTCCATTTTTATTCTGTTAAAATTATATTTTTTGTCCAAACATTTATCCTTTTTCCTTTAAATTCTATCTTAGCAATTTTTTTACCACCCCTTTCCATTATCTCCAGTATCTTTCCGGATTTACCAAAATGTTTACCTTTTATTGCAAATGCTGTTTTTCCTTTTTCCAGATGTATCTTACTTACAATTTTATTGTCTTTTAAATTTAATATAACAGAATCTCCAATTTCAACTTTTTCGTTGCTGATAATATTTTTGCCATACATTAAATTCAGCTGAGTTTTTCCCTTGCCAAGTATTTTTTTATCAAGAACCTTATAAATTTTGCTCTCAGCATCTTTATCTTTTATTTCTTCAAAGAACATTTTTTTATGTTCTGATAATTTTGCTCTGAAATGGATTTTCCCAACACTTAAAACATCAAATAAACAAATAGGATAGTTAGTTTCTCTGACTTGTCTATGATTGACTAAGATTTGTTTTTCATTAAGAGTTCTTTTTAATTCTTTTTTATTCTTTACTAATTTTAAGATATTTCTTAAAACAACAACTAGAGGAATGGAATCTTGCTGGTTGTGGTTAGCTAATGCCAGATATTTTGTCCCCTTTCTTGGTATTGGCCAAAAATTGCCAATCTTATTTCTTTTTAGGTGTGCCATTTTTCGTTTCCTCCGGTTTTGAAGTTATTGGTTTATTTTTTCTCTGTAATGAATCTAATCTTTTTTTGTCATCAAGATTTAATTCTTTAACTTGCAGGTTTGATGGGTCAAACCAGATGTTAACCTTGCTGCCATCTTTTTTTGTCTTTTGAATATTCTCGATAGCAACCCTTAATCTTTTCAGATTAACTAATCCTATCTTTCCGATTTTTTTCTTGAACTCTCCCCTCAGTATTTTTACAGAATCCCCTTTTCTTAAAGGGAAACTTCTTTTTCCATATTTTTTTCTTAAATCTTTATCCAGGTTTGCAGACATAAATTTATGTTTTGTGTGTAATGGAGCATTAGCTCTGTATTTTACTTGTTTTCTTGGCTGTCTGCTCGCCTTCCATTTATTTGAAAAATGTTTTTTCATTTTACATTATTCTCTATATTTATTAAAGATCCAAGTAATCCAGAAGGTAGAGCATAATATTCTCCCAATCTGCCTAGCAATTCTTCATATTCTTGCTTTTTTTTAACATATTCTGCATTAGTTTTATCTTTGTGACTCCCTAGATGATAGACTAACTCAAATGCTTCAGATATAACAAAAGCAATGACTTCTTCTTTTTGTTTTTCAGGTTTTAGTTCTCTTACTCTCTTTTCTAATCTGCTAATTTTTTCTTTTGTTTCTTCTGTTATTGTGAATTTTTGTTTCATTTCCATGTTTTACATTACAAACTTTGCGATTTTAGCGACAAAAGGATATCTGTCTCCAACCTCCCTTGCAATTGGACCTTTAATCTGAGTTCCTTTTGGATTTCCTTTATCATCTTTCATTAATGCAACAGCATTATCTGTAAATGCTACTCTTTCTCCAGTATTTCTTTTAAAAGGTTTTTTCTGTCTTATTACAACTGCCTCAAATACCTGCCCCTTTAATTCAGGGTTTCCAGCCCTGACAGAAACTCTGACCCAGTCTCCAATCTTAACATATTGCTGTCTTCCTCTTCTTGTTTTTCCTCTTCTGATTCCTACCAATCTTACAATTCTTGCTCCACTGTTATCAGCAGCAGTGACTAGGCTGCCTATATTCAGTCCTTTTGTTAATCTAGCGCTTACGCCTTTCATTTTTTCTCCTCCAAATTAATTTTTTTTACAACAATAAAATGAATTATTTTGCTAATAGGCCTGCATTCTCTGATTTCAATATAATCTCCAATATTGATTGTGTTTTCCATGCAATTAGGAAGTCTTGCGTGAAGTTTTGTTTTTTTCTTGGAATATCTTTCATATTTTTTAATAAATAAAGTTCTCTCAAATTCTATGGCAACTCTTCTTGGGAATTTTTTTATTACTTTCCCTCTAAAAGTTCTTCCTCGCACACTTGTCTGCCCATGGATAGGACAAAATTTGTCATTGCATTCTTGTTTTGTTATCTGTTTTTCTTCCATTTTGTGTTTTGTTTTTTTTGGTAATGCTTAACTTATTCCGCTTTGGCTTCTGTTTCCATAGCGTATGAGTTTTATACATTACCAACTCAATTATTTATTTTTTATCCTCCTTATTTTTATTTTTTAAAGGTAAAATCAATTTTAATTGAAGATTTGTTCTTTTACCTCTTGCTCTTCCAGATTTTCTATAAGGTCTGCTTGCAATATTTGCTTTGCAGAAGATAACATATTTCTCTAATTCTAATTCATTAACAATTGCATTTGATTTCAGGCTTTTTAATGCTCTTATAAATTCCCCAGCAGCTTTTACTGGATATCTTCCTGACATCATATCTCCCTTTCTGTGAGGTATTTCTCCTTTAATGGGAACAGCTTTTTTAAGTCTTTGAACAGGTTCTAAAATTGCAATAGCAGTATCAACATTTTTGCCCCTTATAAAATTACATATAGCAATTGCATGTTTTGTTGAAATAGGCAATCCAATACAATTAACAACTGCCTCTGTTTTCTTTGTTTTTTTAATCTCTTTTTTTTCTTTTTTTATTTCAGACTTAGCTTCTTCTCTAACCTCTTCAACCTTTTCTTTTACTTCTTCTTTAATCTCTTTATTTGCTTCTTTTTGTGTGATTTCATGCTCTTTTACTTTTTCTTCTATCTCTGCTATGTCTTTTGCTATTACTTTTTCAGTTCTAACTACCTGCTTTCCAACTTTATTTTGTTTAACATCTACTTGTTTTGGTCTTTCCATTTTTATTTAACAGACAAAGAGGCGCTTGATCTTGTAGCACCAATTCCTGCTGCTCCATGTTTAACTTTTAATCTTGTAAGTGAAAATTCCCCTAGTCTGTGTCCAAGCATCTCAAGCATTATTTTAACAGGAGAAAATTCTTTTCCATTATAAACATTAATTGTCATATCAACCATTCTTGGGATAATTACCAAATGCCTTAAATGAGTCCTTATTAGTTTTTTCCTCTCAATTTTTTTATTTGCCTTTGCCATGAATCTCTCTAATTCATCAGTCTGTCTCAAAACAGTCCTTCTTTCATTTGCCTTTAATAATCTGGCAAATTCACGAATATTCATCTGTTTTAGTTCTTCTAGTTTCTTTCCTCGGTAAGTTAATTCTTTTTTTCCTAGTTCCATTTTATTCTATTTTATATTGCCCCCCATATTTATCTAAAAAATCTTTTGTTTGTTCATTTGATAGCACAACAGTCCAGTGTTCAGGTACTCTGAATTTATCTTGGGTATTTGGAACATCTAATATAAAATCTAAACCACCACGAAAATTTCTAATTTCAGAAATATTTGCCGATTGTGCTATTTGATGAAAACTATCAACACCCTCAATTTTAATTAAATGTTTGTGTCCTGTAAATCTATAATTTCCTTCTACTTTTATTCCTAATGATTTTAAATAATTCATACACATATTCTCATTGTCTAATCCATCCATCATTATTGGGTTTTTCATTTTTATTTCCTCTTCCACCCAGTTCTTCTGGGTCTGATATGGCCAACTTTTGCTCCAGCAGGTGCATTCCTTTTGGCAATCTTGCTTTTAATTCTTTTCCCTCTACCACCACCAAAAGGATGATCAAGAGCATTCATCTTAATGGCTGAGGTTCTGTGCCATTTTCTGCCTATAGCTTTCATCATGTGATATCTCTTTCCTGCTTTAATAAGTGGTTTGATTGTTCTGCCCTGACCAGCAACAATGCCGATAATCGCTCTGCAGTTTTCATTTAATCTTAATCTTCTTCTGTTAATTAAAACTTCAACACCATTCTCATCTTTGTTTAATATAATTCCATAACATCCAGAGCTTCTTACAAATTTTCCTCCAGAACCAGGAGACACCTCAATGTTGAATATGTTTGCTCCAACATGAATTTCTTTTAATCTTAAAATATCTCCATTTTCAGGTTTATCGCCTTCTCTTTTCTCATCAATCATTATTTCTTTGCCTTCGTAAACTCCGTCTGCAGCAGGGACATAAAATATCTCTTTTTCAATCTGTATTTTTGCAAGAGGAGCAGAATGCGCAGGAGAATTTAATAAGCTGATTATTTTTCCTTTTCCCTTAGAATCCAGCCTTGGATAGCTTATTCTATATCTGTAAGCTATGGGTCTGACTCTGAAAGTTAAGCTTCCTCTTCCTCTGGCCTGTTGTATTAAACTTTTTCCCATTTTATAATTCTGCTCCCCTGACTATTGGTAATACATCTTCGTATTTATTAGAATGTTGAGAAATTAGTTCATATGTAACTTTATTTTCATTAATTTTCAATACTTTATTTTTATTAATAGAAATACCACCAAAACCATAGGTTTGAATTAAAGTTACATCATCTTTATTTTCAAAAAATATCCCCGCAAATCTCTCAAATCCTTCATATACCAAAGCATTTATATCCCCAAGTCTGGCATCTCCTATAAATTTTGTTCTAACAATAGTTCCGGGTCTTAATTTTTTAAGTTCATCTAAACTGCTTACTTTAGTGATTCTACTAAGAGCATCGTTCATTTCAGATTGTTTCTCAGACATATTTATAGCTTCAGTTATTCTCATTTTATATCATCCCCAGCTTAGTTGCAACATCAATTGCAGGATTTTTTTTATTTAATCTAGTATAAGCATACTTTCTGTTATCCCTAATGAGAACATTAACCGAATCTATTTTTACATTAAATGATTCTTCAATTTGTTTTTTGATTTCTGTTCTGGATAATCTTCTGTCTACCTCAAATATTAAAGTGTTTTCAGCTTCAATCAATCTTATTGCCTTTTCAGTTGTTATTGGTTTCATTTTTCATGCTTCTAAAATAATTTATTTTTAAGTTTTGATATTAATCTATCTAAATCAGATAAGGCTGGGGTAATATTTTCTCCAAATTGTTGTCTTGCTCTTTCCATAGATTCTTTACATCTATCCCAATTAGTTTCCATTATTGCTACTATGCTTCTTTTGTCTGTAAAATTATCCCTATCAAAGGTATTTGGATTATAGCTCCTAGTGGCTAGGCTGTAATTCTGCATAATTTCTGTTAATGCTTCATTCTCATTTTTATAAGGCATGTTCATTTTTTCCTCACATTTTCAATTAAAGATTTTTCCAGATCTTTAATCGCGTTTTCAGTAAACATAGTTAATCTTGCTCCGCCAGCAGCTAAATCACTAACTCTTAATTTATCAGTTCTTATAACATCTATGCCATTAATATCTTTCTTTTCATTTTTACCAATAACAAACAATAAACCTGCATTTTTCTTATATCTTCTCCCTCTTGATTTTCCTCTTCCAGCTCTTACAGACTTTTTCTGGATTGCAACATCTTTTAAATCTCCTAAAATTTTATTTAAACTTTCTAAAAAATCTTTTGTTTTTAAAGAAAGTATTTTTTCATCAATAATAAAAGGAAGTTTAACATCAATCTTTTTATTTTTTAGAGAAGCATATTTTTTCTTTAATTCTTCTAATGAACTTGAATAAGTAAGTGCAGAAAGCAAAGCTTTTTTCATTTCCTTTTTATTTATCTTCTTTAAATTTAATTTGTTTTTAGGAGGATGAGCTCTTCTACCACCTTTAACAGATGGGATAATTGCTCCTACCCATGAAAACTGAGTCCCTCTTCTCCACATTATTTTTCTTGGAACTCTTGACATACCATGTCCGTAACTAACCTTCCAGGAGTGCCTCTTGTGCCTTATTCTTCCAGAAGCAGATCTGTACATTGCAGCCCAAGGATCATTAGAATATGGTTGCCATATCCTGGTTGCCTCAATTATTTTAAAAATTATATCTTCTCTTATTGGTTCTTCAAATAAGTTTGTTGTTATTTCTTTTGTTTTGTTTCCATTTATATCTAAAATTTGTGCTTTCATCTTAGTTCAATTAATTCATAATTTTTCTTTAATTGTCCTTTATCGGGCCTTAAGGGAGTTGTAATTAACAATTGTCTTTTGCTTGGTCCTTGAATACTCCCAAAAACAAGCAGGTAATCTGTTCTTATTCTCCCAAAATGTTTAAACCCTTGTTTAGGATTAATGTCTTTTTCAGTTATAGAACTAACACTTATTATCTTATTATTATAAACAACTCTTGTAAAAAATCCCATTTGCCCTGCTCTTGGTTCTCTGAAAGTAACTCTGCAGGGATGCCATGCACCGCCAGTTCCAAGAGTTCTTATTCCTTTTTCAGATTTGTGTGCTTTTAAAGAGAGCCCAAATCTCTTAACCTGGCCCTGAAGTCCCTTACCTTTTGTAACTCCCCTAACATCAATAATTCCTGTTTTAAAAATATCTTTAATAGATATTTCTCTATTCAAGTTATCTTTGGCAAATTCTAATTTTTCTTCTTTAGTTCCAGATAAGCCAATTTCTGCAATATCT
This sequence comes from Candidatus Nanoarchaeia archaeon, assembly GCA_028718805.1. Taxonomy (GTDB): domain Archaea; phylum Nanobdellota; class Nanobdellia; order Pacearchaeales; family GW2011-AR1; genus ARS1285. The sequence goes on along the minus strand of JAQUKY010000015.1, from coordinate 2,318 downwards.
GGCCTTTTCTTTATGCCTGTTTTTTTAACCTGAGAATAAAATATAACCCTTATATCGTCATAATCTCCTTTAAAATCTTCTAATTTTTCCTGCTTTTTATGTGCGGGCAACTTTAATTTGCTTTTTAATTCTTTATCCAGATTATCATTTAAAATTTCTTTGACTACATTTTTGTTCTTATAAAATCGTACAGATAATATTTTTATAGTCGGGCATTCAATTATTGTTAGGGGGATTATTATTCTTTTTCCTTTAGTTAGTGAATGTTGAGTGTTGTCTAAAACATAAGCAGATTTCATTCCAACTTTATACCCAATAAATCCTTTCAGCCCTTTTTCTTGTTTAGAAATAGAATCCCAATTAACTCTCGGTAAGAGTTTATTTGCCCTTTTCCTGGGATAAAATTGCAAACTTCCCCTTCTAGGTTGTGAATGTCTTGGCATTTTTTTATTTTATATCTATAATCTCATACTCTGTTCTGCCTTGCAGATGAGTTGATTAAGCTTAATGATAATTGCTCCTTATCATTTCGTTTTGATTTATTACTAACTTTTGGTTTTGATAACAGAATTAGACAAGTTTTTGAACCTGCTGGTAAAAACCAACTGTTATCAAAAATAACCTTAAGATTCTGACAATCTTAATTATATTAATAAAATCTCAAGATAACAAGGGTTTTTAAAGGTTTTTGTGGCTTTAAAAATTGTATTGACTAATGATAGGCATATTTTTGAGAGGGCATGTTATTACAAAGCAAGATATTCTAATAAGCAAGAGAGTCCGTAAATTTATAGTTATGACTCGATGCCTATGCTTGTTTACTTTTTAGTGGTTACAAAAGCAAAAATTTAAATACTAAAAATTATAGTATTTTAACTAATGGGCTTAACAGATAAGATCAAAAAGTTTGCTAAGATGAGTTTAGGAGTAATTGCATATGGTGCTATGTTTCCGGCTATTTATTACTCTCTTATGGCTTCTCATAATCTTGTGGTTTTTAATAATTTTCGCGGTGAGTCCGAATACAAGAAAAGTCTCAGTAGAATTGATGGCCCATTCTCCTTTACGCAAGTTGATGTTTATAGAGGGGTTCACGGAAATATAGTCTCATTTTTAAAGCACTCTGAAATGGGCTTTAAACTTCCATGGAGTGGCCAAAAATTCATATGGTCTATAGATTATGATGGAGACAAAAAAGTTGATAAGATTAGTGAAACTTTGTTTTATAGCCCGGGTAATGAAGAAGTTAAAGAATTTGAAAGGCCAAAATCAGTTCAGGATCCACTTTTTGTTAAATTTCAAGAAGCAGACAATGAATTTCAAAAGCAATTTAATAGATTTAGTCATTATACAAAAATAGAATAGTATCAGAATTAATCTATGCCTCAAAATTAACTTCTTTTTTAAGCTTTTTACCATCAATATCCAGCTCTCTTATTATTTTTCCCTTTCTTTTTGCCATTTCTCTTATTTTAGCAAAATCTTTTTCATTTTTGGGTATTACAATTTCATTTACCTCAAAATTATGTTTTATTTCAATTTTCTTGAAATTCATTTCATCATCAAGTAATAAGGATTTTACAAGTTCTTTATCCTTTGTTTTTAATTTGCAAAAATTAATTTTTGCTTTTGCATCTTCTTTTTTGGCACTGCCAGCTCCTTTTGCAGATTTTGGGGATTTGGCTTGTATTTTTAAATCATCATCTCCAAAACCAAAAGATAATGCAAAAAAAGCCCTGTCTATTTTATTGCATAATTCAAGTATTTCCTGCCCGGTCATTTCCTTTTCTATCATATACTTTTTGACTCCCATTGCCATTTTTCTTTCCTTATAATCAAACCGCCCGTCTAAATTTAAAGTGGAAATTAAAGCTCCGGTTACACTAACTTTACTCTTTCCTATTTTTTCAGCAAGGCTTATGATAAGCTCTTTTGCATATTCGCTTGTTGTATCAATAGAGTAATTTCCGTCAGAATTTTTCCCTCTTATCATTGCTTTTTCTCCAAACTGCCCTTTTCCGAATTTGATAAACTGAAAGTGAACCAATTCATCATTTAATGTTTTTCCTTCAAATATTTTTTTTATAAAGCAATCCATAATAGATTTTTGTTTTTTTTGTTTATAAATGTTATTCTATTAACTTTGATACAGGACACTAGATAACCATTGATATTACAAGTGTTGCGTGAATGTAGTGTCCGCTATCAATGTCCTCTCGATTATTTAGTTCAGCCATTTTATCTTTAATTATTTTTCCTTTCTCATCTTCTCAAGGAAAGCTTGATAAGGAGTTCTAAGCTTTCCATTTGTCAAGCTT
>JAQUKY010000014.1 GCA_028718805.1 Candidatus Nanoarchaeia archaeon | reverse complement strand
ACATCCTACTAAAGAAAAGCCAAAAATAGCTTGGGAAAAAATTCCTCTTCTGATTAGAGCATAAAAAATTATCCTTAGAAATATTGTGTTACCCTTATCGATTATCACCTTTTAAGGTAACACAATCGTGCATTGAGATATGATTAATTTCTTTTGATTTTTATTTATCACTAATGTTAAAACTTATTCGCTTTGGTGTGAGTAGATTAAGCTTGATGTCCATTATCCATTATATTTTGGTGAATTTTCCCAGAAAAATATTTCCATATATTGTATATTATTCCATCACCAAAATCTTTATATACTGCTTATTTCTAATAATTCAGTTGTCTACAATTTGTTGTAGATTTTAAAAAAGGGATATACAATAGGTTGTATTTCGAAGGGGTTAAATGAAATGCAAGTTTTGCGGGGCTGACACTAAGGTAACTGATAAGAGAGAAAGTCCGGAAGGTACCAGGAGAAGAAGAGAGTGCCTTAAATGCAAAAAAAGGTTCACAACATATGAAAAACCAGAAGAAAAAGAGATTGTTGTTGTCAAAAAAGACGGCAGAAGAGAACATTTTGCTGATGAAAAATTAAGGCTTGGATTAATAAAAGCCTGTGAGAAGAGGCCTGTCCCAATTGAAAAAATTGACAACATTGTTGAAGAAATAAAAGAAAAATTGTCAAAAAAGGGCAAAGAGGTCAGTACAAAGATGATAGGAGAGATGGTTATTCAAAAATTAAAAAAACTGGATAAGATTGCATATATAAGATTTGCCTCTGTTTACAAGGATTTCAAGGATGTTTCTGACTTCAAGAAGGAGGTAAAGAGTTTATAAGATGGCTGATACAAAATCAGGATTGGGGATTGAAAGATATTTTTCAAAGATGAACAATAATCTTATTGTCTGGGAGAAAAAAGACACACAAATTGTGGATGAATCCAGGAAGCCACTATTCATCCAAAAAGATGCCGAATTTCCTTCCTATTTCAGCACGGTAGCAAGACAGATTGTTGCTTCGAGATATTTTTATGGAGAACCTGGAACTGCCGAAAGAGAAACTTCATTCAAAACATTAGTTGAAAGAGTCAGTGATACTTACAGAAAATGGAGCATAAAACAAAGATATTTTAATGAAGAAGAGGCAGGCATATTCAAGGATGAAATAACTGATTTATGCTTAAGACAAAAAATGTCACCAAACAGTCCTGTATGGTTCAATGTAGGAACAGAAAGATATGAATCAAGAAAATCAAAAGAAAGAAAAGAGGGTTATATTGTAAGTGATAAGGACAGAAAAATAAAAGTAATTGACAACAGGGGAAAAATATTTGAAGTTGATGCTAAAAAAGGAGAGATTATCCCTCTTCAAAATGGCGAGGATCATTTATACCCCCAAACTTCTGCGTGTTTTATTCAGCATGTTCCCGATACAATGGAGGGGATTATAAAATTGCAGGCGAATGAGGCAATGTTATTCAAATATGGCTCCGGAACAGGAACTGATTTATCAACGCTGAGAAGTTCAAAAGAAAAACTGTCCGGAGGCGGAAATCCTTCAGGACCCTTGGCGTATTTGGTCCATTATGATAAACTAGCCGGGATTGTAAAATCCGGCGGAAAAACAAGAAGGGCTGCTAAAATGGATTCCCTAAGAATAGACCATCCAGATATCAAAGATTTTATTGAAGCTAAAACTGACCAAGAAAAGTTAATAAATACACTTATTTCAGGGGGGGTTAGTCAGGTGAAAGCTGTTGAAAATGTTCATTATCAAAACACTAATATTTCTGTCAGGATTACTGATGATTTTATGAAAGCTGTTGAAAATGATTTAGAATGGCAGACTATTCCTGTCCATAATAAAGAAATGATTAAGGATATGCCTAAGTATAAGGCAAGAGAATTGTTCAGAATGATTGCAGAAGGAACTCATTTCTGCGGAGATCCAGGAATACAATTTCACACAACAATAAACAAATGGCATACCTGCCAAAATTCAGGACCTATAAATGCAAGCAACCCCTGTTCTGAATATATGTTCATTGATGACAGCTCATGTAATCTTAGTTCTCAGAACTTAAGGGGGTTTGTTGATGAAAATGGAATGTTTAATGCTGATGATTTTGAATCAGCAGTAAGAACAACTGCAATCCTTATGGATTTAAATTATGATGATTCCAGCTTTCCAACATATGAGATTGCCCAAAATTCCCATGATTTCAGGCCCTTGGGAATGGGTCACGCAAATATTGGAGGGTTTTTAATGGCCAGAGGGATTCCTTATGATTCCGATGAGGCGAGAGCAATTGCCGCTTCTATAACTGCATTAATGACAGGAAAAGTTTATGAAACTTCAACTGAAATGGCTGAAAAAATTGGAACTTTTACTTATTATGAAAAAAATAAGGAGCCTATGATGGAAGTTATAAAAATGCACAGGGATGCGTTACCTAATATTGACAGAGGTAAATTAAATGGATTAGAGTATATTTTAGACAGGGCTTATCAGGTATGGGGCAGAGTTGTTGAAAGAGGAGAGAAGTATGGATTCAGAAATGCGCAGGCAACTGTTCTCGCGCCTACAGGAACAATCGGATTTATGATGGACTGCGACACAAAGGGGATTGAACCTGAAATAGGATTAGTTCAGACAAAATTGCTGGCTGAGGGAGGAACCCTGAGAATGATCAATGGATGTGTTCCGCTTGGATTAAGGAAATTAGGCTACAACGAAGAGGAAATAGACCAAATAGTAAAATATGTCGCAGGGCATGGAACTGAACAAGCTCCCTATTTAAAGCAAGAGCATAAAGAAGAGTTAAAAAAATGCGACACCCCCAGTTTATTAGTTAAAAAACTTGAAGAATTAAAATATGACAATGATAAAATTTCAGAAATAAGAAAATACGCATTTGGTTATGAAACTGTAGAAGGATGCTCTCTGTTAAAGCCAGAGCATCTTCCTGTATTTGACTGTTCTAATAAACCCGAATGGGCAAAAAGAACAATACATTACAGCGGACATTTAAAAATGATGGCTGCAGTACAGCCATTTTTATCAGGAGCTATTTCCAAGACAGTAAATTTACCAAAAGAAGCAACAGTTGAAGAAATCGAAAAGGTTTATAAGGAAGCCTGGAAGCTGGGATTGAAGGCAGTTGCGCTTTACAGGGATGGAAGCAAGGCAAGACAGCCGCTAAGTTTCAGCAAAGACAACTTAGAAAAAAAAGTTGCCGGGACACCTGTAAGGAAAAAACTGCCAAATGAAAGACCTTCTATAACCCACAAATTTAATGTTGCCGGGCATGAAGGTTATCTAACCGTAGGATTATATGAAGATAAAACCCCGGGGGAATTATTTATAACAATGTCAAAAGAAGGGAGTACTGTTGGCGGGTTAATGGACACTATTGGAACTCTGACTTCTTTTGCTCTTCAATATGGCGTCCCTATCAGAACATTAGTCAATAAGATGAGAAGAAACAGATTTGAACCATACGGGATTGTTATGGAAGGGCATAAAGATGTGCATACGGCAGTTTCATTAATAGATTATATATTTACTTATCTCGGTAAGAGATTTAACTGTCTCGAGAGCTCAGAATCAGGGGCATATGACTCTGCTAAGACAAACGACAATGAAGGAAGCAGCAGTGAAAGAAGAAAAGATGACTTTGTTCTGGATGAAATATTGGATATAACAAATTCACTTATAAATTCTGAAAAAAATAATTTCAAAGAAGGTAAAAAAAATACCGGAAATGCACAGATGAACAAGAATCCTGACGGGGGATACTGCATTAAATGCGGCGCTCAAATGTATAAGGAAGGGCATTGCAAAGAGATATGCTTCACGCCTGATTGTGATTTTGTGAGTTATAATGGATGCGGAAGTTGATAACAAAACCTTTATTAACCTTTTATAGTTCTAGATTTTAATGATTTCAAACAAAACAGCGAATTGGGGTGAAAGTGAGAGTGTAAAATGGTTAATCATGAATCAGCAATGGAAGTTACAAAAGATGAATTTGAAGAAATCATTAATAATTCTCATAAATTAGTTGTTGTTGATTTTTATGCAGAGTGGTGCATGCCATGCGTTATGCTTTCTCCTGTTATTGAAGAACTTGCAGAATCCAAGTCCATGAAAGAGGTTAAATTCACTAAAATCAATGTGGATGATAATGAGGAGATATCAAGAAAATACGGGATTTCTGGCATTCCATGCCTGGTTATTTTTAAAAAAGGAAAAGAAGTCAGCAGAATTGTTGGAAATCAGACAGCAGAAGTAATTGAAGAGAAAATCAAAAAGTTTCTATAATTATTTTTTTCTTTATCAGTAATTCTTAAAAAGAAATAAGTTATGAATCAGAAGAATAAGCTTATTAAAAATAAATTAATGATAACTCACCTGCAAAACTTAAATCGTTTGTGAGATTAGTGAGAGTCTAAATATTTTTAATTTATGAAAATTATTAGATAATTTAAAATCTATTATTTAAGACAATAATATATTTAAATGAAAAAAGAATTTTTCTGAGATGGACAAAAAAGAGATGCCCCTGAATAGTATTTACGAAGACGAAAGAGGGACTTATATAGTCTATAATGGAGATAAAGGAACTATGCCTGTAATTTCTATTAATGCCAATACTATTCCTGCGGCCTGGGAATTAGCGGTTTTATCCTGCTTTAATCACGGAACAAAAGTTTCTACACACTATGACAGAGAAGGAGACCCTCCGAGCATAGAAGCTACAATAATGGTGCGTGTTGAAAATCCTTTTAATGAGCCAAGGATTCATAAAAATTTTCCCGGCGGACCCAAGGAACTTGAAGTATACAGACAGGAAGTTGTTGAAGGCATTCATGATCATTGGATAAACCCAAGAGAAGGAAAATGGACTTACACTTACCACAACAGGATATTTAATTATAACCCAAGCAGCGATCTCAATGCAGAAAATATGGGGAAGTTATTAGAAAAAGGAGTTAACCAGATTGAAGAAGGAGTTATAAAACCTCTTCTTAAAGACATAACAAGCAAGGGAGCCCAGGCAACAACATGGATTCCCATGGCAGACCCGGCTTCTCCCGGCGACAGACCCTGTTTACAACATTTATGGTTCAGGGTTTTGGAAAATGATAATAATTATTATCTGAATCTTGAAACTTTATGGAGAAGCAGGGATTTGTACAAAGCCTGGTTTATGAATGCCTATGCATTAAGCGATTTGCAAAGAAAAGTTGCAGGGATACTTTCAGAAAGAACAAACAAAAAAATCAATGTTGGTTGTTATATAGATATCAGTAATTCCCTTCACATATATGGGCAGGACCATTCAAAAGAAAACTTCAAAGATGATATCAAAAAAATGAGAGAAGAATCTATTGAAAAAAGAATCTGGAATTCTGACCATCCTGCTTTCAAAATTATGACAGAAGAAACAAGAGAAGACTTAGCAAAAGACCCTGATTTTTATGCAAAGGGAAATGTAAAATAATTTTATATAGCAAGTTTTTTAAACCAAAACCTTCTCTGTTGATTATTACTAATTATTTTAGCCAGTGATAATTAGTAATACTGGGGGCATAGCTCAGCCCGGTTAGAGCACCTGCCTTTTAAGCAGGGTGTCAGGGGTTCAAATCCCCTTGTCCCCACTTTTTTATGATACAAAAAATTTACAAAAACCTTATAAACCAGCGTTATTGTTAATCAGCAAGATGGCAGCAAAATATAAGGGTATAACAGAAGAATATTGGGTAGGAATAAACAGGCATTTAAGGATCATCAAATAACCCATAATCTTTATAGACCTGCAAAATGACGAGAATAAGAAGAAAAGGAATAGCAATAATCCATAATCCAAGGGGTATTTTAGTTGTTAGTGGCAGAAATAAAATTTATACACTTCCAGGAGGAGGAACCAATAAAGGAGAATCAAGAAAAAAGGCAACTATGAGAGAACTTAGGGAAGAAACAGGATTAAAAACAAAATCTATTAAATTTTTATTTGAATATATAGGCAAAAAATGGCATGATTACAAGAGAAGAAGTATTAGAAATCATACCAAAGTTTTTTTGATAGAAGCCTATGGTCGAGCCAGGCCAAGACATGAAATTAAGCATATAGCATTTTGGAATAAAAAAAGCAATATTAAAATTTCTAAAGGAACTAAAATGATAATTAAAAGATTAAACGAAAAAATTATCCGAATGAACCAGAAGCAATGAAAGATATGGGCACTGTTTTCCCATTTCCTGATAAGTCCATGATGAGCAGATTTTTAGAAGATATGGTGGATACTGAAGGAATTGATATTATAAAGGTTGTTAAAAGTAAATAAATCACACTTTCACTTTTATAGGAAAATTTCTCAATAAACCTTTCTAATTTTTCAAACCAAAAGGTTTATAAACCCAGTTTCAGATTTTTATCTATAACCATTATAAAGTTGTTAAAGGTAAATATCTCATTTTTTTATCAATGAGAGGATACTATAAATCCTGCCAAAATAGCTACAAAAATGCATGAATTACAGCCAAAACACACGAAATTAAAGAAGGAAGAGGTTGAAAAACTGGTTTCTCAACTCAACATTTCTCTTTTACAAATACCAAAGATAAGAATAATTGACCCTGCACTGCCAGAAGGCTGTGAAGTAGGAGATGTAATTAAAATTGAAAGAGCTGAAACCAGCGAGGACGGAGAAAAAAAGGTATATCCTTATTTCAGAGTTGTCAGTATTTAATTTAATTATTTATTCATAATTTATAATATCCTATAGAGAGAAGAGGCTAAATTCAGAGGAACAAAAACATGCCAGAAAAAATAACGGAACAAATTCAAAATCCAGAAGAAAAAAACAAAAAAAATGAACATATTCTAATAAAGAGATATTTGCAGGAGCACAGCCTGATTGAATCAAATATAATTTCTTTTAATAATTTTGTAGAGCACAGGATGCAGGAGATTGTTGATGAATTAAATGATACAATGCCAAAAGAAGAAACTGAAATTAAACTTGGCAAAATAAGAGTAGAAAAACCAAATATTATAGAAGCTGATGGAAGCACCCACTCAATTATGCCTGCTGAGGCAAGAATAAGAGGACTGACTTACTCTGCTCCGGTTTCTTTGGAAGTTACAATAAAACAGGATGGACAATTAGAAAGCCATGATGTTGAAATAGGAAGAATTCCTATAATTGTAAAGAGTAATTTTTGTAATCTGAAGGGAATGTCAAAAGAAGAATTGGTTAAAAATTATATAGACCCTCTCGACCCTGGCGGATATTTTATTATTAATGGCAATGAAAGAGTAATGGTAATGGCAGAAGATCTTGCTGAAAACCAGCCGTTTATTGAAAGACCTAAGGGGAAAATTTCATTAAGATTATTTTCCAAGAGGGGGAGCTACAGAATCCCTATCACAATATCAGACACTAACGAAGGAATTGTCGAAGTTAGCTTTTCAAGATTCAAAAATATACCTGTTATTGTAATCTTAAAGTCATTGGGGATGACAAAAGAAAGTGATATTGCAAAATATATTGGCAAGGAAAATGACTCTTTGATTGTTAATCTGTATGAGTTTACTGAAATTAAAAATGAAGAAGATGCTATGATGAAAATTGCAGAACAGACTTCATTGCAAGGAACTAAAAAAGAAATTCTTGATAGGATAAAGCAAAGAATTGACTCTTATTTTCTGCCGCATATTGGCTTAAAAAAAGAAGATAGAATAGAAAAAGCAATTACATTATGCAAGTTTATTAAACAGTTTTTTGTTGCCAAGGAAAATCCAAACAATGTTACTGATAAAGATCACTATGCAAACAAAAGAGTTAGAATGTCAGGGGATTTGCTTGGTGATTTATTCAGGGTCAATTTAAATATTTTAATAAGGGATATCCAGCATTCCTTGCAGAAAATTCAAAAAAGAAAGAAATTTTATTCTATTAAAACAATTGCAAAATCTACTTTGTTTACTCATAGAGTTGAATCTGCAATTGCAACAGGCAACTGGATTGGAGAGAGAACAGGAGTTACCCAAAACATGGATAAGACAAACTACCTTGCTATTCTTTCACAATTACAAAGAGTATCAAGTATGCTGCCTGGAGAACAAGAAAATTTCCTTGCGAGAACATTGCACCCAACTCATTATGGCAGATTCTGCCCTATAGAAACTCCAGAAGGAACAGAAATTGGTCTGAGAAAAAATCTTTCACTGCTCGCAATAATATCAACAAGAGCAAATCTTGATGACAATAATTTTATTAAAATATTGGCTGGTTTTGGTATGAAAAAAGAAATGGAAAGTTCTGGAAATGATATTTTTTATAATGGAAGATTTATTGGGCATATTGATAATGCAAAAGAGTTCATCAATAATTTAAAAGAAAAAAGAAGAAAAGCTGAATTGCCTCTGGAATTAAGCATTAGGCATAATCCTGCATTGGACAACATACTTCTTTCTACTGAAGTTGGCAGGGTTATGAGACCTTTGATTATTGTAGATAATGGAAAACCAAGATTAACAGAAGAACATTTAAGTTTATTAAAAGACGGTTCTTTGCATTGGGATGATTTAATTAAAAATGGAATTGTTGAATACTTAGACGCTTCTGAAGAAGAAAATGCATTAGTTGCATTAACTGAAAATGAACTGAGTGAGGAAAGAACTCATTTAGAAATTGACAAGATTGATTTGTTAGGAGTTGTAACAAGCCTTGTTCCTTACTCAAATCATGACCAATCAAGCAGATTAAACAGAGGAAGTAAAACCCAAAAACAGGCTCTTGGATTATATGCTGCAAATTTCCATTGCAGAATTGATACTGACGTTAGCATATTACATTATCCTCAAAAGCCAATTGTAAGAAGTTTTGTTTATGATACCTTACAAGTTCATCCTGCAGGACAAAATGTTGTTGTTGCTGTTATGACTCATGAAGGTTATAATATGGAAGATGCTTTAATATTAAACCAGGGAAGTGTTGACAGAGGCTTAGGAAGAAGCACTTATTTCAGACCTTATACTTCAATTGAATTAAATTATGCGGGCGGATTAAAAGATGAAATTGTAATCCCTGAAAAGGATGTTGCAGGTTACAGAACAGAAGAATCCTATAGATTCTTAGAAGATGATGGAATTGTATATCCTGAAGCTAAATTAAGAGAAGGAGAAGCTGTTATTGGAAAAACAAGCCCTCCAAAATTTCTTTCAGAAGTCAGAGAAATTTCAATAAGAGCTAAGAAAGAAGCAAGCTCAGTCATAAGGCAGGAAGAACAAGGAACCATCGACGCGGTTTTTATTACTGAAGACGAGCAGGGAAATAAAATTGTGCAGGTTAAAACAAGAGACCAGAGAATACCCGAATTAGGAGATAAGTTTGCAACCTCTCACGGGCAAAAAGGAGTTATCGGAGCAATCGTACCTGAAAATGACATGCCTTTTACTTCTTTAGGGGTAAGACCTGATATTATATTCAATCCGCATAGTATCCCAAGCAGAATGACTGTTGGTTATTTAATAGAATTACTGGCAGGGAAAGTTGGGAGCTTATGTGGAAGAATTGTTGATGGAACAGGATTTTCAGGAGAAAATGTCGAGAAGTTAGAAGACGAATTAAAAACATTAGGGTTTAGATACGACGGAAAAGAAACTGTTTACAATGGAATCACAGGAAAGATGATGAATGTTAAGATTTATGTTGGAAACATGTATTATCTAAAATTAAAATATATGGTTTCAAATAAAATGCATGCAAGAGCAAGCGGGAAGGTTACTCTATTAACAAGACAGCCAATTGAAGGAAGAGCAAGAGGGGGTGCATTGAGATTAGGAGAAATGGAACAGCAGGCATTAGTTGCACATGGAGCAAGCTTGTTGTTAAAAGAAAGATATGATTCTGACAAGGTCTTGATAAATATCTGCAGTAAGTGCGGAGCAGTTGCTATCGATGATATTATCAGAAATAAAATTTTCTGCCCTATGTGCAATAGCCAGGAAATAGAACCAGTTGAAATGTCTTATGCATTTAAATTATTAGTAGATGAGATTCAAAGCCTTCACATTAAAACTAAATTTAATTTAAAGAATAAGTATGAATAAAATGAATCTAACACCTGAAATCATAACAGCAGAAGACGATGAGATAATGAATCCAGAAAATATGAGGAGATTTGTAGATTATACTCATGACGGATTAGGCAAAGTTCGTGCATTATTTTATAATCCAAAAACTAAACAATACGAATTTGAAAAATCAAAATGTCAAAACCAATAAAAAAACAAGTTGAAAGCCTGCAATTTACATTGTTCAGCCCTGACGATATTAAAAAAGTTTCAAAAGCAAAGATAATCACCCCTGAATTATACGATGTAGATGGTTATCCTGTTGATGGGGGATTAATGGATTTAAGATTAGGTGCAATTGACCCGGGAGTCAGATGCAGAACCTGTGGAGGAAGATTAAAAGAATGTTTAGGACATCCCGGAAGCATTGAATTAGCAAGACCTGTTCTCCATATCAAATACATACAGATTATTGAATTATTTTTAAGATGCTATTGTTCAGAATGCCACAAATTAATGATCAGTGAAAAAAGTTTTGATAAAATAAAAGCAGTTAAAGACAGGCTGAAAAAGGCAAAAGACTGCAAAAAATGTCCTCATTGCAATGCAGAACAAGAAAGGGTTAAATTAGAAAAACCTTCAACATTTAGAATTGGCAAGAGAAGAATTTTTCCAAGCGAGATAAGAGATAAACTTGTAAGAATACCTGATGAAGAAACTAGGTTAGCAGGTATTGACCCTCAGATGTTCAGACCTGAGTGGGGTGTTTTAACTTTGCTGCTTGTTCCGCCCGTTACTGTCAGGCCGAGCATTACATTAGAATCCGGAGAAAGATCAGAAGATGATTTAACTCACAAATTATCAGACATAATAAGGGCTAATCAAAGATTATGGGAAAACTTAAATGCGGGTGCCCCAGAAGTTATTATTGAAGACTTATGGGATTTGTTACAATACCATATTACAACTTTCTTTGATAATTCAATAGCTAAAATTCCTCCTGCAAGACACAGAAGCGGACAGCCACTAAAAACTATAACTGAAAGAATAAAAGGCAAGGAAGGAAGAATAAGACACAACCTGGCCGGTAAGAGAGTTAATTTTTCAAGCAGAACTGTTGTTTCTCCTGACCCATCTTTAAGAATGAATGAGGTAGGAATTCCATTAGAAATCGCTAAAATCCTAACTGTTAATGAAAAAGTCAATTCTTCTAACATAGAAAAATTAAAGAAAATAATTATGAAAGAAGATTATCCTACTGCGAATTATATAATCAGACCCGATGGAAGAAGAAAAAGAATAAGCCCTGATTTAAAACAGGAAATCTTAGATGAACTTGTTCCAGGTTACACTGTTGAAAGACAATTGATTGACGGCGATGTTGTATTGTTTAACAGACATCCCTCTCTGCACAAGGCAAGCTTAATGGCACATTTTGTGAGGGTTCTTCCTTATAAAACATTCAGGATTCACCCTGCTGCAGCACCTCCTTATAATGCAGATTTTGATGGTGATGAAATGAACATACATGTTCCTCAAACTGAAGAGGCAAGAGCAGAGGCAAAAATATTAATGGATGTTAATCAAAATTTAATGTCTTGCAAGGACAACAGCAACTTGCTAGGATGCGGCGCTGATGCAATTACTGGAGGTTATTTATTAAGCGATGCTGAAATAACAAAAGCTAATGCTTCTCAATTACTATACCAAGCAGGGATTAACAGCAAATTAAATAAAAAAACTATAGATGGCAAAGAGATAATATCCCAAATCCTTCCTAAAATTGATTATAAAGGAAAATCTAAATCTGGAAAAAGTTTAGATATAAAGAACGGAGAGATAATATCGGGAGTTATTGATGAAAATTCTTTTGGTGTTGAAAACGGAGAGCTATTAAAATACCTGGATAGGGAAGTAGGAAGAAACCAAACTATTAATGTACTTGAAAATGCATTTAAACTGGGCACAAAATATCTCTCAGGACACGGGTTTACAATTTCTGTTGGCGATTTAACTGTTAATGAAAAAGTAAAGAATTCAAGCGAAGAGATAATAAAAGACGCTGAAAAAGAAACGCAGGATATTATAGATAAATACCATTCTGGAAATTTGGAAATAATCCCGGGCAAGACTGCTGAAGAAACAAGAGAGATAAAAATTCTGCAAAAGTTAAATGAAATCAGGACGAAAATAGGCAAGGTGGTCGGGGAGGAATTCCCAAAAGAAAATCCAATTAGTACTATGATGAGAGCTGGTGCTGGTGGAAATGTTCTTAATATAACCCAGATGGCCTGCAATGTTGGGCAGATGACATTATGGGCTAAGAGAATTGATATGGGATTCAATAACAGAACACTTTCATTTTTTAAAGAGCATGACCTTTCACCAAAAGCAAGAGGATTTATTTATAGTTCTTTTTTGAAAGGATTGCAGCCTTATGAATTCTTTTTCGGCGCAATAACAGGAAGAGATGCACTTATGGATACTGCATTAAGAACTCCAAAATCAGGATATTTATACAGAAGATTAGCAAATGCACTGCAAGATATAAAAGTAGAGTATGACGGAACTGTAAGAGACGGGGGCAGAAAAATAATTCAGTTTAAATACGGAGATGATGGAAAGGATGTTTCTAAATTACATAAAAATGAAGATGTTTGTCCTGGAGAGGCTATTGGTATTGTTACTGCCCAATCATTTGGAGAACCTTCAACTCAAATGGTATTAAGTGTATTCCACTTCGCGGGAGTTGCAGAGATGCAGGTTACTTTAGGTCTTCCAAGACTGATAGAAATCTTTGACGCAAGAAGAACACCTTCAACCCCTGAAATGCAGATTTATCTGGAGAAAGAGTATAATAATGAAAAGGATGCAAGAGTAATTGCTGAAAAAATCCAGGAGATAAAACTTAAAGATATTGCAAAAGAGATAAAGATTAACTTTTCTGAAAAGAGAATAGAAGCTGTTATTGACAGTGAAGCGGTAAAAAGGGTTCATAGCTCTATTGAAACTATCTCAGACAGATTAAAGGAAAAAGGACATAAGTGCAAGGTTTCTGGAAATTCAATAATGTTCAGCGAAAAAGATTTAGATTTCAAGCAGATTTATAAGTTAAAGGAAAAAATAAAAGAAACAGTCATTTCCGGAATAAAGGGGGTTGAACAAATCCTTGTAGTTAAAAGGGACAGGGATTATGTTATACTCACTGCAGGAAATAATCTAAAGGAAATAATGCAGTTTAAGGGAATAGACAAGACAAGAACAATAAGCAATGATTTACATGAAGTATGTGATATTCTTGGAGTTGAAGTTGCAAGAGCAGTTATAATGAAAGAAATAAGGAAGGTTATTGATTCTCAGGGATTAGAAATTAATCAGAGACATTTAAAATTAATTTCAGATGCCATGACAACAACAGGAAGTGTAAAGGGAATAACAAGAATGGGGATTATCTCGCAAAAGTCTTCAATTTTGGCAAGAGCAAGCTTTGAAACCCCGATAAAACAATTCATAAATGCGACTTTAAAAGACAATAAAGATGAATTAAGCTCGGTAATTGAAAATATAATTTTAAATCAGCCAGTTCCTGTTGGAACAGGGCTACCAGGATTACTTGTAGAGGTAACAGGGCCATTAACAGATAAAAAGCAGAAAGCTGATAAAAGTGTTGCGCATTTAACTAAAAAGACAAAAGACACTTCTAAGCGTTCAGTAGAACCAATTGAAGCAAAAAAGTAAATTTTTAATTGGCAATATAAAAAACTAAATAAGCTACTTTAGTAATAAATAAAAACTAATTAAACAAAGAAAATACCGACGTTACCTAAACATTTATAAACGATATACACAATAGTTTTTTAAGAAGAGGAGCAAATTTTAGATTAAAAATAATTAATGTTGGTAATAAAAATAAACCAATAACAAATAAAACGAAATAAGCTATGACAAACGATGATTGCTTCATATTAAATTCGTTTAATAAATTACTAGGAATATTAGTAATATAAAAATAAATTAAAACAAATTTAAAAAATGGTTAAAGTTTTGGATATGCAGTTTATAAGGTATGTAAATTTGTTTACAAGAGTAACCAGGATAAAGACAAACCATTGTTTTGAGTATAACAATGCAATTGTTTTTGCAGTTCCTCGAAATCTGGTAGCCCAGGCAATTGGACTTAATAACCGCAATCTTAGAACATTAAGTGAGATTATCAGAAAAAAGATTAAGATTGTAGCTATTCCTAAAGGAATAGAAGACATAGAAAATTTTGTTTCTGTAATCACCTATCCTGTTAGGTTTAAGGCTATTGAAGTCAATGGAGATAGTGCAATTATAAACGCAAGCAATCAGAGTAAAGCCAGTTTGATTGGAAGAGATAAAAGAAGATTAGAAGAGATGAAAAATGTTTTAGACCAGTATTTCGGGATTAAGAGAGTTATGATAAGATAGTCCTTTAGTTCTTTAATAACATTTAAAAACCCTTTTTATGATTAACTATTATCTATATTGCTTATTATAGATATAATTATCATCAGTAATAACAAAACTCAGATATAAGAGGAATATGAGAGCTTAAGCTACTGAAACATAGCTTGATGAAAACTTAATCAAAACTTAAAATCGTTTAATAAATTACTGAATAAAAGATAAAACAACAAAATGGGATTAAGAAACGCAACAAAATTAATGAAGAACAGAAGGAAGTTCAGATGGAGCGACAGGAAATACAAAGTCAGAACTCTAAATTTATTTAAAAAATCAGACCCGCTTGGTGGAAAAAACCAGGCAAAGGGGCTGGTGATTGAAAAAGTTCAAAAAGAAGCAAAACAGCCTAACTCTGCTATGAGAAAATGCTGCAAAGTCCAGCTTATAAAAAACAGCAGGACAGTAACTGCATTTATACCAGGAAATCTAGCACAGAAATTCATTGATGAGCATGATGAGGTTATTATAGAAAGAATCGGCGGAAAACAAGGGAGAAGCAAGGGGGATATTCCTGGAGTCAGATGGAAAGTTATTACAGTAAATGACCAGCCTTTGAAAAGATTATGGAAAGGCATTATAGAAAAGGGTAGAAGATAAAATGGAAGGAAGATATGAAACTGTTGTTAAAGTAGTACCCTATGAATCACAGAAGGGAACTTTGGTAGTCTACGAATCAAACAGAATAAAAGGAACCAGGAGAATACTTGTTAATAATCAATCGGGGGTGATAGAAGGATTTTATCATTGGGCTATAGAAACTAAAGAGATTCCAGATAACAGAAAATTAATATATGGTAATGTTACTTTCAGGGAAGATAACAGGTATAATCGCGGAGAACATTTAAGATATAGTGTTGACAAAGCGTTTAAGGAAGATGGATTATTAACTGCAATAGGAACTGCTATTAATGATTTTTTCGGGATTATTTTTGCAAAAATAAAATGGGAGCCTGATGGCAGAATTTAAAATGGAATATCAAGAAACGCAATTTGAAGAACAAACAGAAGATTTTGAAGAACAAGAAGAAATTGACCAGATGGCTGAGATTGAAAAACAAAAAATAAAAAAATTCAAACTTTTTGGGCTTTTCGATGTTTCTAATGTAAAAGTAGAAGATCCTGGAATGAAGAAATATATTAATTTAGATGCAAAATTACTTGTAAAAAGCCACGGAAGGCACAGGGAAAAATTCAGCAAAGGCAAGGTAAACCTAATTGAAGTTTTTGCTAATTTGGTTGCAGTTCCCGGGCACAGAGGAAAAAAACACAAGATACAGACAAACTGGGCAAGCGGAAAATACAGCCAAAACATGATGGTTGTAATTAATTGCCTGAAGATTATTGAAGAAAAAACGAAACAAAATCCTGTGCAGGTCTTAGTCACTGCAATAGAAAATGCTGCTCCAAGAGACGGAATCACTGTTATTGAATATGGGGGCGCTAGATATCCGCAGGCAGTTGACTTATCACCATTAAGAAGAGTTACAATGACTCTAAGATATATGGTCCAGGGAAGTTATGACAAATCATTTAATAAAAAGACAAAAATTGAAGAAGCTCTTGCAACTGAAATAATCAAAGCTTACAATAAAGAAGGTGACAGCTATGCAATGGTAAAGAAGAATGACAGCGAAAAACAAGCTGATTCTGCGAGATAAAAGCATTATTTTTAGTCATTCCACTATAATAATATTTTTAAATAAAAAAATAATTTGTTTAAAATGGAAAAATTACAGGATAAAATAAAATATGCTTTAATACAAATAGCACAGAACATTGGAAAAAAAGATGTTCCTACTATTGAGGTTTTAGTTAAGCAAGCAATTGAAGAAGGTATAGAGCCTCTAAAAATACTAAATGAAGGATTGGTTGCTGGAATGGCTGAGGTAGCTGAACAATATAAAAAACAAGAAATATACATTCCGGAATTTCTTATTATTTCTGGAAAAATGGGAGACGCAATGGATGTTTTAATGCCTTATTTAGTTGGCTCTAACTATTCAAAAGGCAAAATTGTTATTGGTACTGTACAAGGAGATTTGCATGATATTGGCAAAAATATAGTGGTTAGGATGTTAAAGGGGGGCGGTTATGAAGTTATTGATTTAGGAATAGACCAGCCTCCTCAGAAATTCGGTGATGCAATTGAGAAGTACAAACCTCAAATAGTTGGCCTATCGGCATTACTGACAACAACTTTGCCTGCAATGGAAAAAACAGTTAAATACATTAAAAGTTTAAATTCAAATGTAAAAATCCTTGTAGGCGGTGCTCCAGTAACCCAAGCTTATGCTGATAACATTGGCGCTCATGGCTATGGGGCAGATGCACCTTCAGCATTAGCAAAAGCACACGAACTATTGAAAAAATAATATCTTATCAAAACAACTACCCTTAACTTTTTAGCGGATAGCACTAGATAAAACAGATACAATAATATTTTTATACTTAGTATTTCTAAATAAATTATGCCAATAAAAGGAGTAGATTTTGTTAGGATGACAGATGAAGAAAGGGAAGAATTATTTTCAGTTCCAGACCCAAATTGTGACATTTGCAATAAGCCTATAAAACCTTACGAAAATATAGAATATATTAGGGATAGTAAAGATAAATTGCAACTGGCACATGAAGACTGTTATTTTTCAGATTTTAGTGAAGAAATAGATCGGCATCCAATAGGCCACCCATGTATGCATCGTGGCCAGGGAAATTTTTCTTTATATAAAACTTTCTCATCACAACAATCTTTTTAAAAAATGATTTCTTAAAGATTTAATGAAAAAAGGGATGGATGAAATCTGGGCAGATAATAATGCCCAGGGAGTCAAAGATAAAATATCTGACTTAGAGTTTATGGGAAGCCCTTATTTTTACACTGCCTCTGTAAAAACTATTTTTGGGGACCCAAAGAAAAAAGCTATGAGAAAAATAAGAAAATTTGCTGAAGAGTTTAATTATGACTTTATTTTTTATAAGCATTACAGAAGTTTTTCTGGTTTTCCTAATTTTCTCAAAGAGAGGAGTTTGTTTAAGAGGGGAGATCTAACTGCGGTGTTATATACAAGATTAACAAAGGAAAATAATATTTTTGGGGAAGCCAAAGAACAAGAAGTTTTTTAAACTCTTTTTTAATCTATTATTATCTTTTATAAAGAAAAGAGTTCTGATAAATAATAAATCAAAATGGAAAAATCAAATCTTTTAAAATTACTAGAAATAATCGCAGAAGGAGCTACAAATCAACGAAGATTAAACAAAAAATTATCTGTTTCTGGGGGAGAAGTAAGCAGAGGCAGATATTTTCCAAGACAAAATCACAGGGATAGGGAGTATAAAATATACAGAAACCTTAATCGAAGAGGATATAAATAAGGAACAAAAAGAAGCGTTATAATAACATTTAAAAAGCAATTTTTGTATGAATTACTATCTATACAGTAATGCTTAAAGACGAGTAAGCTAGATTCGAGAAGCTTTATCTGCTCAAATCAAACTTAAATTCGTTTTATACATTAATAAAATAAAAATCAGTAATACAAAACACCGATACGCTATAAAAATAGAAAGCTCAAGCGGTTAAGAGTTATAGATTAGAAATAGAGTAAAAATCAACAACAAAACACAACATGGTAAAAAAGGAATTATCAATAGAAAAATTAAAAAGATTAGTAAAAGAACAAACTCATATTAGAAACATCGCTACTTCTGCTCATATTCACCACGGTAAAACTGCACTAACTGATAATTTGCTTGCTTCTGCAGGACTAATGGCTGAAAAATTAGCAGGGGATTTAGAAGGCGGGATGACCACCTGGCAACATTCTGATGAGCAAGAAAGATTATTGACTGTTGATGCTGCAAATGTTTCTATGGTTCACGACTTTAATAATGAAGAATATTTGATTAATTTAATTGATACCCCGGGGCATGTTGATTTCTCAGGAAATGTTACAAGGGCTATGAGAGCTATTGATGGAACTATTGTTCTTGTGTGTGCATCAGAAGGAATTATGCCGCAGACAGAAACAGTTATCAAACAGGCATTAAGAGAAAGAGTTAAGCCAGTTTTATTTATCAACAAAACAGACAGACTAATCAAAGAATTAAAACTGACCCCTGAACAAATGCAGGAAAGATTTGTGAAGATTATTGATAATTTTAATCTGTTAATAGAACAGATTGCTGAAAAAGAATTCAGGCAAAAATGGAAAGTTAGTGTTAATGATGGAAGTGTTGCTTTTGGTTCTGCAAGAGATAACTGGGCAATGTCAATTCCTTTTATGAAGAAAAAAGGGATTAGCTTTAAGGATATTATTGATATTTATAGTAAAGAAAAAGAAGAAAGAGAAAAATGGGTATGGGAAAATGCTGCTGCTGCTGAAGTTTTGTTAGATATGGTAATCAAACACCTGCCAGACCCTATTGAAGCTCAAAAATACAGGATTCCTAAAATCTGGCACGGAGATGTTGAATCTGAATTTGGAAAGGGATTAATGCATTGTGATAAAAACGCAGAAGTTGCTTTTGTTATTACAAATATTGTAATTGACCCAAGAAGCGGCAAGGAAATTTCAGCGGGGAGATTATTTTCAGGAACATTAAGACCGGGAATGGATGTTTATCTAAATGGGGACAAGAAAATCCAAAAAATTCAGCAGGTTTTAGTTTATAACGGCATTAAACCAGAGCAATTAGAAGAAGTTCCTGCCGGAAATGTCTGCGCTATTTCCGGGATTGTAAGCCAAACTGGGGAAACAATTACTCTTAAGCCTCAAGAGCCATTTGAAAATATCAGGCATATATTTGACCCGGTCATTACAAAATCTATTACAGTTCCTAAACCCCAGGACCTGCCAAAATTAATAGAGGTATTAAAAAAAGTTGCAAAAGAAGATCCAACTTTAAGAATTGAAATTAATGAAGAGACAGGAGAAAATCTTATGTCCGGGATGGGAGAACTTCATCTGGAAATCATTGAAAACAGAATCAAGACAGAAAAAGGAGTTGAAGTTAAAACTTCAGAGCCAATTGTTGTTTACAGGGAAACTGTTATGAAAAAAGGGATTACTGGAGAAGGCAAGTCCCCTAATAAACACAACATGTTCTTTATTGATGTTGAACCATTAGAAGATGCTGTTTATCAGGCAATTAAAAACAGGGAAATTTATGATGGAAGAAGAAAGAAAAAAGATGAAGCTTTATGGGCTAAACTAAATGAATGTGGGATATCAAATGAAGAAGCAAGACAGTACAGGGATGTTTACAAAGAATGTGTATTCTTAGACAAGACAAAGGGAGAAGTTCATATTGGAGAGGTAATTGAGATGGTAATGGACGGCGTTGAACAGGTTATTGATGCAGGGACATTAACAAGAGAACCTTGCATGAAATTAAAGATAAGCTTGAGAGATATAAAACTGCATGAAGATGCTATTCACAGAGGGCCTGCACAAGTCTATCCTGCTGTAAGAGATTCCATGAGAATGTCAATAGGTTCTGCTACTCCTGTTTTATTTGAGCCTGTCCAGACTTTGTTAGTTGAAGGGCCATTGGAATTTATGGGAGATTTGACAAGCTTGTTCCAGGGCAAGAGAGGACAAATCTTAGATATAAAGCAAAATCCGGGGCATATTGAAATCAAAGTTAAGATGCCTGTTGCAGAAATGATTGGAATAGCTTCTGCTTTAAGATCTGCTACAGAAGGAAGAGGAAATTTCAGCATGATAGACCAGACTTTTGAAAGAGTTCCTGCAAGCATACAGCCAACAATCATAAAGAAAATCAGGGACAGAAAAGGAATGGCTGAGAATGAGTGATTATTTTAGCAAATCTGGGCTTATTCTTAAAGCCTTAAGAATAAAATCTCTTATTTCTTGTTTTTTATGAGGATTTAAACTTACATGAATTTCACCAGTTGATTTTTTTGCCTGAATCCACCCAAGATTACTTAATTCCTTAGCTGCTTTTTCAGAATCCTTAACAATTATCTTGCTAGTTAGATGATATAGATTTCTAAGAGGAGTATGTTTCCCACCCCAAATCCCCCTTCTATAGAGTTTATATAAAAGCTCTGCGATTAACGTCTCAAATTCTTTATCGTACATCAGTCATCTCTTTTTAAGAGTCTAACTAAAACTAAGTTTACATTATTTATTTACGAAGGAGGTATTTATAAATCTTTTCTTTTCCGTGTTTATGATATTTTTTATGTAAATTAAATACGAAATAGTTAAAATACCGAAACATTTATAAAGAGTTATAACCTGTACAAAATGAAAGAGAGTGTTAAGATGAAAAAAGGAAAGGTGATTGGTATGGTAGAAATGGTAAAATCAAATCAGTCATTTTTCCTGAAATATCTTGGGGATAACCCTAAGATGAGAATCTTAGATTTTTTGATTGATAATTTTGCTCATGATTTTTCTCTGCCCCAAATAGCAGAGGGTGGCGAAGTTGCTTACACTACTTTAATAGACATCCTGCCCGAATTACTAAAACAGGAAATTCTTATAGAGACGAGAAAAATTGGAAAGAGCAGGTTGTATAAAATAAACTTAGATAATCCTATTGCTAAAGCATTATTTGTTATTGACATGAAATTGTCCGAGGCCGCAATAGAAAAAGTTATGGCCTAGGAATGAGTAAAAAACAATAATTCTTTTAAACCCTTAAAATATTAACTTTTATGGGAAATGATGATTACAGACAAATAGATAAAATACACCAGGAAGTTCTTAAAAAAATTGAAAATGAAGGGGCTATTGCAGGAATTGATTTTTATGAACAACACAAAAATTTGTATGATAGCTTAAGAGCATTAGGAAATACCTCTACTAATATAAATGTACTTAGAAAAAAAAAGGAGATAGTATGCGCTCTTGAGAAAGAAGCAGGAGTTATTGGTATTGATTATGCAAGGCCTGAAAAAAAAGTAGGAATTGAAGATGCCTTAGATTATGCTATCTCAGTGATTAAAACAGCAACAGAGACTATTGGAAAAAAACAAAGAGGGGGACTAATTAATCGCGGACGTTGCCCTCCCGAATACTAAAAAAATTCTGATAAGTTAATCTCTCTTTAAAAAGATTAAAAATGACAATTTTTAAAAAGAGATAAATTCTTGATTTTTCATGAAAAAGATAACAAAACAAAGCTCTATAGCACTTGTTGAACCTCCCCCAACACAGCATGGAGTTTTAGATGGAAAACCTAGTTATGATGAATATAGCAGGGTAACTAAGAGACTTCCTTCAAGGGCTCTTCCTACCTTAGAAGGAGTATTATTAGATAATGGTTATGAAAATATAAACTCAACACCATACAGTTCTGATGTAGTTTGCATTAGTGCTATAACAAGAACAGCAAAACAAAGTTTAGAATATGCAACAAAATTAAAATTAAATAATCCAGAAGTCAAGATTGTTTTTGGGGGGGCCCACTTTACAGTTAGATATGAAGAAGCCTTAGAAAATGGGGGGGATGTGGTTGTTCTTAAAGAAGGAGAGCATCTTTCTAAGGTATTAAATACTGGTTTTGATTATGAAAAACTATCTCAAGTTAAAGGAATTGCATACAGACAAGAAAATAGGATAATACTAACAGAACCAAGACCACTTTTAACCCCCGAACAATTGTCTTCTATTCACCCCTATTATGATAAAGCATTAAGAAAGTCAACGAATATAGCTGTAATAGAAACTATGAGGGGTTGTCCTTATCATTGCGAACAGTGCCAAGTTACAGATTTATTTGGTGGAAGTTTTAGGGCAAAGTCAATCGAATGGGACATTAAAGAATTAAGAAGAATAAACGATATTGGACCAACTATTTTCTATATCTCAGACAACATTGCAGGCAATCCAAAACATTTAAACGATTTGTCTTTGGCAATTGAAGAAGAAGGTTTAAACAAAAAATTTGGAGTTTGCCAGATAAGCGCAAAATCCTTAAGAAATCCAAAAGTTGTGGAATCATTAAAAAGGATGGGTATTAGAATGGTTTGTGTTGGTTATGAATCTATGAACCCTGAATTTTTAACAGATATTAGAAAGCCTTGCAGTGTAGAAGACAATAATGAAGCTGCAAGAATTTTAAAAGAGGCAAAAATATGGAATCATGGGATGATTATGACCGGAGGCAAGGATACAAAACAATCTTTAGAATATGAATTGCAATGGACAATAAAAAATCTAGATAGTGCTCAATTTTTTCCAATAGGAAATATCCCTGGGACAAAATTTGATAAAAGAATGAGGGAAGAAGGGAGAATTTTGTGTGAAGATTATTCGAAAATAGATGGACATCATGTTCTTGTAAGGCCAGAAAATCTAAGTCCATATGAACTTCAGATAATCACTAATGATATGTATTATAAATTTTATTCCTTTTCAAATAACCTCAAAAGAATAATTAAATCTCCAAGTAAAGGCTTTGCAATAGCTCTCGGAATATACACAAATTTTGCCGGGGGCGTTAGCAAAGTCTTAAATTCTCCTCAAATGAGAGACCATTTAGAATTTCTTAAGTCTGTGAGTTAAAAAAGAATTATTAATTTGTATGACGAAGATAAACTATATATCTAATGATAGATTTCTTTAAAAATAACTTCTTATTTGACTAATAATGAATCAAGAATTAGAGCAAGAGATGAACAAAGTTGACAAATCCTACCAAGAAAGGAAGCAAAAACAAGCTGAAGTTTGGAATGGATTTTATGGAGAAGTTGCAAAATTAACTGAAATAGTTTCTCGAGAATTTAGTAAAGTTTTAAAAGAAATTGAATTGCCTGAAAAAGCAGAGATAACAGATTTTGATGTTGATTATACCCCACAACTAAAAGATTTTACCATAAAAATAAAGAATTGGGGTGTGAATATTGATGGAAAACTCCACTCAGATAGAGAAGGCGGTTATAAATATTGTGCTCATACTTATCTTAAACCAATTATTGGCTTTAGCAGGGAACTAAACCCGAATATAGAAAGATTTAATCAAGATTTTAATATAAGGCATATAAGTTATGAATGTGGATGCGGAAGTGACCACAAATAAAACCAAAGTTTCACCAATCAGTAACTAAAAAACATGCAGAAAACTTAAATAAGATTTTTTCATCTCTTTTTCATGAGTTTTGAAAAAAATACAATAAATTCTTTTAGAAAGGTCAGAGAAGATATTGAGAATTTGCAGCATCAAATTTCTCAATTAAAGCAAAAAGTAGAAGACATAGACATAGTTTTGCTTGAAAAAGAAAGCAAAACTGCAAAAAAGACAAAGAAAACAGCTAAAAAAGCAAAGAAAAAAAGATAGAAGAATTTACTGAAATAAATAATATAAAAAACGAATAAGTTATGCAGAGAATAATCAAGCTTAATCTTCTCATCTGCAAAGCTTAAAATAGTTTTATAGATTGCTAAAAGATAAGATAGGATGTATGATGAAAAACGGTTATAAGATTCCAAAAGAAGAATATATTGATAAACATGCGCTTGCAAAATTAATTAAGGAAGAGGGATTTACAGAAGGAATAGAATCAGTTGAAAGCATATATTTCCCTATGGGAGGAGATAGTTTATTTGTGTTACATGTTGATAATGTATCAATAGCATATTCAGAACCAGAAGATTTATTGATCGCTGTTGGCAAAGATGAGGAATCAACAGACAAATCTATAGAAATGCTAGTTAAAGAATTTAGAGAAAAAGGAATATTAAACTCTAGACCCCATTCATAAATAATATGAGCAAAAAACTAATTTTAAGTTCAGGAATTTTAATCTCTCTAGTTTTGGTTTTAAGTTTAAGCCTTGTTTCTGCATCTGGACTTTGTCTTGGAAATGATGGTTATTATCACGATTGCGATAATAACAGATATTTTGATTATAATAAGAATTATGCCCATGAATATTGTTATCATGGGGAATGTTACCCAACAAGAGACTATTATTACAGAGAATATTACAGACCAAGCTGCTGCGGTTCAAATTGCAATAAAGATGAAGGATTAACTTACAAAGATACTGAAGAATATAAGAGAACAATAGAATATAATTATGAAGACAGAGGAGTGAATGAGAATATAAAATATACTATTAATGAAAAAAAAGAAATTAATTTAAATTACGACCTGCCTTATTTGAGATATCATTCTAATAATATTATTCAGAATTATAACAAGGGCAGCGATACAAATACTGGAAATTGGTATGATCTGTTATATGACATTGAGCGTGTACCTCATTCTAGTGGTTGGTATGTAGATAAGGGAGATCAGTAATGACAAGGTTAAATCTCTTCAAACCAAACCTTAAGGAAGCCTCAGACAATTGCTGGAAATGTTATATTACTGATAACCCCAATGAAGAAAAAGAAAGGGAATCATATTATTGGGGGGCTAATAATTCCCTTATACAAGTAATAAAGGAGTGCGAAATAATGATTTCTGAAAATAATTCTGACCCGAAAACACTTAAAGAAGCTACTGAATCTAAAAAAATAGCTGAAGAAGCACAAAAACGGTGTAAAGGATGCAACTACAGAGACACAAAAATAAAAAATCATTTAGAGGTTTATGGAATTAGATCTGATTAACTAATCCTAAGATGAATATACTAGTTTCTATATATTATCAAACTTAAGCTATGTGCAACATCATCAAGCTTAATCAACTCATCTGCAAAGCGAATAAGTTTTACAGATTACCAAAAACACATCCTAAGTATATCAATCTCATTTGGTTTTATTCCCTCATCGACGAGAATATTTTTCTTTGTTTTAGAAAAGTTTATAAACCCCTTTTTTTATCATATATTACTCAGAGTGTTATAAATTATAATAATATAAAATGGCTGCGACTAAACCAACAATGAATATTGTATTTGTAGGTCATGTAGACCACGGTAAATCTACTTGTGTAGGTCAGCTTATGTTCCAGTCCGGGATTGTTCCTGAACAGGAAATGAAAAAACTTAAGGAAGAAGCTATAAAACAAGGCAAGCCTGGTTTTGAGTTCGCTTATGTTATGGACAAGATTAAAGAAGAAAGAGAAAGAGGAGTTACTATTGACTTAGCTTACCAGAAGATTATTACCCCTAAAAGACAGATTACAATTATTGATGCTCCTGGGCACAAAGATTTTGTTAAAAATATGATTACTGGGGCAAGCCAGGCAGATGCTGCTTTCTTAGTTATTGCCGCTAAAGAGGGAATACAGCCTCAGACAAAAGAGCACTTATGGTTATTAAGAACAATGGGTGTCCAGCAAATAGCTGTTTTAATCAATAAAATGGATACTATGGATTATAAAGAAGAGGCTTTTAAGAAAGTTAAAGATGAAATTTCTGCTCTATTAAAAGTTGTTGGAATCAATCCTGAAAAAACAACTTTCTTGGCTGTTTCTGGATTAAAAGGAGAAAACATATTCAAGAAATCAGATAAAATGCCTTGGTATAAAGGCCCTACTGTATTTGAACAATTTGATTTGTTTGAAGAGCCTAAAAAACCAACTGACTTGCCTGTCAGAATGCCTATTCAGGATGTTTATGAAATTACAGGAATAGGAACTGTTCCTGTTGGAAAAATTGAAACAGGAATTATGAAAGTAGGACAAAAAATCATAATTCTTCCTGGAAGAAGCGGAAGGGGAATCAATGGAGAAGTAAAATCAATAGAAATGCACCATGAACAATATACAGAAGCTCCCTGCGGATTTAATGTTGGTGTCAACATAAGAGGAGTTGGTAAAAAAGATATTGCACGAGGAGATGTTATCTGCGATGCTGCCAAGCCTGCTACAATAGCTGAAGAATTCACAGCACAGGTAGCTGTTATTAATCACCCAACTGTTATTGCAAAAGGATATACCCCTGTTTTCCATGTTCATACTGCACAAGTTCCTTGCCAGTTTATAGAAATTTTGAACAAAATTGATCCTACAAGCGGACAAGCTGTCCCTGGAAAAGTTGATTTCTTAAAAAACGGAGATGTAGCAATGGTTAAAATAAAACCTATGGGAAACTTAGTTCTTGAAACTTCAAAAGTTAATCCTCATATGGCAAGATTTGCTATCAGAGATGCTGGAGCTACAGTAGCTGCTGGTGTCTGCACTGAGTTAAAGGCAAAGAAACTTGAGTAAGAATTTATCTTAGTAGAGGTGATAAGCACCGCGCTTTCTCGCGAGATTTAAGATGGAAAATACAGAAAAAATCCCAAATAACTATCAATTGAAAGCTTTCTATGACTATGCTATGGGAGAGATAAGAAAAACATACTCTAATTGGGAAGAAGCAAACTCAATGAAAAAGGACTCTAAAACCAGTGTTCTTGTAAAAAAAGTTTGTAATTTTTTTAAACCAAAAGCAATTAGTGGTTGTTATTAAAAACAAACCCAGAAAGGGAAAGAGTTCTGATATATACTAAGATGTTAAATGAAAACCAGTCAATAATCTACAGGAAAGATGGTTCTGAAATAAGCAGGATAACAAAAAAAGACCTTGAAGAATTTCCATTGGGTCTTGCTCAATATATAAGGTCTTATCAACCATTTAGTAAAAAGAGCAATATATTAACTATTCCCAAAAAAGGAAGGGAAATCAGAACAACTGAAATCCAGAATGTTGAAAGAAAAGATAATCTTCTTTTTGTAAAGACACTTAATTCGGTTTATGAAATAGAGTACAAAGGCATAGATTTAGAAAGAGTATTAGCAGATAATCAATTTGAAGGAATAAATAAATCTGCAGATGGAATTACTCCGGCTAAATTTCCTGAAAAATATTAAAATGACTAAAAAAATATTACAACTTGTTGAATTAGCAAAAGGAGGGCATAGTAATAGAACTGTCCTAGCTACATTAAAAGATTATGCATATAGCGGAGCTGCTATCTCTTATAAAAATGCTATAAAGGCAATTGAAAAGGCAAATCTGTCTACCCTGGATCTCAAAAAAGTTAAGAGGTACATGGAAAAAGGAGAGTTAATCCATTTAAATATGGGAGAACCAAAAGAAGTTGCAGAATATAGCAATGTAAGAGTATATATCGCAAGTTTATTAGAAAAAAATGCAAAACCCGTTAAACCAGAAAAAAATAAAACAGAAATAACCCTTCTAAAATATTATGAACAAATAAAAGTAGGAGATCATCTATATGTTCCAAATCCTATTAATTATCTTCCAAAATATGCCGCAAAACCGGTATTAGTCAAAGTAAATAGTGTGTCAAAAGATTCTTTTTCATATTCAGGGAAAGATAAGGATAGTTCGATTGAATTCTCCGGTGCAATCTCAGGAAAAATCCCTGATGAACTTATGATTATCAGAAAGCTTGCTCCCCCAGGCCATCTAGAAAATTTAGTTGGAGAAGGGTTGTTTTATGCTCTCTTGGACAAGAAAAAAAGGGAATTGAATAAAAAATAAATTTTCTTCATCTAATAATGGTAAAAGCATGTTTTTAAAAATTTCTATAAATTTTTATTTTTCCGTCGGAATATTCAACTTTTTGAATCAGTTACTCCACCAGCAAAAAGTTTAAATACCCTGTTGGTAATATAAAATTGAAAATGAGGGAAGATGATAAAATGAGTGAAGAAGAATTTGAGGATGAGGACCTAGATTTAGATGCTTTAGATCCTGACGAAGACTAACCCTATTTTTTTATTTCTTTTTTTCTTTTTTAAAAATTTATAAATATCCCAGCAATATACAAAACTAAATGGGCTATGAAAGAGGAGCTTAACTTGTTTAATAGAACACTAAATTGTATTTAAATGCTAATTCTTCTTTTTTATTAAAAAACGAGATTTTGAAATGTCTTTTTGGGATTTCAGAAAATCTTCAAGTTTCATATATCTATTATGCTCCATTGAGTAGAGACTGCAATAAGGATGTTCTGCTAATTCTGAAATAATAATCGGGGAATGGGTTGCTGCAATTATCTGATTTCTGTTTTTAGTTGCTAATTTATCTAAAAAAATCGAGTAAAGATAGTGAGTTCTAATTGACCCTCCTCTTCCCAGTTCATCTAAGAGGATCAGAGAACTTTCTTTCTTTGTAATTCCTGTTGAGAAAAATTGTGTTACAGCCCCTTCTCCAGAAGAGGCCCATATAGCTGAAACCTGAGAACCCATATCTTCCCCAAAATATCCTGAATATTTCATATCATCTGAATGGAAGTCAAAATAAAAAACCTCTTCTGTTTCTAATTTACTTCCATAAACTCTTATTTTTTTACCAGTATTTGACTTCATATAAGATCTCGTTTTAACATCATAATAACTTCTGATTAAATCTAAAACTGTTGTCTTTCCAGTCCCATTTTCTCCCACAAGCAAAGTAATTGGAGAATCAAATTTAATTTTATACCCTTTTTTTAAATTTCTGAAATCTTCAGTTAGGGTTAAACTTTTTAGAAAAATGTTTTCTTCTGGAAGTTTGTTGGTTTGTTTTTTGTGTTTTGACATTTTTATTAATCATCACAGAACTCTTCTTCCTTTTAGGGTAAAAATCTTATCATTTCAAACTTTTTAAACTTTCTCACACTGTTAAGTTTGATTATTGACTTAACATATTGTAGTGTCCGCTATCAATGTCCTCTCGATTATTTAGTTCAGCCATTTTATCTTTAATTATTTTTCCTTTCTCATCTTCTCAAGGAAAGCTTGATAAGGAGTTCTAAGCTTTCCATTTGTCAAGC
>JAQUKY010000013.1 GCA_028718805.1 Candidatus Nanoarchaeia archaeon | reverse complement strand
TTTTTCTCTCTTATCGCCCTCCTTTACGATCCATTTGATTTTCTTCTGATTTAGTTTTTTCATAAGTTCTACAGATTTCTTAGAACTTATCTGTGTTACCGAGAGGACATTATTTCTGGATAACACACATTAAAGTTTGCCAACAAGATTTATTAATCCGTTTTTATATGTCCCCTTATGATATTATTGGTTATTTTGTGGATAATTGCAATTTCTTTTTTTTGTCTATTAGCCTCCTGGTATGCAAGAAAATACGAAAAACCAGACGCATTAATAGGATTATATGTTACTTTTGTTCTTATCAGCAATTTTATTGCAATAAAAATAGTTGAATTCAACTTTGGTTTTGTTAAAGTTTTTGCCACAGCGGCGACTCTTGTATTCTCAGTAACTTTTCTTTTAACAGATATTGTAAATGAAAAATTTGGAAGAAGAGAAACTCACAAGATGATTTTTATTGCCTTTGTTTGCCAGATAGCAACAGCTTTTTTTATTCTTATGGCAATATATCTCCCATCTGCTTATTTTTGGGGGGATCAGGAAATATTTGTTAAAGTTTTTGGTTTTGCTCCAAGGATAATGTTAGCCAGTTGGATTGCCTTTTTAGCAAGTGAAAACGCGGATGCTTATATTTTCGCTTTTTTTAAAAAATTAACTAAAGGGAAGCATCTTTGGATTAGGAACGCTTTTAGTTCAGTTCCTGCAATGGCTTTAGATACTATTATTTTTGTTGTGGTTGGATTTTACAATATTCAGCCACTTTTGCCATTAATTGTTGGGGTAATTGCAATAAAATGGATGGTTGCAATCATTGATATTCCTTTTATGTATTTAAGCAGAAAGATAATGTTAAAAATGTAAATGGGCGCAGAGGGAATTTAACCCTCATCAATCGCTCTGGAGGCGACTATTCTAACATTGAACTATGCACCCTTAAATTTATTAAAATAACTGGTTTTAAAAAGATATTGTTTTGGTTCACAAAGTTTTCATCTCTTCTATTTCTTCTCTTGAAATAGAACATCCCTTATCTTTTAAGCCATAAAGAATTGCCTCAAGAATTCTTGGGTCTTTTGGCTCGCACAGGCCTTTTTTGCATGCAATATATGCCAGTTCTGTTGACCTGATTACTTTAAAATTTTTAAAATAAGGGTAGTTTTCTCTTTTTGCTATTATGTTTGTGTGAAGTTTTTTTTGGAAAAGTTTCTTTAGATTCTCTGGGTTTTCGCAAAGCATTCTGGCTGTTCTTTCATCTATAACAATTGCAGAAGGTTCTTTTAAAATTGAAAATAAAGCCAGTGCTGCTGCTTCTCCCTTGTCTAATATATGGAGAGGTTTCCTGTTTGCAAAAAAAGTTGAATTTGCAATGCTGACTATCTGCTCTCTTTTAAGTCTTAGTTCATCTACTTGTTCATTTGTTAAATCTGCGTGTTTTAGTATGTTCCTGTCAAACAAATCTTTTATCTGCAATGCTTCTAATTCAAATCTCTTAATTGTTAATGGATAATCAATAACTTCTCTTTTTACTTCTTTTGTTATAAGAAATTCTCCTTTAAACTCTTTTTTGATTTTTTCAAGAACAGGAAGAATGCCATTTAATGCAAAATTGATTAATGGGCCTGAATCAAAGATGAGGTATTTGTTTGTCATTTTTTTGTATGTCTTATTTATCTATAATCTCAAAAACGATTTAAGCTTTGCAGACGAGAAGATTTCGCTACTCAATCCCGCCTTAATTTCGTTTTATTTATTTTTGATTTAGTTATAATCTCCTCTTTCATCTAAACATCTCCTCAGAGTTTTTTATTCTTTGCTTTATTGGCATTGTTACACTCAAATTAACATCAGCAATTCCTGTTGAACCTGCATATTCTGCTAATTCCCATAGACTTACCCCTAATATTCTTGCTGTTTTTTCCATTGAGATTCCATGTTCATAGATTCTGCTTGCCTTGTTGATCTCTGCTTTTCTGAAAACCTGAGAAATATAATCTTTTAAATTTCCAGTAAGATTTTGTATTAATTCTCTTACAAGCTGCATTTGTTCCCTGAACAATTCTATGTCTCCCTTTTCTAATGCTGTTATTGAATCATCTATGCACTCTAAATATCTTTTATAAAAAACTCTCCAGTTTTTATAAGACTTGTATTTTTCCCTTTCAATTAACTTGCTTAAAGAGTAGATAACAACTGCTACAGATATTGAATCAGGATCCTGGTTTATTGAAGAGCTGTGTACAACCTGGTTGCTCAGGTTTTTTATTTCAATATAATCCTCTGATTTTAAAGCTAATTTAACTTTTCTTAAAACATTCAAAACATGCTCTTTTTCTTCCATAGAAAAAAAAGGAGGGAAGATTATTTAAATGTTTATTCTCTATAATAACATGAAAATCATATTAGACACAAACTTTTTAATTTATTGTGCAAAGAATAAATTAGATTATGTTGAAGAAATTGGAAATCTGATAAATGCTGGATTTGAATTAATTGTGCCTTTGCAGGTTGTTGAGGAACTTAAAAAGCTGAAGGATGACAAATGGAAAAAGGTTTCTGGAAAAGATAAACTGGCAATTGATTTAGCCTTGCAACTGCTTGATGTTAATAATGTCAAGAAAGTTAAAGTTTCTGGCAGAAGCGTTGATGAAGGAATTGTTAATTTAGCTAATGAAGATAAGAAGAATATAGTCTGCACCTTGGACAGGGAAATGAGGCATACTTTAGGAAGAGTTATTTTAATTAATAAGTTTAAGAAGCTGATGATTACGAGATAGAATTACATTCTATCATCAAGAGGGACATTTCTAAATAATCTTGGGATTATCTCATAAATATTCCTATTCCCTTCTTCGCCTATGCAATGCATGAAATATTCCCCGAAAGTTTCAAAAGAAAAGTAGTTGTGATCGCTAAACTCTGCTATTGTTCTTGCTTTCTCCAATACATAAGGCATAATATATCTTCCTTTTGGGACTCTTATTATATAGCTTAAATTTCTGTTAGCAGTTTCTGTTATATCCATGCCTAAGATTAATTCTCCTGATCCTTCTTTGAATTCATTTATCTCCCACAATAGTCTTCCGGATTCATTGGTCATATTTTTTATTGAAGAGACTACTCCAAATCGGTTATTTTCTATTTGAGTTATAAAATAAGGAACCTTATCAACAGAGGTTATTGTTTCTTCCATTTGATTTTAGGGTTTTGTTAGATTTATAAGTTTTATTATGGTGTGTAGCCCAGAGACATATGTCACTGGGTAGATTTCTTATGGAAATTAAGCAACTTTATCGTTAATAAACAGTAACCTATGGGGAATTATCTAAGAAGAATTAAGTTTTTTTCTAAGATTTTATAATAAATTAATTATCCTCGATAAAAATAAATTAGTAGGGGGTGACAAATGTCTGCGGGGAGCACATAAGTTTTATTATGGTAACCTTTATAAATCTATTTTTTCTCATATTTTTAACATGTTCTATACAGTTGATGTTGAGGATTATGTAAGAGTAGAACCCAGACTTTTCGGGTTTAAGACTAGCGATGCTGTTGCGAAACAGCTTCAGGAGACATATGCAGATTATCATGATAAGGAAATAGGAGAGGTTATAGGAGTTATGTCTGTTTCAGAGGTTGGTGATGGAATCATAATACCTGGAGACGGAGCAGCATATTACAAAAGCAGGTTCAAGCTTATTGTCTGGAAGCCAGAATTGCAGGAATTAGCATTTGGAATTATTGATGAGATAACTAATTTTGGTGCTTTCATAAACTTGGGGGTTATGAAAGGGATGATTCATATAAGTCAAACAATGGATGATTATGTAACTTTTTCAACTACAAACACTCTTCTTGGAAAAGACAGTAAAAGAGTATTAAAAAAAGGAGATCCGTGCCTGGCAAGAGTTGTTGCTTTGTCATACAAAGGAGACCAGCCAAAAATAGGATTAACTATGAGGCAGCCTGGCTTGGGAAAACTGGAATGGATTAAAGAAGAAAAACAAAAAGTTAAAAAGTCTATTAAGAAATCAGTAAGAGAGGATAAACCTGTTAAAGAGAAGAAAAAATAACTAACTGATAATAATTAAAAACGAAGTAAGCTATGAGGGAGAAGCTTAATCAACTCATCTGCAAAGCTTAAATCGTTTATAACATTACCAAAATAAACAACACAAATAAAAATGGCAAAAGAAAAAGCATGCAAGAATTGCAAAATGATATATGAAGGAGAGTCCTGCCCTAGCTGCGGAAAAAAAGAATTTTCAGATACTTTCAAGGGAAAAGTAGAGCTTGTTAATCCTGAAAAATCAGAATTGGCAAAGCATTTAAAAGTAAACAAGAAAGGAATTTATGCTATTAAGGTTTAAAATAGCATAAATTATAACTCGCTTAATCTGCTCTGATTATCAATAATTAAATAAAACGAAATCAATAATAATAAAAACTCTTTAACGCTATGATGGAGCAAGTTCAGCAAGCTGAAGTTCACAGAAGCCCAAGCGGATAAAAGTTAGGCATTATAGAAAAGACAAAAAACAAAATGAAAACAACAAAAGACATTAAAAATAGTTTATTGAAAAGACAGGAAATTAGTTTTATCTCTGAGGCTGATAAAAATCCCAGCTTTGATGAGATGAAGAAAAAAATAGCAGAGGACTTCAAGAAAAAAGAAGAAGCTATTGATGTTTATGGGATTAAAGGAAGTTTTGGTAGTGATAGCTTTAAGGTTGATGCTTATATCTATGATTCTAAAGAAGATTTGGGCAAGGCAAGGCAGCTGACACAGAAGCAGAGAAAAGAAATAAAGAAAGCTGCCGAGGATGCAAAGAAAACAGAAGAGGAAGCAAAAAAAGCAGCTGCAGCAGCAAAGGCAGAGGTTAAAGTTGCTGAAAAACCTGCTGAAGATAAAAAAGAAGAAACAAAGGCCGAATAAAAATAATTTCTAAGGCATAAATAAAAATTTATGTTCCTTGTACCATAAGAAATAATAATATTTCTTTATTGATCTACCAAAGACTTTTCTTATGTCCTCTAAAACCTCTCTAAATTTTTCATAGCTATCTACCTCTAATTCTAACTCGATATCATTATCGCTTAATGTTTCATAGGCATAAACAATATTTGGGTGATTTTCAAAATAAGCAAACATCTGTTTTTTTACCGAAAGGTCTGATAATTGCACTTCTATTTTATACCAATAATACCCTATTTTATTCAAATCAAGTAAAACTTTAAACCCCTTAATAATTCCATTTTCAATCATCTTTTTAATCCTATAATTAATATTTGTAACACTAATGCCTGTTTTTTTAGAAATCTCAACTAAATTCATCCTGGCATTGCCTGCAATTAACCTTAAAATCTTTAAATCTTTTTCATCAAATTCTACAAGTTCTGGAAAGAATAATACTTTTACAAGCCTGTTCCTTTCTTTGCTGTCTCCTAAATACTTCCTGTTATAGATATAAAACTTGCAATAAGAGGAAATGTTTAGATCATTAATGTACTTCCCAAATCTGTCAACCAAATCTTCTTTGATGTCATAGAGTTCATATATATCCTTAATCCAGCAAGCAAGTCCTAAATCCCTAAATCCTCCGCTAATCTGGTCAACCCACCAAAATTTTTTGTGTTTTTTATAATATTCAATTATCTTACCTTCCTGTTCGGGCGTATCCTCTCTTAACTTCAAGAAAAATCTTCCGCTTATATAACCCAGCTTGCTTACATCAACCAGGGTCTGATAACCTTTAACCACGCCCTTTTTTTCAAGCTGTCTTATCCTATACTGGACAACTTCTTTGCTTAGCCTGACTTTTTTCCCTATCTGATTAAAGCTTTGCCTACTATCTAAATCAAGCTCATATAATATCTGTCTATCCTTCTTGTCTAATTTTATCATATTTTAATAATATCTCTTTAATTTATATACTTTTTGGTTATTTGATAAAAAAATTAATAGAAATTTTTATATATCATCTAATTGTTACTACCTATCAAGAATAAATCATAATAAGATAAAATGGAAGACTATCATGAAAAAGCTGCAAGAGAAGCAGAAAATCAGAATATAGTTTATGGGCTATTGGAAAACGGGAAGTTTAAAGTTCTTAAACCTAAAGGGGGATATAAAATAGAACCTTACAATCAGTCTCGCAGAGAATTTGAGTCAAGCACCGAAACTATCCCTCTTAACCAATTGGAACTTCTTTGTTCTGCTAGTGTAGAATGGTCTGAAAGCCTCCACAAGGGTTTTAGGTTTGATAATAATGCATTAATTGTATATGGCTGCTATGGTTTTCCAGAAAATGATGCAAAGATTTTTGGGGCAACGCACTTAGGCTTGATAATGCACCCTACCGAAAATCTTCATACTTGCTTTAATACTTTTGTCCAATATTACCGGTTGAAGGATAAAAGAGACTAAATAAAATGAAAAATCAAGAATATCTAATAATTGAAGGGGCAGAATTAGGGAGTGACCTTTTTTACTCTGGAGAGGGAAATATTAACGAATGGAAAGAAAAGATGGGATCAAAATTAAGAAAAAGAAAAAAATATGCCATAACAAATATTTTTTCTGGTAGTGGACCCTATGATATTCCTTATTTTTATATCAGAAGACTTTCAATAACCCCAAATGAATGGGATGATCATGCCTATTTGGGTGGTTGTGTGAATAAAATCCGAGAGATTGGATTTGAACTAGATGACAAAACGAAAGGGCTTCTTAAGAAGCTTGTTAAAAATCTTTAGTTTATTTAATATTAATTCCATAAATCCCTCTTTTGTAAATCTTTATAAAACAGTATTCCTTGAAGATAATATGGCTAGAAAAATTAAGAGAACAAAATCAAGAAAATCAAAACCCAGTTTTAAAAAAGAACTTAAGGGAATTGAGAAAAGTTTTGAAAAACAAATAGATAAAGATGTTAAGGAAGCTGAGAAATGGATGATTCAAAGAAGAAAGTTTTTGATTAAACTTGCTTGGGTTCTTGGAGGCATAACTGTTCTTTTGATTTTATCTCACATGTATCTTAGAATAGCAGGGGTTGGATAAATTTAAAAACTCTTAATTTAACTTATTTTATAGCTAATAACTAGTAATATCAAAAATACGACTTAAGCTACTCAAACATAGCTTAAAATCGTTTACAGATTACTGATAAACAAAATTAATAAATATATAAAATGGTAAAAAATCTTACAAAAAGAAAAGCGAAAAACAGGCCTACTTCAAAGAAGTATACTAAGTATAAAATAGACGGAGATAAAATAACCAGAGAAAGAAACTGCCCAAGATGCGGCGCAGGAGTATTTTTAATGAAAACAGATAACAGGGTATATTGTGGCAAATGCCATTATACTGAGTTTATAAGTAAGAAATGAGAAGAGGTCTAAACCTGATTTTGAGAAAAAGATATTTAAAGTAGCCTGGACTTTCTATAATAATGAAAAATGAAATACACATTTAACGAACATCAAAAAAATATTCTTATTGGCGTAGTTGCCGGTTTGTTATCGGGGATATTTTTTAGTGTATTTGAAGTGTTTAAGGATAAGGGCATATGGGCTTGGTTAGTGCCTCTCTTTGTTGTTCTCTTTTATTATGTTATTGTTACTTTGGTAACTTACCCTATTGCTAAATATTTTAGTAAGAAAAAATAAAATGGGAAGAAAGAAAATTAGACTTTCTTGGATTAAACTTTTTCTGCGTTATCCAATTTATCCTTATAAAAAACAACGATAATACTTATAAATCTGATAAAAATAGTAAAAATATGACCATCTGTATATCTGCAATTTCTACCTGCGAACAAAATGGCAAAAAAGAAGAATCTTTAGTATTTTCTACAGACCATATGATTTCAGTAGGAGAGCTAGGGCAGTTTGAAAAAGAAATAAAAAAATATAAAGTGATAAATAATAGCATAATTGCTATGCTTTCGGGTCAAACGCTATTATTTAATAGAGCCCTAAAAGATACTCAGAGTATTCATGAGTTTCATTTAGTAAGAGATAAAATACAACAAAATTTAGTATATATGAGAAAAGACATAATCAAAAAAGAAATTCATGACTTATTTGGGATAGATGAAAATTATGTAAAAGAATTATTAAAAGGAGAAATAAAAAATCCTTTTATTCAAAATATATTACAAACGATTTCTGAATTTAATTTAAAAACAAGCATATTGCTTGTTGGTTTTGATGAGAAATGTGAGGCACAAATATGTGAAATAAACGAAAGTGGATATTCGGATTATAGGGATATACACTTTCACGCAATTGGTTCTGGTTCAATTCAAGCATTGAATACTCTTTTATTTCAAAATCATGCAAAAAAACATGATTTAAAAACAACTATATACAATGTATACAAAGCGAAAAGAAATGCAGAGGTAGCAAATGGAGTTGGAAGAGAAACAGAGGTATTAATATTAAAAAAGGGTATGGGCTTAGCAACATTAACAGAAGAGCAATTAAATATATTAGACAGAATATACCAAGAAGAATTAAAATTTGGAATTAAACACAAAGATTTAAATAATTTATTAACTTAAATAGATTATGGAATACACAAAAGATACCAAAATAAGTGAAAATAAAACACATGGAGTTTTAAGAGATAAATTAATTAAAGGTTTAAGAAAATCAATAGTTATAAAAGATAATAATGTTGATGAGGAACTATTAAGAAAAAAAATATTAGATGATATAAAGAAAGGTGAGTTAAAAGCAATTCCTGTCTAATCTATTCTGAATAACTAGTTAATTTGTTCTAAGAATATAAATAATAATTCTCCTCTGTCTTAATCGTGCTGGATTCTAGACCAGATATTATAATCTCACTTGAGAATTTGACATACATAAATTTATATAGAACAATTGATTAAATGAAAGATGGCAAAATTTAATGTAATAATAGAAGAAGGAGAAGATGGATATTTCATTTCAGAAGTAATTGGGCTCCCAGGATGCCATACTCAAGGAAAAACTCTTGACGAATTAATGGAGAGAACTAAAGAAGCTATTTCTTTATGCTTAAAATGCCAAAAAGATATTGATATTGAAGATAGATTTATTGGTATGCAAAAGATAGAGGTTTAAAATGGCTAAATTGCCTCAGATTAGTGCAATAGAATTTCTTAAAATTCTTAATAAGACAGGATTTAAAGTTTTGAGGCAAGTCGGAAGCCATATATTTCTTAAACATGATGATGGCAGGACTACAACAGTTCCAAATCATCCTGGAGAAAAATTAGATAGGGGATTGTTAAATAAAATATTAAAAAAAGATATTCAGATTTCTAGGGAAGAATTTGAAAAATTATTATAAACACATAATAATATAAAAAATAAATAATTCTTGTTTAGCTTAATCGTGCTGGATTCTAGACCAGAGCTTAATTCTATTCAAGAATTATAAAAAAAGAAGATTAATTCGTAGTGCAGGATTTTAGACCTGATTGCTTTTCTTAATCTCTTTTTTGATTAGTTATTACATATATATGTAAAGCATGATATAGGGAATATAAACCCTAGAGGAGTTGATAAGTTATGCTTTAAACCCCATAATCCTTATAAATAGTTATTTTTTAGGAGAAATTATGAAACAAAAAATTAGAGAGAGTTATAAAGGAGAAATTGACCGCATGATTAAAAGGCTTCCAGAAGAAGATAAAAAGGTCATAGAAGATTATTATAGGTTCAGAAGAACAAATGCTTCTGATGACAAATGCAGGCAATATAAAGTTAAGTTGACAATCCTTAGAGATACAGCAGAAACCCTTTTTAAGAATTTTAAGGGTAAGGAAATCATAGAAAAGCTTTTGATAACAATCAAAAATTCTCCTAGAAATGATAAGATTGAGCTAAGGAAACTTTTAAAGAATTTTATTGATTGGAAATTTAACAATCCAAAACTAAACAAACTAATCAAATGTGGGACTCCGAAACCAAATAGGGAAAAAATAAATAAAAATAAATTTCCAACAGATGAAGAACTTCAAAAAATGTTTTTAGCTTGTAAGAACTTAAAAGAAAAAGCTATGTTATGTTTACAAGAAGAGTTAGGGCTTCGCCCCCAAGAAACTTTAAATCTTAAGTGGAAAGATTGCAAGTTTAATGATGATAATGTTGTTATTCAAATTAATGGAACTAAGAGTTTAAATTCAATTAGAGTTCTCCCTGCTGTTGCTTCTAAAATTCATTTACTAAGATGGAAGAATGAATTTGAATATCCGGATATAAAACCAGAAGATTATGTTTTTCCTAGTAAGAATAGGAATAAACCCTATCAAAGACAATATTTAGATTTTTTATATGATAGAATCTGCAAGAGAGCAGGGATAAGAAGTATGAACCCTTATGACTTAAGACATCGTAGATTAACTAATGTTTGGGAAAAAACTCAAGATTTACAATTAACTTCTAAAATGGGCGGACATAGTATAAAGGTTTGTTCAGATTTTTATCAGCACAGTAGCTTAAATGATATTAAAGACTTGATTATGGAAAAGGTTTATGATATTGAAGAATTAACACCCGAACAAAAGAATAAATATGAAAAAGAATTAGGAGAAATAAAGACTCAACTTTCAAAAGAAGGATTTGAAAGAAAGAAGTTACAGAAACAGATTAAAGAGATTCAAGAAGCTGACAGGTTGCATAAGGAAACTGTTGTCAAAGCTATTGAGATATTGGAAGACTCTGAAGGTAACTTAAAGCCAGAATTGGAAAAGAGATTCTTAGAAGAGGAATTGAAAAAAATTAATATGATAATAGAAAAACAAAAAATTTAGGTAAACTTTACTTTTGTTTTTCAGAATTTTACTGCTACGCAGTAAAATTCTGCGTAAAGGAAGCCAAATTTTATATAAATCTTTAAATATTCTTAAAATTCTGATAGTAGTACCCGCGTATCGCGAGGGAGTTGCAAGTATATAGAAGCAAAAAGGAAAATTAGATATGCGCAATAATCCAAAAGAATAACAAAAAATAATCAATTAAACGGAATATATTGGTTATTTGAAATTATTTCAAAAGATTATTGCAGGTATATGTTATAGTTCTTCAGATTTCTAAGAGTTTAGAAGTTTCAGAGAGCCCGAAGGGCTCTTTATTTAGTAATAGTGTAATAACTTCACATCTAAGAGAACTAGGTTACCCTGAAAAATCATTAAATTCTATGATTAGATGTGGAGAATTAACTGGTTTCAGATTCATAAAGCATTGTGATTGCCAAACCAATATTATCCCTACAACTCATCACTGTAGTCTTAGAACCTGTCCTACTTGCTCTAAAATACGCAAAAGAAGGATTGTAAACAAATATCTTCCTCTGCTTGAAGGTTTACACCAAGATAGAAAATATTTTCTTTATTTCCTCACTATATCTCCAAAAAACTATGAGAGTCTAGAAGAGGGTCTGACTCATATAAAAAAATCTTTATCAAAATTTCTTAGACATAAATACATAACAGATAGAATAAAGGCAGGACTATATGTTATTGAGGCTAAAGGAACAGAAGGAAATTGGAATATTCACATTCATTCAATAATCTATGGTAGGTATATTGATAACAAAGTAAGAAC
This sequence comes from Candidatus Nanoarchaeia archaeon, assembly GCA_028718805.1. GTDB lineage: Archaea > Nanobdellota > Nanobdellia > Pacearchaeales > GW2011-AR1 > ARS1285. The sequence goes on along the minus strand of JAQUKY010000013.1, from coordinate 20,074 downwards.
TAAAAAAAACTCTAAGATAGTTGACCTATTTAGAGAATCTTCAGGCAGAGAGGTTAATATTCACATAACTAAACAAAGCTCAACAAAATTTACATTAAATTATATGTGCAAGTATATTTCTGCTAATAAAGACGATTTTAAAACAGAATTAGATATGGCTAAGTATATTTTGGCTTCAAGAAAAAGAAGATTAATTCATACATTTGGAGATTTTTATAAAATCAAGATAATAAGCAGAAAACAAATATGCCCTATTTGTAAACAACCAATAGAATATATATTGGATTTTGAAATAGTAAGTATTATTGAAGAAAGCATGATAAGGACAAAACCTCCTCCCGATATGCTGGACTGGATAGCTAAGAATGAAAAAGAGGGGATATCAAGATAGTCTAAATAATCTTTCAATTATGCAAATAAATTTAAAGTAGGATTATTATAAACAATTATGGATGTTGAACAAAAAGTAAATTATTATTATGCTGCGTTAGTAAATATTATAGAAAAAGCAAATAACTTAAAAAATAGAGAGTATGAAGTTAGAAATGATATGGCTAGCTATAATGGGTTTAATCTAGAAGGTAGTCCTCATTTAAACTGGGAATTTAATCGGATTAATCATGAAACCAGAGACCTAATAAGAGAATTTAATAGATTATCAGTTCAGATAGGAAAAGATTTGTTAATAAATATCGAACAAGTAACAGAAGAAAGTTTACACGGTGTTACTGTTAGAGGAAGCGGGATTTTAGCAATCTTAAAAGGAATGATTTCTCCTCTTAAACCAGAACAGACAAAAGAAATAGGAGTATTAAGAGAGAGAATAAATAAATTAGAAATAGAAGACATTATAAAAAAGAATCTTTTATTTAGTCTTAAAGAAATTGAAGAAGGACATTCTCTTGCAAGTATGTTAATTAGTGGTAGAATAATTGATTATTGTATATCTAAATTGGTTGCTGTTATCAAAGATGGCAGCTCTATTATTGAATACTTAGAAAAAAGTGGAAAACTTGCAGATAAAAAAGAGGACATTAAAAAAACTGAAAAGAACTTAATTGAAAAGCTTCTTGAAGAGCATAACTCTGAAAAAAGTTATAGAAATAGGGCAGTACATAATATTTATTTCTTCCCAGAAATAGATGAAGCTTTTAGAGAGTTAAGTAATTCCATAAGATTAGCGAGTAAACTTTAAGCATTTCACCCTTTCTTGTTTAAGAAAATGTTTTTATACTATTAATTCTTATCTAAATAGTAATATTAGGATGTTAAAATGGGAATACAAAAAACAAGATTTAGAGGAAATGTAAAAATAAGAGGACGCCCAAAAGAACAAGCAAGAGCAGAGATAATGATTATGAGACAAAAGGAAGCTTATGAAGAACGAAAAAGAAAAAGAAGGTTTTTTGCTCTTTTGGATATTATTGCTTTGATTTCTTTGGTTGTTTCTATCTATTTATTTTATCAAGGAAAAATACTTAATGGAATTTTAACCTTGCTTGTTGGTGTTCTGATTGTTGTTTATTTTATTCTAAGAAGAATATTAAAGCAAAGAAGGAGATAAGATGAACAAAGAGTTTGAGAGATTATGGTGGCTGTTCTTACTAGAAGTTGTTTTTGTAATTTACATATTTCTAAGTGGGGGTAGAGATTTTATATTATCTAATCCATTTAATTCCATTTTAATAATATTAGGATTACTTACTTTTGTTTCAGTTTTCTATGGATTTGTATTTGAAAGATTTTATACCTTGCAAGAGGATTTTTCAAAAATAATAAATAATTTGAATGAAGAACAGTGGAAAAAAACAGAAGAATTTGTTTCGAAGAGAGAGGATGATAAGATACTAGAATCCGTTCAAGAAACCCAAAGAATAAAATCTTTTGCCGGAAATATAAATCCGAGAAAATGGTTATTTTCTGCAACATTTAGTTTTATTTTATCACTTTCTATATTTTTTTCAAACAATATGGATATTCCTTATATAAATATAAAGTTACATTTTGTAGCAACAATTTTATTCTATCTCGGGATTATATTTGTTTTCTTTTTATTGAATTCCCTTATAACTCTGATAATATCCCAAAATAAACCTAAAGCAAAATAACGAAATGAATTGGACAAGGATTACCGCAATTGCAACAATTATATTGGCTATTGCTGCAATTTTTGCTCTTTGGATTTCTTGGAATACTACGAGCCAAGCAAATGATATATCAAAAAGAGCAATTGAATTGCAATATACCCCACAAATAGCAATTGAATTGAATAGTAATCGTCTTCCCACAGTATTGACTGAAACGAATTATTCTAAAGCTGATTACTTTAGTGTCTTTAGAAGTGATATTGTAAAACAACAAGACAATTTTGGGAGGATAACTAACACAAGCGAAGTATCTTTTCCACCAATAAATATAACATTTTATAATTTGGGAAGTATTGGAACAAAATTAGAAAGGATAAGGTATGATTTTAGTTGTGACCCAAAGGGCGAGAGAGATTGGCAGGTAGATATTATGAAAAATAGAATTCTTTTACCTTTGCAACAAATAAGTTATTCCAACTATCTATTTTTGGATTTTGGGCAAATTCCTACAGAGAATAAATGGTGTTCTATTACATTTAAATTTTTTTTCTTTAATAATTATACACAAGAATTAAAATATAAAGTATGGTATCAAAATTATGATAGTATGCAAACAAAATTAGAAAGAGAGGCGTATATGAAAGAGAATAATATAAGTGTTTGATAAAAAATCACATTGTTATTTATAAGGATTTAAAATAGAAGGGAAAATCAACAGACTTTATAAGTTCGGCGAGGACATTATCCTCATAAATAAAGTAATAATTCTCCTTTGTCTTAATCGTGCCTAGTTTTAGATAGGAATTAATTCTTTAGAGAATTATTAATAAATAATTCTTGATTTCTATAATCGTACTCGGTTTTAGACGAGGTCTTATAATTCACCAAGAATTATTAAGTATGATAGGGTTTAAAGTAAGTTTTATAAACCCTAGAGGAGCCGGTGTCAAGCATAAATGCTCGTCCTGACTCTTCTGGGGAAAAAGAGGTGATAAATATTATAGGTATATTTAGTATTTAAATCTTTCGGTTATGTTGTAACTGCTAAATGACACCATATTTTACGCCTTATTGATATTTGTAATTTAAGGCGCTTTTAAGTTACATTTAACTGGTTTATAAAGTTTATTCATTCTAAATATATATGTTTTAAATGGGTAGTTTGAAAGTTTTTTGGGGTTTTTTAATAAAGCTTAATCTTCTCAAACCCCTGTTAAAATCGCTTAAAAAATTACTAGAAATTATAGGGATACACAAGAAAATAAGGTTAAAGAACAATTTAAAAAGTTGATAATATTAAATTAAAAATGGACACTAAAAAATCAGGGATTTTTGGTTCCTCTAAAACAGATGATTTTAGAGGTTTTGAGGCAGAATTGAGGGAAAAAACAGGGGAAAATGAACAGGATGAGCTTGTTGATGCTGTTGAATTAAAAAGAAGTGAGAAAATAGGGCAAAACCAGTTTTATGATATTGTTACAGGAAGGCAGCCTGACTGGCAGGCAATAATCTATGAGCTGATACATACAGAGCAACTAGATCCGTGGGACATTAATATCACTATACTTACCAAAAGGTATTTTGAAAAAATTCTTGAATTAGAAGAACTGGATTTCTATATATCGAGCAAGGTTCTTCTTGCTGCCTCTTTGCTTGTAAGGATAAAGTCAGAATTTCTGCTCAGCAGGCATATTAAGAGTATTGATGAAATCTTGTTTGGAAAAAAAGAGGAAAATAAGTATGTTGCAGAAAGAATTGAGATAGACGAAGAAGACCTGCCATTGCTTATTCCTAAAACCCCGTTGCCAAGGCAGAGAAAAGTTACTTTAGATGAACTTATGGCTGCTTTAAACAAGGCAATTAATACAGAGACAAGGAGGATAAAAAGAGAAGTTGCTGTTAAAAGAGCTAAGAAGCTTTCGGAAGTTGACTTTCCATCTTTTAGAAAAGTTGATTTGAAAGACAGGATTAAGCAGTTTTATGCGAGGGTTCTTACTAGCTTGAAGAGAAAATCAACCGGGCCAGATAAGCATATGAATAAAGTTGGCTACTCTGAATTAATTGGAAAAACCAGAGAAGAAAAGCTTGCTTCTTTTTTGCCTGTTTTGCATCTAAGCAATACAAGAAAATTATGGTTAGAACAGGAAGGACATCTAGAGGAAATCTGGATTTATTTATATGAATATTTTAAAAGACACCCTGAACATTTTATTGAGGATTTAGAAAAAGATTTGGAAGAGATGAAAGATGAGCCAGGAGGGGAATTAATAACAGAGGAAAGAGAAGAAGAAATCAAGGAAATTGCAAGGCAGGTTGCCGGATTATTCAAGGATGCTCAGAAAGAAGAAGAAAATATTGAAAAAGAGGAAAAAATAGAGGAAATTACTGGTTTTAAGGATGAATTGGAATAAAAATGGAAAAAATAATAATCACAAAAGCAACTTTAAAAAATTTAAAAGATATACAGAAATTGAATCATCTTTTGTTTAAAAGAGAATATAATAAGTATGATAAATCATTAAATTTAAGCTGGACCTTTGGTAAAAAAGGAACAAAATATTTTAAGAATAAACTGACTAAGAAAGATTCCTGTGTTTTTATAGCAACAATTAATGATTTAATTATAGGATATATTGCAGGAGGAGAATCAAAAGCAGAGGTTTACAGGGATTTGCCAAAAGTAGGAGAATTAGAAAATATGTTTGTTATTGAAAGATATCAAAGAAAAGGGACTGGAACAGATTTATATACTGCTTTTGTTAAATGGTGTATGAAAAAAGGAATTAAACTAATCAGGGTTCAGGCAACACCACAAAACAAAAAAGGCATAGCTTTTTATAAAAAGAATAAATTTAAAGAGAATACTTTAATATTAGAAGCTAAAATATAAAAACAAAAATGATAAACAAAGAAATAATCAGGGCATATGCACTGAAAAATGCAGTTGAGCATGAAGGAAAAGCAATAGTCGGAAGTGTAATAAATGCCCTGTTTAATTATGGCCTGAAAAAGGAAAATGTTAAAGGTATTATCCCTGAAATAAATGAAATTTTAAAAGAAGTTAATTCTATGAGTCCAGAAGAGCAGAAAAAGCATCTTAGCGAGAGGGAAAATTTAATCGGGCACAGGCCTGAAAGAGAAGGTTTGCCTGAATTGCCTAGTGCAAAAAAAGGAAAAGTTATAATGAGAATGTCCCCAAGTCCCTCAGGAGGATTGACTTTAGGTAATCTGTTAACTATAGCACCAAATTTTCTCTATGTCCAGAAATATGGGGGAATATTTTATATTAGGATTGAAGACACAAACCCTGATAAAGTTTACAAACCAGCATACAAGCTTATTAAAGAAGAGTGTAAATGGTTCTGCAAAGATAAAGTTAAGTTTGTTATCCAGTCAGAAAGAATGAATTTATATTATAAATATGTTAAAAAGCTGATTGATAAAAATTCTGCTTATGTTTGTGAGTGTGATTCTGAGAAATTCAGGGAATTGCTTATTGCAAAAAAGGCGTGTCCGTGCAGAGGATTAGAAAAAAAAGAGCATCTGCAAAGATGGAAAAAAATGCTTGATAAAAATGGCAAGACAAATTATAAAGAAGGGCAGGCTGTTGTAAGATTTAAGTCTGATTTAAATAATCCCAATCCTGCCTTTAGGGATTTTCCTCTTGCGAGAATTAATGAAACTACTCATCCTATGCAGAAGAAAAAATACAGAGTCTGGCCGCTTATGAATTTAGCTGTCCCTGTAGATGATATCGAAATGAAAATGACTCATATGATAAGGGGGAAAGACCACAAGGATAATGAGCCAAAGCAAAGGATGATATTCAAGGTATTGGGGAAAGAATATCCCTGGACTGCTTATATTGGGAGAATTCACTTTAAAGATTTGGAAATGTCCAAGAGTGCGATAAGGAAAGGAATTGATGAAGGAAAATATAATGACTGGGATGATAAGAGACTCCCAACAGCTGCTTCTTTGAAAAGGCGAGGATATAAGCCAGAAGCCTTTTGGAAATTTGCTGAACAAAGAGGATTAAGCGAGGTAGATAAAATAATAAGCAAGGAAGATTTTTTTGTTGTGCTTGATAACTTCCAGAAAGAGGTTGAATAATTTTTTGATGTTCAATAGGATTATATTGGTAATGCTTACGAGATAAGACAGTATTGAGAAAATTAAGCTTGGGCAACTGATGCCTAAATAATAATCTTTATAAAGCAGATTATCTTCGGTTATTTAACTGAATTATTAAAAGAGGAATGAAAGGGGGTAGAATAAAATGAACAAAAACAAAAGAGGACAATCAGAAATTATTACAACAGTTCTAATTATCCTACTAGTTCTTGCTGCAATAGTAATTGTCTGGCAGGTTGTTAAGAGCACTGTGGAGAGTGGATCTGAACAAGTATCATCACAAAGTTCCTGTATGGGTGTTTCTTTATCTATGTCAAATACAAGTAATACTGTATTTATAGTTAAGAGAGATGCTAGTGGAGGGAGTTTTACAACAACAGATGTAGCGGTTGTTAGAGACGGAACAAGACTGGCTAAAGATACAGGTTATGCTTTAAGTGCAAACACTCTTAAAGACCCACTAGGAACAGGAACAGTAACTTTCACAACTGCCCCAACAACAAGTGTTGAAATTGCAATTATTGGTGATACAACTACCTGTCCCGCTACTGCTGAGCTTAGTGCTGCAGAAGATTGGAAATAATTTCTTATTTTTATTTTTTTATTTTTTAATTTGCTTATTTTTAAATCTGATAAACTTAAGCGCTAATTGTTAGTTTTATAAACAGCAAGTTTCATATAAAATAATGAAACTTCCATTAAAAAATGAAATAAGAAAACCTTCAAAGACACTTGCAGGTGTAACCCCAATTGCGGTTATGTGCAAGCCACGCAAGTGCAAACATGGAACATGCCTTTATTGTCCAAGCTTTGATGTGCCTCAATCTTATACTCCTAAATCCCCCCCTGTACTTAGAGCAGAAAGGCTGAAATATGATTCTTTAACTCAAGTTCAATCCAGGCTTAATGCATTTAAATTAATGAATCATCCTACTGATAAAATTGAGTTAATTATAATGGGAGGAAATTTCTTAGATTACCCTCTTGCTTATCAGTATAATTTCATAAAAAAATGCTATGATTCTTTAAATGGAGAGTTTTCAAGGAGTTTAGAACAGGCTAAAAAATTAAATGAAAAAGCAAAACATAGATGTGTAGCGTTATGCATAGAAACAAGACCAGATAGCATTAATGATAAAAGTATTAAGAGAATGCTTGAATTCGGGTGTACGAGAGTTGAAATAGGAGTTCAGGTTTTAGATGACAGAATTTACAAGTTTGTCAACAGAGGGCATAAAATTAAAGATGTTGTTTTTGCTACACAAAGATTAAAAGATTCTGGGTTTAAAATAGGTTATCACATGATGTTAGGATTGCCTCTTTCAAATCCTTCTAAGGATTTGAACATGTTCAAAGAGTTATTTTTAAGTTCTGATTTTAAGCCTGACCAATTAAAAATTTATCCTTGCCAGGTCATTAAAGGAGCAAAATTAGTTGGGTTATACAAAAAGGGAAAATACAGTCCTTATCCAAAAGAAGAAATTCAGGAATTAATTATTAAAATAATGAAAATAATTCCTAATTATTGCAGAGTCATGAGAATTATGAGAGAGATTCCTCCTGATTATCTTGTTGCAGGGACCCATAGAATTGATTTAAGGAAAGATATTGACACTTTTCTTAAAGAAGAGAAGGTAAAAATAAATGAAATAAGATTCAGAGAAATTGGTTTTTCTTTGAGAGACAAAAAAATAGAAGAAAAAATTGATAATAAATTAAGGTTAAAAATCACAAGGTACAAGGCTTCCGGGGGAAGGGAGTTTTTTCTGGAATTTGTCAATAAAAATAATATTTTGTTTGGGTTATGCAGGCTTAGAATTTGCAGTGATAAAGATATTGCTTTCATCAGAGAACTTCATGTTTATGGGCAGTCTATAGGTATTGGAGAAAAAGGAAAACAATTTGGGCAGCATTTGGGGTTGGGAAAATTATTATTATCAGAAGCTGAGAAAATATCAAAAGCAAAGAAAATTAATAATTTGAAAATTATTTCAGGAGTTGGCGTGAGAGAATATTATAAAAAATTAGGATATAGATTAGATAAAGAAGGTTATATGGAAAAGAAGCTCTAATCTTGCTTTTTGTTTTAGTAATCTATTAAACGATTTAAGCTTTGTTTCAAGAGATCAAGCTTGTGATTATTGCCCTTGCTTATTTAGTTTTTTACATTACTGATTAAAAGATAAGTATTTTAAATATAAGAAAATCTATGTTTTCATGACAATTCCGATTAAAATAATTTCTAAGAAAGAATATCTTAAGAATAATCCAGAGCCTAATCAGGAAAAGGTTTGGGATGAAATTGCAAAATCTGTTGCAAAAAGAAATTTTTTTAAAGTAAGAGAGTTAAATGCAGTTCATGAATTTTTGAAAAATAAACAGGGAGTAGTAATTGATTTGGGATGCGGAGCAGGTTGGAATATGGTTGTAAATAAAGATATTCTCTATTATGGAGTAGATTTTTCTAATGAATCAATAAAGTTAAGCAAAAAAAATGCAGAAAAAAAAGGCATAAAAACCAAATTGTTTAAAGAAGATGTTTCTAAGCTTGATAAATCAATTTTTAAGAATGAAATGTTTGATTATGGTTTGTTTATTGCAACTCTTCATTGTATTGAGGGTGAGAAAAAAAGGGAAAATGCATTAAAAGAATTATTTAGAATATTGAAGTCTGGAGCAGAAGCGTTAATAAGTGTCTGGAATTCTGAGGATGAAAGATTTGATGGATTGAAAGATGATATCTATATGAGCTGGAAAGAAGGCGGAATTTCTTATATGAGATATTACCATCTTTATGATAAGCGAGAAATTATTGATTTATTAGAAAAAGTTGGTTTCAAAATTATAGAAGAGTATAAATCAAGAGAGCACGACAGATTTTCAAGAAAGAACTGGATTTTTAAAATAAAGAAATAAGATAGTTTTTGTATAACAATTTTTATAAAGGGTATTATAGATAGTTTTTTATGGATGTTTATAGTTCTAAAAACAGCAAATATTATTTTGAAGGAGATAGTCTAATCAAGGAAGGTAAAGGTAAAAAAAAGAATTTGGGAAATAAAGTAGTATACATTTCTGATAACACAATAGAAGCTTTATTGAAAAAATATGCCATTAAAATCAAAGAAACACAGGATGTTAGTATAGAACTAGGTGACAAGTTAATGACTGATTCTGATATCATAGGAATGGATAGGACCAAAATTGGTGGCAGATTTTTTGGTTTGGTTAAAAATAATGGTTACACTATTTACTATACTGGCAAGATAACAAGTATCGAAAAAGAAGAGGAATACAAAATTCAGGCTTAGAGAGATGTTCTTCTATACAATAATTATTATAAACATGTTTTTATTACAGAGTTTATGGTTTTGAATGGTTTTGGAAAAGAAAGTTTAGATATCCCTCCTTCATTTGGAGATAAAGAAAGAGAGTATAAGGTTAAAAGAGGAAGCTATTACACCCAGACAAAACAATATGATGGAAAAGGAAACTTGGAAAAAGAGATTTGGGAACGAGAAGATTCTCATAAAAAAGAAATCACATTAGAAGATGCAGCATACATCTCCCAAGAAAAGCAGGATGAGTTGAAAAAACTGATGAAAGCTGACCAAAAAAATGATCCTAGAAAATACACCTCACTGGATTTAGTAAAGTTAGCTAAAAAAGAAAAGTATACAGGACCTAACGGGCTTATAGCTTTTTCTTATAAAGGAGAACTTTACTGGAGTTCTAGAGTTACTAGCATAGACCCCTCTTTTGAAGAGTAGTATAAAATTAAAGCTTAGAGGGATATTCTTCTATACAGTAAATAATATAAAGTAGGAACACGTATGTACAATGTGGTTAATATTAAAATTATAAAGTATCTAACAAAGAACGGGAACATCTATCAGCAAAAAAAAAGAATTTGAAAACCAAACTCTTATGAGTGAATCTTGGTCAAAAATTTCTAATGGTGTTGAAACCAATATAAGAGTAGCAGGTTATATTGCTCCTTCAGATACAGACCAGATATTAGATTTGTACAAGAAAATGGTAGTATTACCTGATATTGAATCTGCTGATACAACTCTCGCTATAGGGGAAGTCAAAAATCATGGGAATCTCATAAGGCTAATTGATGATTTTAAATGTTCTGAAGGTCAGGATATTGGGGGCACGTGTTCTTCCTGGAAAACGCAGGGAATAATAAATTTCAAGCCAGCACTGAAGTAGTGAAAATTGAAAAAAAGGGTTAACTTTCTTAAATAATTAACCTTTCAATTCTTCAATAAGAGCTTTCTCAGAAATCATTTTCTCTTTGCCTGTTTTCATGTCTCTTAGTTTTAATTTTCCCTTTTTTGCTTCTTCCTGCCCTAAAAATATAACATGGGGGATTTTCAAGGAATTTGCATAATCCAGTGCTTTTGAGATTTTTCCATACATGATTGAACAGGAAATATTTGATTTTTTTCTTATATCATCTGCCAATTCAATTGCTTTTTTATCCTGTTCAATGCTTATTATCAGAATTTTTTTGTTCTCTACTTTTATGCCAGCCAGCATCTCAATCCTGTCCAAGCCAAAAGAAATTCCTGTTGACTGAACTCCATTAACCAGATAGCTTCCTCCTGCTGCAATTGTCTCCTTTATTTCTTTTGTTTTTATTTCAAAAACACTGCCGTTATAATAAGAAAGCCCTCTTGCTAAGCTTGGCTGAAAATTAAATCTAGCTTTATACATATTGCAGTATTTTCTTAATTCTTCAATTTCAGAGTAGGATTTATATTTTTTAAAATAAGATTCGGGCTTTTTAAAAATTGCAATTAAAGACTCAGCATTATATTTTTTTAAATTTGCTCTAATCTCTTTTTCTTCTAATTTGTCTAATTTGTCTATTTCTTTTATTACATTCTGCTTGTCCTTATCTTTGATTTTCTGCTCTTCTAAAATTTCATTTAACAGTTTTCTGTTATTTATATTTATTAAAAACTTAATCTTTAATTTATCAAAAATATCTGAAACAACAGAAAGAACTTCTGCTTCATCTTTTAGAGAGCTTCCAACTATATCTGCGTCACATTGCGTAAACTGCCTGAATCTGTTTCCTGAGACTGGTTCATCCCTGAAAACTTCTCCTATCTGGTATCTTCTGAAAGGAAATTTCTTATTATTTGCAAGCCTTTTTAACTGAAATGTAAATTCATATCTTAATGCCAGTTTTCTCTTGCCCTTATCTTCTAATTTAAATGTGTCTGAAACAGCTTCATCATCTTGGTTATCTCCTTTTACAAATTCTTCATATTCAATTATAGGGGTTTCAAATGCCTGAAAATTATATTTTTTGAGAATATCCTCTATTATTCTTCTGATAATGCTTCTTTTGGAAGCTTCAATATCTCTGAATCCTTTAACTGTTTCCATTTTGTCTTAAGTTTTCTAATTGTTTATTTAGCTTATTAACTTTTTCCATTACCTGCCTGATTACTCTTTTATCATCGTCTATGTCTCTTGTGGTCTTAACATCTTTAATATTCCAAACTATTAAATATTTTATGATTCCCCTTTTCTTCTCATAATCAAATATTTCTGCAGGAACATCATCAGCTACATCAACTAGAATATCGGTCCATTTTAATAAGTTTGCATTTATTCCCCTGGATTTCCCTTTGATGTTTATTCCTAATTCTTTTGCTGCCTCTACTTGAAAATCACCCTGTCTGTATCCTGCAACAACTCCTGCACTTTTAGCTTTGATATTCTTATTCTTGTTTATTCTATTAAAATAAGCTTCAGCTACTTTGCTTCTAAAACAATTTGCCCTGCATATGAATAAGATGTTTAGTTTTTTCATTTTACCTCTTTTGATTTTTACTTAAAAGCGGAAGCTGAGAGTCGAACTCAGGTCTCGCGAGCCACAGTCGCATGCACTGCCGTTGTGCTACATCCGCCATGTTGTTTAATTGTGAATATCTATTCTTCCAGTCATTTAGCTTATTTAAATTTTTTTGACTGCTCCAACCGATCAGTTTTTCATATCTTTTAAGAGAACCTACACCATTAAGAGAGATTCTTGGATAATCATCATTAAGATAAATACTAGGATTAAATCCTAACATTTTAAGAATTTCTCCAACTTCCACAATTAAATTTTTGGAATATAATGAAATAGTTACGGTAGGATAATAATTTTTATAACCATATCTTGATTTGAAATACAATGAACCATCTGTGTCAAATAATCCTCGAATAAAGGCGCATAAAATTTTTTGATTGTTTACTTTAAGTGTTTTAGGAATATATAAATCCTTTTTATTGCCGGGTTTCATTCCAATTACCTTGGTTTTAAATTCCCATAATGCTTTTGAAGTAACTTCAAAACCAAAAGTTGAATCAAACTTTTTTAAATTTGCATTTATATTAAACAATTTCTTAAACAAAGGTTTAATATAATCCTTATAATATGGAATTTCATCATTAATATTTCCTTTTAATCTATAATCATATCTTTTAGTAGACAAGAAGCCATCTCCATAATGAATACCTATTTCTTCAGCTAATTCAGGAGTAATCTTATTAGGAAATTTTATCTTTTTTTTAATATCTACCAGACTATAATTAATTTTGGAAGTATCTAAAAATATATTTTTATTGTTAAAAGTTATATTTATGTTATCAAATGTTTTTCTCTGTTCACCCATTACTTTTCTTCCTATAATTTTTATTTCATCAATAATTTTTCCGCTATATTTATCAAGAGTTTTATTTTCCTCTTCTTTTATAATTTTGATCAATTGTTTGAATAAATCATAAGGAAGGTTGCACGATTCAAAAGTATATGCTTTGCTTAATGTGCTTTCATTTACTTTTAGTTTATTTGCTAATTCCTTCCAATTTAAGCTAGATTTTTCTTTAACATATCTAATAAATTTCTTCTGGTTTCCTTCAGAAAAAACAACTCTTTTATTCATTAGAATTACAAGACCTATTGATTTATAAATTTTTGTACTCCCGATTAAACTATTATTTCTGGGTATAAAAATGTTAATGTTGAAAGAAATTCTATTAAAAGCTAAGCTAAGAAAATTGTTCTTATTTCCTGTGATGGGGATACCCCCAAATTTTAGCTTCCATGAATTTGTTAATAGAAATGGGTTTTTAAAACTTCTTGTTTTGATTTACTTATTTTTTACATCAAAATAGAGGCAAATAAATAAATAACTGCAGAAATAAAAGCAGTTATAGGAATTGTAAGCAGCCATGCGAGAAGAATTTTCCTTGCCATTATCCATTTTACGCTTCTGGCTTTTTCAACGCTCCCAACTCCCATTATGCTTCCTGCAATAACATGGGTTGTGCTTACAGGGATTCCTGTATGAGCTGTTCCTAAAAGAACTAATGCAGAGGAAGTTTCAGCGCAAAAACCTTCCATTGCATGTATTTTTGAGATTTTTGTGCCCATTGTTTTAACTATTCTCCAACCACCAAGCATTGTTCCTATTGAAATAGAAGCTAAACAAGAAAAAACAACCCATCTTGGAACATAAAAACTAGTAATTAGACTACTTGAAAACAATATCAAAGCTATTATTCCCATTGTTTTTTGGGCATCATTTGTTCCGTGACCTAAACTATAAAATGCTGATGAACATAATTGAAGCCATCTAAACCATTTATTTGATTTTGTTCTATTTGATTTTCTGAAAATAATTAATATTAATACAGTAAATATTATTGCTCCTGCAAAACCAATTAATGGAGCCAGGAATATAAAAGAAAATACTTTCAAAAAACCTCCTATTACAACTGCATTAAATCCTGCTGATGCGACTGCTGCTCCTATTAATCCCCCAATAAGTGCATGACTGCTTGAAGTTGGCAATCCCAAGAACCAGGTTATTATATTCCAGATTACTGCCCCTATTAAAGCTGCGAAAACTATAGTTAAACTCATGTATTTTAAGTTAACTATCCCCTGTCCTATTGTATTTGCTATTGCAACACCAAATATAAAATAACCTGAAAAATTCGCAATTCCTGCAAGTATCACTGCTTGTAAAGGAGTTAGAGTCCTTGTAACAACAACTGTTGCAATTGAATTCGCAGAATCATGAAATCCATTCAGGAAATCAAATAATAAAGCAAACCCTATTAAAAATAAAATAAATAAACTTATCATTTTAACCTTGTTTCATCATTATGCCTCTGACGAATTTTGCGCTTAGGTCAATTGAATTGACTATGCTCTCAACCTCTTGATAAATATCCTTGAATTTTATTACCTCTACAGGATTTTTCTTATCATTAAAAAGCTCAGCTACAGAAGTATGAAAAAGAAAATCCCCGTCATTTTCCATTTTGTGTATATCTTTCACAAGGATTGCCACTAATTTTTTATTCTTAATATTATATATTAATTTTTTTAATTCCTGGGAAATCTTAACAATAAGCTGCGTGAATTTAATTAAATTTTCAGGAGCCTTTTTTATATGATATATATCGATTTTCTGGGAAACTCTATGAAGCAAATCCAGGGATTTATCCATGTTTATTACAATGTCATGGATGTCTTCTCTATCCAAAGGAGTTATAAAGGTTTTATCTAATTTTTCAATAATAAATCTTTCAATATTGTCACCGTTTATCTCAAACTCTTTTATTTTCAATACTCCTGCAGCAATTTCCTGGGTGTTCATATTCTGTAAATTTAAAGTTAAATTATCAAAACTTTTACAGGCTTCACAGAATATATCAACCTGTTTATTCATTAACCTAAAAAATTCAACCTCTTTGGGTAGCAATAGATCAATCAGCCACATAATTCATAATATTTTTGCTGGTTTATAAATATTTTAATATTGCAATATATTGTTTATAGAAGAATTTGGCATTTTTTGTCTAAAGTTTTTCAATGCAACAATCTTTAAATATGTTAATAATTTCCATAAATCCATGCCAAGCAATAAGGCGATGTTAGCTGGGTGGAAAGATGTTTTTAGAGGACATCCCATAGTCAATAAAGCAATGAGAAGGGCGATTGCAAAAAAAACAAATTTAAGAATTGATAATTTAAAAGATTTTAATGCTCTTTATTCTCTTAGCAGTGAAGTTAATGACAAAGCAATTGAAGAAATTCTTGCCTGTTATACTTTAGGAGAGCTTATTGGGAGGGGCGTTTCATTATATAGTGTTTTTAAGATAACGGGGGATAAGTTTATGGAATTCAAAAGAAAAGTTCCCTATGATTCATTATACCATATTCATAATTCGATTGAAAAAATTAGTTCTTCTGTTGCTAACCCAATGAATGAAACAAAATTATTCTCGCCAGTGTCAGTTTACCTGGCTAATATCGGTGAAATAACCAGCAGTTTGGATTCTACATTAAAAAAAACAGCAGATGTTTTGGAAAGCAAGATTGAGTATGGCATTAATGATAAAGAAATTGGGACAATGTTGTTTGCTTATGGGTTTAAAAAATTATTTGATGCAGGATTACCTCCCAATGGAATGGAAAATGTACTAAGGGGATTATCTGAGAATTTGTCAATTGGACCTGCTCCTGAAGTTATTAAATTAATAACTTCCTCTTGTAATTTAGATAGTTTGGAATCACAGCTTACAGAGATAAACAAAAACTTTGAAAGAAAATATTCTCAGGATTAATAATATAATAAACGATTCAAGCTTTGCAGATGAGGAGATTAAGCTTGATGTTAATTGTTATAAATCTCAGTTATCTTTTTATTAAATTCCTTAAACTTATTATTTTTTATTGCAATTTTTGCCTCTTTCATAAGATTTTGAAGATAATATAAATTATGATAAGAAGCAAGCTCTTTTCCAACAGGTTCATCCTGGCTTAGCAGAAATTTTATATAAGCCCTTGAATAGTTTTTACACACAAAACAAGTGCAGTTTTTATCTATTGGGGATTTATCTGATTCATATTTTTTGTTTAAAATTTTAAGTTTTCTATTTGAGGTGAATAATGTGCCTCTTCTTGCATTTTGAGTAGGCATTCTTGAATCAAAAATATCAATGCCTTTTGAAATTGCGTCTAATATTTCAACAGGGTCTCCTATACCCATGAGGTATATAGGTTTATTGTCCGGAAGAATTGATTTTTGGAGCTCAATCATCTTCATCTCATCTTTTCTTTTTTCTCCTAATCCTAATCCCCCAACAGAGTAACCATCGAAATCTAATTTTTTTAATTCATTAATTGATCTTTTTCTTAAATCTTTATGAATACCTCCTTGCGTGATTCCAAAGAGAAGTTGTCTTTTTTCTTTTGGAATTTTCTTTTGAAGTTCATCATGATGCTCTTTGCATCTTTTTGCCCATGTAGTTGTTAATATTACAGCATTTTCAATTTCTTTTTTTGAATCTTTAAATAAGGGCATCCTGTCCAGGCACATTGCAACATCAGAATTTATATCTAACTGAATTTCCATGTCTTTTTCAGGTGTTATGAATATTTTCTCACCATTAAATGGATTTCTGAAAAAAACTCCCTGATTGTTTGAGCTTATGTAGGTAGACGGAGAATACATCTGAAATCCTCCTGAATCTGTGAAGTTTATTCCTAAAAAATTCATGAATTTTCCTATTCCTCCAAGTTTTTTAATTATCTTTGAACCTGGCTTTAAAGAAAGAATTAATGCATTTGAGATAATTGCCTTTGCTCCTGATTCAATTAGCTTTCCAGGATTAATGAATTTTGCAGTTGCCTTTGTTGCAACAGGCATGAAAAAAGGAGTCTCAATATTCCCCTTTTTGGTATGCAAAATTCCAATTCTTGCCTTTGTTTTTTTGTCTTTGTGTGTTATCTTAAAAACCATTTTTTATAAAATGGTTCTTGGGTTTTTAATGTTAATGTTTTTAAGAACTAATTATAATCAGAGGGGTCTGCTTCAAGGGCATCTATTAACTGACTGAAATATTTTTTCTGGTCTTTTACTTGTTTAATAGTGGCGTTTAAGATCTTATCAAGAAATATATCTGAAGATGAAGTATCTTTAAAGCTCATTAAATCATTTAATCCTGAATTTCTATATCCAATAATTCTTTCTGATGTCTCTATAACATAATCTATCTCCTCTGCCGTGAGAAGCCAATTTTTCCCGTTTTTTTCAATGCCCGATTCCATAAATTATCCTGAGATAGTTTATTTATAAATTTTTATATACTCTTCTTTGTTATTATTAAAATGAAAATAAAATTTTACTCATTATGGCTTTGCTTAATCTGCATAATTGTGTTCATGATGCAACTGCTGATACCTGGATTTACAGAGTTCTTTGTTTTAAATCAGGCTAGTTTTTTTGAGGTTTGGAGATTTTTAACATCTATCTTCCTGCATGCAAGTGTTACTCATTTGCTTTTTAATTTATTTGCGCTTGGTTTATTTGGGATAATTCTTGAAAAACTAATTGGAAGCAACAAGTTCTTAATTGTGTTTTTTGCTTCTGGAATAATTGCTAATTTAATAGCTGTAAACTTCTATGCTTCAAGTCTTGGTGCAAGTGGGGCAATTTATGGTATTTTAGGATGTTTAGCTGTTATTAGGCCTTTAATGATGATATGGGCTTTTGGGTTTCCTATGCCAATGTTTATTGCTGCTATTTTATGGGTTGGTGCAGGAGTTTTTGGGATTTTTATGCCAAGCAATGTAGGAGATATTGCACATTTATCAGGAATTGCAGTTGGTTTCATAATTGGATTAATTTTAAGGGAATGGAGAACAGCTAAAAGAGAACTAATAAGGCTTCCTGAAGGGTATATGCGAAATTGGGAAGATAGGTATGTGAGATAGTTCTATTAGTTCTAGAAAAGTTTAAATACTTAAGTTACTAATCGTATACATATGGTAACCACACAGGAAACTACTGTTAAAATGAGCAAATGGCTGGTTGATGAGATTGATAATTTTATTAATAGGAACAATAAAAATGCCTCTGATTT
Source organism: Candidatus Nanoarchaeia archaeon (assembly GCA_028718805.1). Taxonomy (GTDB): domain Archaea; phylum Nanobdellota; class Nanobdellia; order Pacearchaeales; family GW2011-AR1; genus ARS1285. The sequence continues at coordinate 1,904 of JAQUKY010000013.1, read as the reverse complement.
CCCAAGCAAGAGAAATTTTGTTGACAGGGCTGTTATTAAACTATTGGAAGAGCAGGGAGTTGAGTTGAAATGAGAACGAAACTAATATCTGTAATGTTTAAAGACGAAAATGAGCGAAGATTGAAGAGAGTAAGCTACTGAAAAAAAGCTTAATGTGGGATTGCCCCTCATGAAAATCGTGTGATAAATTACGGATAACGAAATCAATAATAAAAGACACTAAAACGCTATGAGAACACATCACAAAAACAAATAGAGAATAAAAAGATGAAACAAGAATTAATTATGGAGCAGAAAATTGAGCAAGCCAGAGAGCTTTTAAGGGAATTGGACCAGGATAAAAGAGAATCTCCTTTTGAAAAAGCCAGAAGATTTTTGGTGATACAGGAGTCTTTAATCCGGCTTAAGAAAGTTGGATTTGGGAACTGAAATAGTTTATTTAAGTTTACCTTTCAAATCACCAATAGAATATTCTCTTAAGTAGTGTTCCAATGGTTCCTCATCATCAACTCTCCAGGTTTGAACCAAATAATTTTTACCCTTAACCTTTAGAATCATTGCAGGATCCAAGACTTTTTTCTTGTGAATTAATTTTGTATCAACATTAACGCTTAAAGATTCCAGCGTAGGAATCCACGTTGCTCCAACTTCTGGTTGTGCGAAGTTTCCTTCTGCATACATTATATCTCCTGCAGCAGGACTGGTAAACATTTCTGAAAGAACACTAAAATAATGACTCAACGCAGATCTATAAGCATTCTTCAAGTTTGGCCCTATGCTGCCTGGTAGTTTAGCTTCGACAGTTACAGTGGTTCTTTTATATGAACTGCTCCAAGAACTTCCGGTTTGTTTTGTAAAACTTCCCAATTTTGCAGTATGATTTCCATTAAATAAAGGTGTGTAAACAAATAATGGAACTTCAATTCTTCTTGTAACTATTTTTCTTTTTTCATCTCTTTCAATGTTCTCAGCATCTTCCTCTCTTTCAGTATCGTCTCTGACTACTTTCCAGGTCTTATCTTCAGCTTTTAAAGTAAGATGCCTTTTTAACTGGAATAATTCATCAGAAATCAATGGAAACTTATTGGCAATAGAAGCAATGAAATACTCTTCAACCATTCCTTTTAATGTTTTTGACCTCTCCTGCAGATACATAGCGACACTCTTTTCATCATAAACCGCAGGATTTTGTTTTCTTAATCTGTCTATTCCGCTAACCATCCCATCCAGTTGTTTTTCTTCTACCTTAGTAGAATATTGTTTTAATGTCTGTGGAAATTCTTGGATTATAACAGATGTTGATACCATTGTGTTATAAGATTAATTAAATGTTTATAAATATTTATCTTCTGTAATCACTATAAGATTCTGTTACTTTTATCAAGAAACTTAAAATTAATTATCTTCTTAATCTTTTTAATAATCCTACATCAACTGCAGAACTATCCTGCATATTTATTTCACCTTGTTCATAAATAACAGCTTTCCCTGTATCACTAATATACCCAAAATCATATACCTTATTTTCTGGGATATAAACAACCTTTTCGCCAGGAACAAAATTGTTTCTTTTTCTATTTTCCGATTTTATTCTTCCTGCCATAAAAAAACATAAATTTCTTGCTTTTAAATATTTATATAATATAGAAAATGCCCTCGCCGGGATTCGAACCCGGGTTCTAGCCTTGAAAGGGCTATGTCCTTGGCCTCTAGACGACAAGGGCTTAATGAATAAAAAGGGAATTGGTTTAAAAAACTTGTTATTAGATGTTTTGGTTGTGTTATCCAGAAATAATGTCCTCTCGGTAACACAGATAAGTTCTAAGAAATCTGTAGAACTTATGAAAAAACTAAATCAGAAGAAAATCAAATGGATCGTAAAGGAGGGCGATAAGAGAGAAAAA
>JAQUKY010000012.1 GCA_028718805.1 Candidatus Nanoarchaeia archaeon | reverse complement strand
TCTTTCAGGGTCAGATTTCCTTTCTTTAGTTCTATCTTTCTCATAGGATAACTATGGATATCCTAATATTTAAATGTTTCTATGAAGTATTTTATAAGATTTCATCACCCGTTAGATTTACAGAATCCAATGCACAAATATTTTTAAACAAGAGATGACTTTTTGGGTCATGTTTATTGTTTTTGAGGGAATTGATGGATGCGGAAAATCTACGCAGATACTAAAACTAGTAAATTATTTTTATAATTTAGATAAGCACAACCATATCTTATTAACAAGAGAACCCTATAAAGAAAGAGAGATAAGAAAAATCTTAAAATCAGAACAGGATCCATATTCTCAAAAAGAAAAATTAACAGAACTTTATGTTAATGATAGAAAAGAGCATATAAAAAATTTAATAACCCCCTCATTGGAAAAAAATATGATTGTTATCTCGGATAGATACAAATATTCAACAATTTGCTATCAATCTGTTCAGGGGCAGGATGTGAAAGGATTAATGAAAATGCATGAAAACATGCCTATTCCCAATTTTGTTTTTATAATTAACACTTCTGTAAAAACTGCTTCAATTAGAATGCATGGTGATTCTCGGGATGAGCATAAGTTTGAAAAAAATAAAGAGTTTCTAGAAAAAGTCAGGCAAAATTACCTTAAGATGAAAGAAATTTTTCCGAATGAAAAAATAATTATTATTAACGGGGAAAAACCAATTGAAGAAATTTTTAAGGAAATTAAAAAGTATTTTCCAAAACCTTTATAAACTAAATTTCCCTGTTCAAATTACAAAACAAAAAAGATGGTAGACGCAAGTGCTTTAATATCCGGAACAACAACAGACCCCTATACTTTAGTTTCAAATTTACTTGGAGTTTCACTTCTGACTGCGATTATTATCCTTGCTGTAATCTCTATTTGGTCATTGGTTTGGAAAGGATTTGCATTGTGGAAAGCATCAAAAAAGGATCAGATGGTGTGGTTCATTGTCTTGTTGGTTGTTAACACTTTTGGAATTTTAGAAATCCTTTATATCTATATATTTTCTAAAATGAGTTTGAAAGGCAAAGGCAAAACTAAAAAAAGATAGTTCTTTATTTTAAACTTTAAAAATTTTCTTGTTTATATGTGGGGATATTCTTTTCTTTCTATTCCTAATACTTTATCTCCAGCATCATTTAAATAATCTCCAATTCCATTTAAAATTTTTCCAGGTATTGAAAAAGGATAACTTAATGCAACAAGGCCTGCTCCAACAGGATACCTGTATATCTTGCTGAAATCACTCTTCTTTTTTGAGGATAAATTAATTGCATTATCGCATCCTAAAACTCCTGCTGCTGCAAAAACTTCCTCAATACTTTGATAATCAGGTTCTCCCTCAAATTTTTCATAAGGATTTCTGTATTGAATAATGAGGTTTTCTCTGTTCTCAGGCAATTTTAATCTTTTATTAAGTTCATCGATTAATTCTTCATCTTTATTAGGCGAGATTAAGCATTCAATTTTTGAGCCAGGATTGATTGAAAAATAAAAGCCAAGAGTTCTGTTTATTTCTCCTACGAGATCATCTATAGCTGCTTCATATGCTGTTATACTTGTTCCATTTGCTGGTTCTTCTTTAAGTTTATTAATTTCAGCATCTCCCACAGGCATACTTCTATTCCAGGTGCTAACCCCATTTTTAGAAATTATCAAATCTGTGCATTTATCTCCTATTGCTATAATTGCTTCTAATCTTTCATCTTTTGGATTCTGATAAAGTGAGGGGATAGCTTCTGCTGTAGAAGTTATAAACCCCATTTGTTTGAACGGAAAATATCTCTCTATTATCTCTTTTTTTGTTGCAGCTATCTTAATCTCTAAGTTCATGTCATTTGGATAGTCTGTCAGCATTTTCCAACCCCAGGCAACATCTTCTATATCAAATGGAATCTGTTGAGCAGCTTCAAATCTCATTAGTTCCGGAGTTCGCTCTGGTTCAACAGGAGGAAGCTTAATTGTCCTGCTAAAATATCCTTGAGAAGGCATAACTCCTACAAACAAATCCACAGCGGTACTCTTCAAAATTTCTTCTATATCAGAATTATTAAAAGCAGTATTCACGCAATCGATAATATGTCTTTCTTCATTTTTTCTTGCCAGTACAACTGTATACTCAATGCTTCCATTTGTTTCAACAGGATACATACTGGCTATTCTCTTAAACTTTTTCATGTTATATCAGAACTCTTTTCCCCTAAGGTGAAAATATATGTTATCAATAGTTTTTAAAGTTTTCCTAAACTCTTCTCTGTTAACTTATCGGTTGATGGAAGGGATTAAAGGCAGTATTTAAATAAGTATTTCTTCTAAATAATTAATGGAAAAGAAAGTTTATTATGAAAAAATCAGATGTTCTTTATGTAAATAATCTAAATTGTCTAGCTAAATTTTCTTGGATGAAATGGAAAATTCTAATTGATAAAAAACTTCTAAAAATCCTTAATAAAAAAGAAATAGATTCCTTAAAAGAGCATGAGAGATTTCACAAAAAATTTAATATCCCATTTATTACTCTATTAATTTCTTTTCTTTTGTTTTTAACATATAAGTTAGGTATTTGGATTTTTGTAATAAATCTATTTACCTTAATCAAAATAATAATCATAATAATTATTTTTATGCCCTTAATTGCAAGAATTATTGAAATCTCTGCTGATTTGTATTCTTCCCACAAAACTGGAAGGGAGAATATGATAAGATTATTAGAAAAAACAAAACCAAAAGCAGGTTTATTACATCCAAGCAAAAGAACAAGATTATTATTTATAAACTTGTTCTCAAAAAAAGAAATTATAAAAAAATCTTAAAATCTAATATCTGCAACAAAAATCCTAAACTCAACAAGGATAAGGAAATAGCTAATTTTATCTCTTCTTTTGTATGTTTAACTCTTTTACAAAAACCATCCTTTTGAGGTTCTAATTTTTCGGCTTTCCATCCGAATTTTTTATTCTCTGGGAAATAAGTTGGTTTTGGTTTGCCTAAACTATATAGAGTATCAAAAACCAAACTGACAGAACCTATGAAACTAAAAATAAGACCAATTAATGTTAAAATCATTTTTTCTTTTTAAGTGAAGTTGTCCAATCAAAACCATCACCATCTTTTTTTAAAAGACGGCTTTCATAATTTTTAATTGCCTCATTAAGAGCCTCTGCCCCTAACAAGCTACAGTGATATTTTATAGCAGGCAGGCCCCCAAGTTTCTTGACAATCTCATTATTTTTCAGCTTTTTTGCTTCTTCTATTGTCTTGCCCTTCACCATCTCTGTCAGAACGGAAGAAACAGCTATCGCAGCCATGCACCCGAATGTCTGGAATTTTATGTCTTTTATATAATCTTTTTCTTTTCCATTAATTTTCTTCTTTTCAATCTTCAGGAAAACCCGCAAAATATCCCCGCAGCGGGGATTTCCCACTTTTCCAACAGCATCTGCATCTTTCATTTCTCCCATGTTTTTAGGATTTTTAAAATGCTTAATTACTTCTTTTGAATACAGAGACTCACATCTATTTTCCATTTTATACTCTTGTTATTTATTTTTATTTAATTTTTTTAATAACTCATCAACCTTGATGCCATGAGCTTTTGCTCCCTGCTCCAGGCTCTCGTCTGCAGACATCGGGCATCCGCAGCAATGCATCCCGCTTTCAAATAAAATTCCAGCTGCTTCCGGATGTTTTTCTATTATCTCTGAAAAACTCATTTCTTTTGTTATTCCACTTTTGCTTTTAGTTATCTTTTTCTTGGTTTTTGTTTTTTTCATCTTAAATTATTCCCAGTCATCTTCCTCGGTTTCTTCAAAATGCTCTTCTTCTGCTTTGTCTTTATCAGCCCCTTCTTCATCAAGCTCTTCATCTAAAGCTGCATCATTCTTGAATTCCCCGCCAAGTTCTTTATATTTGTCTTTTGGTTTTTTCATTTTAGCCTCCTGATTTTAATAATTTATTGAACGATTTAATATGAATTTGAGTTTTCATAAGCTATGTTTCAGTAGCTTACTCTTTTCATTCATAGCGTATTTAGTTTTTTGTATTATTGGTTTAGTTTTTTATTTTATCGGGCTCATCCTCCTTAATTTTTCAACAACTTTCTTTAAAATTTCTAATGTATAATCTATTTCTTCTTTTGTGGTATATTTGCTTAAGCTCAATCGTAAAGTTGTATTTGCCTGCAAATTAGATAATCCAATTGCTTTAAGCACGTGGCTTGTCTCCAGAGTATGGGAAGAACAGGCACTTCCAGTTGAACTGCATATTCCATAACTATCTAAATATCCCCCAATTGCCTCTCCTTCAATATTATTAAATGAAATATTAATGTTATTGCATAATCTTTTATCTCCTTTTGCCCCATTTAGCTTTGTATTTGGAATTTTTAAAATTTCTTCAATTAAATAGTCTCTAAGCTTAGTCATGTGTTTAATATCACCGCTACTGGCTAAATTAACAGATTTTGCAAAACCAACAATCCCTGAAACATTTTCTGTCCCGTTTCTTAATGCTTTTTCATGTCCTCCTCCGTGCGCTAATGGAATAATTTTTATACCCTCTCTTATATATAATGCTCCGACTCCCTTTGGCCCGTGTATTTTATGAGAATTAAGAGTAACTAAATCTAAATTCTGTTTTTTAACATTAATAGGCGTTTTTGTGTAAGACTGACAGGCGTCTATATGAAAATAAACTCCTTTTTCCCTGCATATTTTTCCAATTTCTTCAATATCCTGGATAGTTCCTATTTCATTGTTTCCGTGGATTATTGAAACAACAAGGGTATTAGGGGTTATTGACTGTTTTAATTGATTAATATTGACAAATCCCTCGCTGTTAACATCAATGCAAGTTATTTTAGCTCCTTGTTTTTCAAGCCATTTGCATGAATTTAAAACACAATCATGCTCAATTTTTGTAGTAATTATATGATTTTTTTCAGTTCCTGCTTCTTTGTTTGCAAAAAATAAACCCTTTAATGCAAGATTATTGCTTTCTGTTCCTCCGGAAGTAAAAATAATTTCATCATCCTTTGCATTTATTGATTTCGCAATGACATGCCTGCTTTCTTGAAGAGCTCTTTTAGCCTCTTGCCCAACTAAATGCTGAGAACTTGCATTGCCATATTTTTCTGTAAAATATGGAAGCATCTCTCTTACAACCTTTTCATCAACCTTAGTTGTTGCGGCATTGTCAAGATAAATATTTCTCATATTATCCTCCATTGACAATGCTTTGTTTTTGGATTACCTTTTATCAAAAAAGGTATTCTTTGTTCAAACTTGTCTTTGTAAGAAAGTTTGCCAGCATTGTCAAGATAGATTTGTTTCATTTTTCAAAAACCTCATAAAAGAAATTAATTGTAGCATTATTTGCTTCTTCTGCATCTTCTTTATTATCATGGAATCCATGCTCAGCACCTTTAATTGTTGCAAGGCCTTTTTTAAACATTTTTGAGTATTTTACAGAATCTCCATAAGGAATATGGGCATCTTTGTCTCCATGAACAAATAATATTGGAATATTAAGTTTTTTTAATTCTTTCCATGGTTTTAAATTTTTTATTTCACTCATAAACTCTTTTCCAACTTTAAACTTTCTACTGCCTATTTCAGTATATCCTTGTTTCTTGACTCTATCAAAAGCAGGTTTGCCCCAATATCTCTTTCCCCACTCTGTTACGGGATTTATCTTAGAAGAATAATCAATTAAAGCATTCCATAAAACTAATGCTTTTGGGATTTCTGGATGTTCCCCGCAATATAAGCATACAGCTCCGCCTGCAAAACTAGCAGCCAAGATACCAAACCTGCTATAACTTCTGCCTTTTAACAAATTTATTGCAGCCTCTAAATCTCTTTTTTCTCCAGTTATCGTCATATCTTCTGATTTTCCTTCACTTTCTCCATGCCCTCTAAAATCAAATCTAAAAACATTAAATCTATTAGTTTCAACTATTTCCTTTGCTAAATTTGTGAAAATTCCATCCTCTTCTTTATCAACAGTTATTCCATGGCATAAAATAATACAAATATTAGACTCATAATCAGATTTTGACAAAATACCACATAATTTTAATCCGTCTGCGTTTTTAAAAATTATTCTTTCTTGTTTCATCTCACACATCCCCTGCATTTATTGCAATTTTTAGCGTGACAATCAATCAATCTTAAAATAGGGATTATTGTCCCGCTTAAACTATAAATTCTTTTTTTCCCTTTTTTCTCAGCTTTGACTATATTACACTCTTTTAATTCCTTTAATGCGTGGCTTATTTTGCTTTGTTCAACTTTTAAACCTTCAATTAACTCATTTACTGATTTGGGTCTTTCATCTAAACTAGAAATTATTTTAATCCTTAATGGATTAGACAGTTTGCTGAAAAAAACATGATATGTACTATACTTCATATGAAAAGAGGTTCATATTAGTATATAAATGTTGCGAAGGAAAGATTTTTATTCATTAAAATATAGGTAATTTAAGAAAAAAGAGGCAAAAATGCTGAAGTTACACACAAGACATGTTATCTATATACTCGTGGGGGTATTAATTTTAGCTATTCTTTATGCCTTAAAAAATACTGGTTATTTTGTCAGAGCGTCTGGTTTTATTTTATCACTATTATTATTCTTTTTATTTGATTATTTTTTTAGAATGGGTTTTAAAAGCCACCATTATGTTATATTCATTTTTATATCTACTGCAGGCATCTTGCTAAGCCCCTTTTATTATATCTTCCCTGTTTACGATAAGGTACTGCATCTAACATCTCCTTTTTTGCTTTGTATTCTTGTATTTTTTATGGTTAACAAGCTAAATACAAAGTTCTCTATAAAATTGTTTATTACAGTCATGATTATAACTTCTTTCTTAGCTTTATTTGAAATAGGGGAATATGGTTTAGATAGACTATTTGACTGGAAATTGCAAGGAGTTTATTTAAGAGATTATTCAGGAGTAGAAAAATTGAATATAATAATGGATAAAAATGACGATACTATGATTGATTTAATCTTAGGAACAATAGGCTCTTTATTTTTTGTTATAACAAAAACAGGAATTTTTCATTATAAAAAATATATATTAAAAGAAAAAATTTGATTAAGCTTTAATTGCCTGTACAGTGCATATGTCAATAGCCTCTTTAACACAAGGCAGTTTTGATTTTTCCTGCCCTTTTTTAACACGCGCTTTCATGTCATCTCCAATTTCAAAAACTTTTTCACACACTGCTGAACAACTTCCACAGCCTATACACTTTTCTTGGTCTATTTTTACCATTTTAAATATTAAACTCGTATAGAATTTGTTGGACAACCTTCTGTAGCCTCTTTAACACAAGGCAGTTTTGATTTTTCCTGCCCCTTTTTCACATTGGATTTCCCATCTTTGATTTCAAATACTTTTGGACAGGTAGCTGCACAAGCTCCGCAACCAATACAAGTTTGTTGATTTACTGACACCATTTTTTCCTCCTTCTATTGTTTTGTTATAGGTTTACATCTAGAATATTCTGATAGTTCATTAAAGTTTATATCTTTGCTAATTGCCTGATTGTTTACAATCCATGCAGGAAACGAATTAACGCCCTTGTTAACACACTCCTGATTGTTATTTATGCAATTTTTTATTTTAAAATACTGGAGATAATCAAATAATTCGATTTCACTTAGTGTTTTAGAGATGTCATTTGTATTGATATACAAAGTAATATCCTGTTCTTTTAAACATTTTATAAAATCGTCTTTAAGAGCATCATCGCCTGATACAGAAAAGCCCGTGTATTTAGTTATACTGTCTGTTATAAAATAAAAAGCAATAACTAAAACTATCCCAACAATAAGGGTTATCAATATTCTTTTTTGCATTGGTTCCATAGATAATTAAAAATTCCAAGGCTTTTAAATTTTATGCTGATTTTGAATTTTGGTAATTATTATCAATAATCCTGCTAGCTCCAAATATTAAATAAAAAGAAATCCACATCATTTATGATGTGGTGCTGATAATCGCTAATGCTGTGATTTAAACGCTTTTGGGCAATTGAGGGCAAAGCGAATAAGAGTAAAGATATAAGGAAGCCCACGCATTTATGCGTGGGAGGATGTCACACAGGTTTAATATGGGCTTCTGCTAATCGCTATTGCAATATAAGAAGATTTATAAATAATCTTTTGCCTATAACTTTATGTTATGGATATTTTGGGCTTTGATAGCTTTGGTTGTAATAGTAATACTTGCTTTTATTATGTATTACAATAGATTCACAGTTCTTAACAACAGAATAGATAATTCTCTTGCTCAGATTGATGTTCAATTAAGGAAAAGAGCAGATTTAATTCCTAATTTAATAAACACAGTAAAAGGTTATAAAGATTATGAAAAATCAGTTCTTGTGCAAGTTACAAAAGCAAGAACAGCTTTTCTGGACGCTAAAGACTTTAAAGGAAGAATGAAAGCAGGTAATCAGATGCAGGCTGCTTTAAAATCTATTTTTGCAGTTGCTGAGAGTTACCCTCAATTAAGGGCAAATGAAAATTTCTTGCAATTACAAAATGAATTGTCAGCAATAGAAGACAAAGTTGCATATTCAAGGCAATACTACAATGACAGCATTTTGTCGTACAATAATTCAAGCAAAGTTTTCCCAGCAAAGTTATTTTTTAATCTTTATGGCTTTAAAGAAAGAGAATACTTGCAGATACCAGAAGAAGCTAGAGCTGTTCCGAAAGTTTCATTTTAAGAAACTTAACATATAAATTAAAAAATGAAACTTGAGCAGAAAGTGCAGTTCTAATAAGGGGGGTAAAAAATAAAAAATGAAGATTCTAACAGAATTCAAAGAATTTCTTAAAGAATACAAGGTTATTGGTTTGGCTGTTGCTCTTATAATAGGTTTGGCTTCGGTTGCTCTTATTAATTCTGTTGTTAATAATTTAATTATGCCAATAATAACTCCTTTTGTTCCAGGAGGAGCATGGCAAACTGCAGTTTTTGAGTTAGGACCAATTGTAATTAGTTGGGGGGCATTGTTAGGATCAATAATTAATTTTATTATAATAGCCTTTGTTGTTTTTCTTATAGCTAAATATGCTCTTAAGGAAGAAAAAGTCACAAAAAAGTAAAATATAACTCCTGATTATCTTTCTTTCAGATATCTACCAACTCTTCTCAAGCCTTCTTTAATCTTTTCTTCGTCAAGTGCATAGGAAAACCTTACTCTGTCTGGAGCTCCAAACCACTCTCCGGGATAAGTAACAACATCATATTTGTTGTACATATCAATAACAAATTGCTTAGGATTTTCTATTCTCGGAAGAATATAAAATGCTCCTTCAGGCTTCCATACCTCAAGTCCCAACTCTGTTAACCCAGTATATATCAGGTCTCTTCTTTGCTTCCAGATTTCAACTTGGCTGTCAATAAAACTTTTTGGCACTTTCATTGCTTCAAGAGCCATTTTCTGCCCAAGCATGTTTGTATTCATCGAGGTATGTGATTTCATGTTAATGATATTCCCCACCAGATTTTTGTCAGATGACCATAGATAACCTATCCTTTGCCCGCACATACAAAATGTTTTTGAAAAAGAGTTTATTGTGACAACGCGCGGTCCTTTAATCAGATAATTTTGTCTTTCATAAATCAGGTCTTTGTAAACCTCATCAGATAAGACATAAGCTCCAAGTTCTTCTGTGAGCTTTTCAAGTTTTTTAAGAGTATCAACAGATTCAATTCTTCCTGTAGGATTTGAAGGAGAATTAATCAAAACAGCCTTGCAATCCTTAACCTTTTCTTTAAAGTCATCAAAATCAATTCTGCCTTTTACAGATTTTGTATAAACAGGCTCCATTCCTGAAAATTTAACAAGGTGCGGATAAGAATAATAATAAGGTTTAAGCATAAGAACCTTATTTTTTGTTTTGTCTCCATTTCTAGCAATTACTCTCAGACTCAAGTCCAGTGCTTCAGAAGCTCCGTTGGTTATTACAAAATTATCTGATGTTGAAGCAGGATACTGCTCTGATAATATTTTTCTTAGCTTTTCATCCCCCTCCACTATCCCATATCTAAAATTAGAATAATCTGGTGAAACAGAAAAAACCTCTTTTGGAGGAGGCAAATCTGGCTGTCCTGAACCAAATGAGATTATATTTTCTCCGCATCTTCCAATAAGAAACTTTGGCCTCAATATCTCTTCTGTTAATATTATTTTTTCCATGAAATCAGATAAACTATTGGTTTTTAAGATTTTATATACTTATTCACAAACTTCAAGAATTCCCAAAACTGCGGCCAGCTTTTGCTAACACAATCCAGATAAGAAAACTTCACTTTTTTATCTTTTAAGAGGGCAAGCATAGCAATTGACTGAACAACCCGATGATCTTTTGAATCAATCTCTTTTTCATTACAGAGATTATTTATTTGTTTTTCCATTTCTTCTAATCTGTTGCTTTCATGCCCTTCTAATTCTGGCCATTTCTTCTTCCCTTCTTCCTTAGTAATTAAATTAAATGCTCTTGCAAAACAATAATCGTCCTGTTGCTTTGGTTTGAAATTAATATCCCCCTTTTTTAGCAAATCAATAAAAGCCTCAGCCTGTAGCAACAGGGTTTCGTCATACCTTAATTCGCAAAAACCCCCTTTGCTTTTTGTTTTGTTATAATGATTTAATGCCTCTTTGCTTAAATTAAGGAAAAAATTTTCAGGGATTTTTTCTTCATTACCTGTTAAAATCGCGGCACTGGCCCATTGGGGAGTATTATTATCCAATTCAAGCAGTTTCATAATTGGCCAATTTACAATATCAGGGTTATCATAAATCTTTCTTTCTTTTAGTGTCTTTTTTTTAATGAACTTTTTGTCTAAATTAAATTTCCATGAAGCAAATTGTAAAAGTCTGAATAATGCTCCTGCCTCTCCGACATTATGTTCATTCTTATTTTGCCATTCTTTTGATATCCTTATTAAAACTTTCAAATCATCCCCGACATCCTTCCTGCCTTCAATTAAAGGAATAAAAAATTTAGTATTATTTAGAATATCTAAAAAGCCAAGTCTAATTGACCAATATTTAGACAATGGAATTAGCCCTTTCTCAATTAATTTGTATCTGTCTTGCATAATATCGATTATAAAATCTCTTATTTTAATAAGTTATCGTTATCAACAACCTTAAAAACCTTTATTCTTTTTATAATAATAGACAAAAAATGCCAAAAGAAGATATTAGAATTTCATTTCACGATCAGATTTCCAGGAATAAATGGAAATCTATTTTTTTAATTGTAATAATCTTCTTGGTTTTTCTTGCTCTTGGTTATTTTATAAGCCTTGCAACAGACCCAGGTTTTTTCTTTATAATCATGATAGCCTCAATTGTTATTTCAATTCTCTACATTTTAATAAGTTATTATAACTCAGATAAAATTGCTCTGGCTTCTGTAAGAGCAAAACCTGCAGACAGAAGGCAATATTCCCAATATTATAATTCAGTTGAGGGACTAACATTGGCTTCTGGAATGCCAATGCCAAGGCTATACATAATGGAGAATAAGGAAATTAATGCATTTGCATCAGGAAGAGATCCAGAACATTCTGTTATTTGTGTTACAACAGGAGCATTGGAAAAGCTAAACAAGCAGGAATTAGAAGGTGTTTTAGGTCATGAATTAAGTCATATTGCAAATTTCGATATAAGATTTATGACTCTTGTTGCAGTGATGGTAGGAATGATTGCAATTATTTCTGAGATTTTTTTAAGAAGTTTATGGTTTAGAGGAGGAAGTAGTGGAGACAGAGAAGGAAAAGGAAATGCAATACTCTTGTTAATTGGGATTATATTTGCTATTCTTGCTCCAATTGTTGTCCAGCTTGTACAGTTTGCTATTTCAAGAAAAAGAGAATATGCAGCAGATGCTTCTGCTGTAAAGTTTATTAGAAGCCCTACAGGATTAGTCGGAGCATTAAAAAAAATAAAAAATGAGCAGGTTCCAACACAAGAAACAAGAAAAATACCAAAAGCAGTTGCTCCATTATTTATTTCAAATCCATTTAAAGCAGCTTTATCTACTCACCCCCCTATTGAAAAAAGGATAGAAATTCTAGAAAGAATGTAGAAACCTATTTAGCAGAAACCTCTTTTTCCAGTCCCTTTATATTTGTTTTGGAAGAGTAAACAAAAAAGCATTTGCATTTGTCATAAGGCAAACACGCTAATTCTCCGATTCCTTCAATTAATTTTAATGGAGAATATCCTTCTGCCCATAGTGCTAAGGATCCTAATATTGTTCCTGCAAGACCAGTAGTTAACATAGTATTGGACCCATCAAAAAAATCTGCAAAAATTCCAGGACAACCACAAGAGTATAGTTCTGCTCCTGCAACAGCAATACCCAATTCAAAAATATACTTGCCGAAATAAGAACCTCTTTCTAACTCATCCATAGACTAATACAGAAAACTTAGGTTTTTAAATATGTCTTCATTATTTTATAGATTATGGAACAGCAAAGAGAGTTGATAAAAATATCAGAAAAATATGCAAAATCAGTTGGTATAAAGTTAAATTCAGATAAAAAAATTGTAGAAGGAATAATAAAGGGATTATTAAGAAACAAAAAGGAAAAAGGAGAGCTTTACTGCCCATGCAGAAGGGTAACTGGCAATAAAGAAGAAGATAAGAAAATAATATGCCCCTGTATATTTCATCTAGATGAAATAAAAGAAAATGGGAAATGTCATTGTGGCTTGTTTGTTAAATAAACTAATACTCAAACTAAAACTTAATCTGTAGTGTGAAAGACTAAATAAAATATGTATGGTCTGACTAAATCTACTCCTTTGCAAATCTTAAATCATTTATTAGATTATTAATAGATAAAACTAAAAATATTCTAAAATCAGCAAAGTATATATACTTGTTATGCTTATATATAATATGGAAATAAATAGGTGTAAAATATATACTGTAGTCACGATGTGCTTATTCTGTTACAGTTATAACAGTGTGCCTATTTGTCCGTTATTTAAATCCCTGATTTAAGTTGCTAACATTTAGCTTGCTTGAATCATTGTTTCTACTAAGATGTTAAAAAACTTTTACTCTGAACGTGAACCAGGATTTTACGAGTGTGAATTGTGCAATGAACCAATAACAAACCCAATTTGCCCGGTTTGTTTATCTGCAGAAATGGATATTTGGGCAACCAACTATCCTAATATAAGGAAAGAATTAGTTCCAAGGCTAAAAAGGCATTTAAAAAAGTTTAAACAACAGACAAGAGAAGCTGTACAGTGTATAAAATGTAATGAAAAAAGAATCTCAATGTGCCCTTATTGTTTTATAAGAGAAATCTTGTCTGAATTAGATGAGATAAAAGCAGATAAAATAATAAAAAAGGAGTTTCTTCAGTTTTTTAATTATTATACTGAACCCTATGTATCACAAATATAGTCATGATTAATAAAGTATATAAGCGCAAAATTTTTGATAGCTATGCGTTTAGTCTAGCGGAAGATGATAATTCGGGAATACAAACCATCGGATAAAAAACAAGTAATTGAGTTAGTATCTGGTATTCTAGGAAATATATTCAATGGAGATCCTACAAAGTTTGAATATATAAAAGAGTTTAATGTATCAAGGGGATACATAGTTTATTTCGTTGCTGAGGTAGAAGATGAATCAAAAAAAATTGTAGCCACAATGGCCCTCAAGAAAGTAGACAACGAAACTGTAAGATTAAAGAGAATGTATGTTCACAGAAATTATAGGAGAAGAGGCATTGCACAAAAAATGTTAAATAAAATTGTTGACTATGCAAAGGAAAAAGGATACAAGAAGATGTTATTCTCATCATACTCAATAATGGAAAATGCAGGCAGATTCAATAAAAAAAATGGATTCGTTGAGATAGAGGGAAATCCTAAAGAAAAAATGCATTTAATTAAGTATTTTTAGTTATTTTTTTGTAATCTACTAAACGATTTAAGCTATGTTTGAGCAGCTAAGCTCCTAATCAACAATTTTTAATTTGAAGCAATTATTTATCGCTTAATGGGGTTAGCTCCATATCTCTTCGTCTTTAGATATTATAGATTTTGTTATTCCCAATAAAAAAGGCTATTCAAAAAATAGAAGCAGCGCCTTTTTTATTGCTGTCAACAGCAGCTCTTTTTAAAAATCCGTCAATAAACTGCTGGTTTTTTTCAGAATCAACAATCCTTCTTATTTCATATGCATTTCCCTGTTTTATTGCTTTAACTTCATTTCCTGCCCTTTCATAAGCCTCTTTTGTTATTAATATCTCCCCATTTGAAGATTCTGCTATTTTATTAACTCCTGGAATCAGGCCTCCAAGAGCAGTAAACTTTAACTTGCCGTCCTCAATTTTATTCACAATGTCTCCGGAGTGTATTCCTATTCCAAACTCTATTTTATCTGCAGATTTTGAATTATATTCCTGTAAATTAGCTTTTACAGATTCAGCGACTTTAGCAGCAATTGCCTCATTTTTAAAGCTCTTTGTTATTAATGGGCTGAATATAGCAAGCATAGCATCTTCTCTTTCATAAACAGCTCCCTTATTCTTGTAGACTGGCTGTATTAAATTTTCAAATTCTTTTTTTGCAGTCTTGCTTAGAGGTTTTTTAAATTTGATGCACAAAACTGTTGCTCTGTTTTTATCTCCTTTCAAAACCAGGGATTGTTCTGCTTTTCCGGAAAAAAATGTTTTAGGTCTCTCCATTTCGCTAATCTTTCCTACAGTGGGTTTTTTGGAAAATCTCTCTTTAATCTTATCCCAAGGATAAGCAAAAGATTTTTTCTTTAATATATTCCTGAAGAAGAATAAAATGCCTGCGCCCAATACTATTATGAAGAATATCCAGACAATTGGCGTATTTAATGCAACAAGACCTGACTTGACTGCTTGTACATTAACCGCATGCCCTGTAAGTGCAACTCCTCCTGTGATTTCTGTTTCTCCATCGCTTATTTTAACGTCATAATTTCCATCCCCGCTTAATCTGAATTCCTGGCTTCCGGATAACCCAAGATCCACTTTCTTGACAAAAGGTTTCCCGCTCATGTCTATCTGAATGTCCTTTTTATATGGGATATTGCCAATGCTCGTGACAATCAAAGTTCCATTTTTCAGTTCAAAACTTGCTATTGCCTTTTCATTAACGTAAACAGTCTTTGTAGAATTTAACTCACCAGAAGATACATCAATGGTATAATATCCTGCAGTGAGATTTGTTGGAACATTATATTTAATTGTTTCATCTGACAGTACTATTTTCTCAAAAACCCTTTCTGAATCAGCATTTTTTATAATCACAGCTGCTTCGTCTGAGATAGATTTTTCAGTTTGATCTAACAGCATAGGTTTAATCTCAAGCACTTTTCCAGGGTCAATGCTTTGGGTATTTATTGCCATATCTACCTTGCTTAATACTTGTGAAACTTGAAGATTTGTCATAGCCAATCCTTCGCTCGTTTTTTTACCTAAAGAATCTTGCTCATAAGCTTTAACATCAACCCTGTAATCTCCAGCAGGGGTATTTCCCTCCAATTTTATGCTTACTGAAAATGTTCCATTTACAACCTTGCCATAATATGCCCCATTATCAACATTTGTTTCAACTTCAGATTCAGTGTTATTTGCCTCGGTTTCGTTTCCTGTTTCATTAACATTTGTTTCATCTGTAGAACTTGCTAAGCTCAATAAAGGTATTTTTATTTCAACATCTCCATTTATCCCAATTCCATTTAACCTTTTTGCATTTCCCGAAACAACAATCTCTTCTCCTGGTTTTGCAACAAAATTACCAATGTCTAAATTAACATTTAGTGCAGTTGATATTTCAAATTCTCTGCTTTCCCCAGCTAATCCAAAATATTCCCCGTAGAAATGGCATTTCCCTGAATTTTCTTTAATATAAGAATAAGTTAAAGGAAATTTAATAGTTACCTTTCCATCCTCAGCAGGCAATCCATTAAAAACATTAATTGTTCCGCTGTCACAAACCATATCTACTTTTAGAAATCCTTCTAAAACCGGGCTTATGTCTATATTATTTTCAATAACATCCCCAACATTATAATAAGGTGCTGGCTGTGAAAAATATATTCCTGCATTTACAATTGAAATCATCAATAAAGCCAAAACTACACCAAACACTAAACTCTTTTTCATAATACCCTAAATAAAAATGCATATTTAAATCTTATGAACCTGCATAATAAGTTTTATAAACCATAGGATTAATATAAGTATATGAAAATAAATACAAGTAAAGAAAATCTTGAGAAAGCTTTAGGTTCTTTAAAGGAAGATGCGAGCAAGAAACCATCAGTAACAATGACCAAAGAAGAGGAAATTGGGTTTCACAAAGGTGCGCTTAACACATTAGCTGCAGAAAGAAATGAACTTGTTAAGATTATTGTCAATGTTGAGACAATAATGCAGGCACATCTTAAAAGGCTTGAAGAACTCGGGGTTAAAATAGAAACTAGAGAAGCAAAGGAAACTAAGAAATAATCAGATAAGAATAACCTATCTTCTAAATATTTTATTTCTATATTAGCTGTTAGCTTATAATAATATCAGACTTTTGTTAGCTTTACAAAATGAGGAGATTAAGATTTATATGAGATTGCTCCATTTTATTTCGATTTATACATTACTAATAAGCATAAGTTTTAGGTAATCTTTATATATATAAAATTAGTAGGTTAGTTATGAAAAAAGAGAAAATGAAGCTTACTCCTTGGGAAGCAAAAGGAGAAATGGATTACAATAAAATTGTAAAAGAGTTTGGAGTCTCTTTATTAAAAGAACTTCCGCCTGTTTTTAATGAAAATCTCCTTTTTAGAAGGAAAATTATATTTGCACACAGAGATATTCAAAGAATATTAGAAGCAATAAAAAACAGAAAGAAGTTTGTAATGATGACCGGGTTAATGCCTACTGGAAAATTTCATATTGGGCATATGCTTCTTGCTCAGCAGATGATATTCTATCAAAAACTAGGGGCCAAGATTTATATTGCTGTTGCTGATTTAGAGGCTTATAATGCAAGAGCCCAAAGCCTAGAAGATTCAAGAAGAATTGCAATAGAAGAATATATTCTAAATTATATTGCCCTTGGATTGAAACCAGAAAATTGTGAGGTTTATTTTCAGAGTGAAAGAAGCAGAGATGCAAAAAAATCAAATGCATTTTACAGATTGCAGAATATTCTTGCAAGACACGCAACATTTGCAGAGTTTAAGGCAGTTTATGGAGAGATAACCCCTGGAAAAATGATTTCTTCCCTGCTTCAGGCATCAGATATGCTTCATGCTCAATTAAAAGAATTTGAAGGGCCTGTCCCGGTTGTTGTTCCTGTTGGAATTGACCAGGACCCCCATTTAAGATTAGCAAGAGATATTTCTCAGAGAGTAAAATCAGAAAAATTTATTCAGTTAAGTTCAACTTACCACTATTTTGCACCAGGATTAGGTGGAGGAAAAATGTCTTCTTCAGAGCCAAACTCATTTATAGCATTAACAGATGATGCAAAAACCGTTGCAAATAAGATAAACAAATATGCTTTTTCAGGAGGGCAGGCAACAGCAGAAGAGCATAAAAAGAAAGGAGGAAATCCTGATGTCGATGTTCCTTTCCAATATTTAAGATTCCTGTTTGAAGAAGATGATAAAAAATTGCAGAAAATCTATGAGGATTACAAATCAGGGAAACTTTTAACAGGGGATTTAAAAAAATATACGATTGATAAAATAAACAAGTTCCTAAGCGAACACCAAAAAAGAAGGGAAGAAGCTAAAAAGCTTCTTGATAAATTTATTTTTAAGGGTTAAATTTAGTTCTTAATATTTATATACGAGTTAAGAGATCCTAATTCATACATGTGCTCTGGATGATTATTTATATAAGCTTCAATAATTTCCTGATTAGCTTTTTTATTTTTTTGAACAAGAAGTTCTTTTTTAAGGTCAATAACAGATTTTAGCATATTTATTTTTTGGATATCCTGGAAAATATAGCAAGGAAACATTTTATCCCATTTTTGTTTCTCAGATTCAGTTTCTCTTAATGCTTTTTCTAAACTGCTTAGTCCTATAGAATCTATCTTTCGAGCATTGTCCTCTCCTTCTTTCGCAATGCCCCTTATAAAATCCAGATTTTTTTCACTAAGAGGATCTAAATCTTCAGCAGTTATTTCACAGTGTCCATCAAGCCATCCCATTATTTTAAACAAGTAAGCGGGTATAAAAACTTATTGTAATTATTAAATATATGTTGAAGAATGATTAATCTTTATCTTTCCTCTAAATTAAATTACTTTAAATCATAAGGTATGTTAAAATCATTTGGCTCACTTCTTTCAAATCTTTCAACTTTCTGCGGCTCTTGCTCTTTTCTAGTGTAATGAGCAGGTTTTGTAAAATACATAAGTCCTTCCCATGCCAAAACGCCTGTTGCCGTTAATATCAAAAGTTTGCCCCCTAACGCAATACTCCAGTTCTTTTTCTCTGGGACTATGTTTCTGTTTTCTATTGGCATTTTCCTTCCTCCTTCGGTTCCATCAAATCTGCTAAATTATTTTTTTGATTCACATCGTAGCTTGATAACATTTTCTCTATTCCCTGCGATGATTGAACAGAAGCTTTTTCTTTATCTGGAATAAGAGAATAAATCCCGCCTGTAACTGCCAAAGAACCTGCAACTAATCCAACTGCAATTGCTTTTTTAATTTTAGATGGCTGCTTTTTAATAAAATTAGGATATGTTTTTCTTTCACAATTTCCTAAACCAGTTAAATCTTTGAATGCATCTATAGCATAGCCTATTGGATATCCATTAACTAATCCTAACGCAAAAGCGCAACCAGTTCCAATTCCTATCTCTTTAGTACTTCTAGAACCGCAAAGAAAATAAACAAACGGAGCAAGTGCAGCGCTAAACAATCCCGTATAAACTGCATCATGTGGCCATTGAATCCACTCGCTTGTCTTTTCTGTGATGTTGAAAAATTTTCTAGACGACTCTCTTCCTTTTTCAAAAATGTAACCAAGGCCAAAATAAGTTAAGCCAGCTGAAAGTAATCTGGCGTTTATAGATAGCTCATGACTCATTCCTGTTACCTTTTCATATATTGAATAAAGCGGGGTTGATTCTGCTAACATGGCTGTTGACTCAATTAAATGCTCTTTCAGTTTATTTTTAGAAAATTCCCTGGTTTTATTATAAATATTTTTTAGTATTTCCATTTTATTCAGTTTCCTCTCGTAATTTACCTGAGAAAATTAATTTTTCTTTGCCGTGCTCGTATAATTCATAAGGGTATCCATTTGGAATATTAAGGTCTGAACTTATTGGACCATTAAAAAATTCAAGAACCCCTTTATGGATTTTTTCTTCAAGAGCTCCTTCTCCTTGCCATTCAGATACTAGTGTATCTTTGCGTTCAAGAATCGCACTATTCATTCCATACAAATTTATCTTTTCTCTATTTACACTCCATCCGAAATAAACTTTGTCAGTTTCAACAAGATATTCGATGCAGAGTGGTTTTTGTTCTTTCATTTTATTCATGCCCCCTTAAATGAACTCTGTAGCCCGCATTTGTTAAACAAGGAGAGAATCCGACATTTCCCTTTAAAATAGCAGGATAAAATTTTTTAATAGAAATTTCTTTCGAAACATCTATCCACTTATTCCCATCATAATATTCTTTAGCAGCTTCAAGAGCTATCTGGTTTATATCTTTAAACTTAACATTTTTCCATATTAAATAAAAAAACTTTTTCTGGATTTCTTCATCATTATTAAGTCTATATAGTTTCATAGAAACAGGTTGAAAAAGACTAATACCGGAATTATTTCTAGCTACAATACGAGGATCAATCCAAATATCATATTGGTGAGTTCTTGTATTGGCTGCATATTCAGTACAAATATCTACTCCATTAAACTTTTCTAAAGGAACACTACAGGCATGATAACTATGCCCAACAATTTCTTTTAATAAAGTGCCTTCTTTTATTCCATTTTCATCACTGGCTCTTTGTATAATTCCTCCAGTATTCAAATTCTTCCATATTATTTCTTCAATTTGTCTTAATTTTTCTGATTTTTCTATTGTCATTTTCCTTCCTCCCGCATATGTTCTTAATTTTTTGTGCATATTCATCAACATCTGCTCTCTTATACAACCACTGATTTTTTGTTGGAATTTCTAAAACATTTAAAATGCCCGCATTTGCTGGACGCCATGACACAGGAAATCCTTCTTCTTTATATTGATTCAGCGTTATACATAAAAATAATCCCCTTTCTGGATCAAAATTCCATGAATGATAACACTTAGAATCATATTCACAATTTCCAGCTACTTCTTCTAACCCAGTAACCTGGCTTACAACTTTGGCTGCCATTTCACATGAGTTTTTAGGAAAATCCCAAATTTCTTCCTGTAGAACTTTTCTGGCAACAATTAGTTGCTCAAGGTATGGTTCAAGACCAAAAAGCACTATCTCTCTGTAAGGATCTATTCTTTCTATTTTTCCCATCAGATTAGAAAATCTTTCATCTAATCTTTTAACAATTTTTTTATTTTTTTGGGAATTGCTTTTTTTCAAATCTTCATACATTGGAGAGTTCATACTATCAATTGTTAAATTTACCTCATTTATAACTGTAGAAATTTGATTATTATATTTCATTGTATTTTATCCTCTGTTTTATCAACAAATCTCAGGTTATGCCCATTAAATTTATTTTGATAAAATTTTACTCTGTTAGCTATTTCTCCACGATTAAGTTTTGAATTTAGTATTACTGCTGCAGTTATATCTTCAGGCCTTGCAGACCTAACTAAAATTCCAAGCCCTTTTTCTATTAATTGAGGTTCTTCTGCAGAAATTTCTATAGTCGGGTTTTTATCGAAATCGTTTGAGTTAGGATTTATTATGTTCTTTGTATTATCCATTACAAATCTATCCATTTCAAGAAAATAACGGTCTCCTTTTGTTTCCTTCAGTTTTGAGGGTGAACCATATACTATTAAATAGGATTCTGCTGTCTTATCTATCTCTCTTAAATAAGCATTAAACGTGGGTTTCATACATCTTCCTTCAAAACCCTTTTCGAATATACTTTCCAAGTCTAGGTAAGAATCGTCTAACACTGCTCCAACACCACTAACTGCAAAAAGCGGAGAAATTTTAAATAATCCATTTCCTCCATTCTTTAATCTCCAAGCAGTATATTTTACAAAAGGTGGAAAATTATCTTTAGATTTCAAAAAAAGACAAACATCTTCTTCCACATCTCCAGATTTTAATAAGGTTGTTCCTTTAACAAGCTGATAGTTTGAATTAATATGCCTATGAGTAATAGCCTCTATATATCCTAATTCTCCAGTATAACTTTTTCTTTGTTCCATTTTATTCAGCCTCCCCTTGATTTTTTCTGGTTTTGTCCTTGTATTTAAAAACAGCAATAAGAGATTCGTATGGAGGTCTAATAAATCTCCTCTTCCCAGGAGTGCCTTCTACATATTCAAGCCCATTTTTTTTGTAAAATGCAAAAGCTCCGGGATGTGGCGAAAGGTGGTCTGCTGTAGCATTATTATACTCCCATTTATCAGGGTAATATGGCCAAGCCCAAGTTGCAAAATCTTTCATATCTGTGCCCATAGATAAAACTTTTGGAACCATCTCTCTATAAAACACTCTTACTTCTAAATCTTCTTTCAGACTTCCATCAGGATTAAGGATATTATTTTGAATTAGCTGGTTTTTAACATATACCCCTACCTTCTCTCCATCAGGGATTTCAATTAATATCTTCATCTCTCTCCCTCCCAGTTGCCCTTTAAATCTTCTTTCTTGGGAAATAAAGATAATTTCATAGGATTTGCATTCCTAAAATATAATTGCGGGGAATCTTCAGGGTCTGTTTTATCTGCTGCATCTAAAAATGCATCCCAGACCGTTGTTCCGGTTTCAAAAAGTTTATTTATCAGGGGAGGGGTAAAAACAGTGACTTCCCTTCTCCGGGATAATCTTGATTTTCTAGCATTAGATATCCCTATAAAATCCTCGTTTTCTCTTGCTATAGTTTCTGCAAAACCTCCTGAATGGCACTGTGAAAAGTAAAAAACTCCAAAATTACAATTAATATCCCTCACTAATCTTGAAAAATCAGCCTCATCTATTTTGTCATTATAAAGATTAACTTCACTAAGGCCCTTTTCATTAATGCCCCCATGATTTGTTACATGGAAATATAATCTATCATTACTTTTTATCTTATCTTTGATACTACTGATGGCAGTCTCTAATCCTGCCCTGGTGGCAGGCAAATCTACACAAAGTCCAATTCCTTCCCCCTCTAAGACAAAGATATTATTTTTGTTAACTCCCTGATTTAGTAATCCTAAATAATTAATGGTTATGTTCTGTGAGTGTTCTCTTGGATAAGCGTTTAATAATATCGCATATAAATTTCCAGGAACATTTTCAATCTTTCCTTCTGAATTTCTTTTAAATGAAACTATTTCATATTCGCCTGAAAAATACCAATTAGGTTTTTCCCTGAATTCTTCTCCTCGGTGGTATTCTTTTGCCATTTTATTCAGCCTCCCCAGTTTCCTCCACAACATTTATCTGGATATCAACAATCATCTTGGGCCTCAATTCCCCCTGAAGCAATTTTGGAATAACAATTATAGAGTTCTCGCCATGTTTGGCTATTTTCTTTCTGATGTTGAATTGTTTTGATGTCATTTTAATCTACCTCTTGAACCCATTTTGAAAAATCAAAAAAATATCCCTTATTATTCTCGACACAGAATCCATAATTATAGAATGATTCTAAACTTTCTAATGTAGAAATGCTTGTGTCTCCTGGATTAAACCCCTTTGTTTTAGCTAAATTTATTTGATAATGAAATTGTCTTGCAGCTTCAGTAATTTGTTGCCTATTCAATTCTCTTGCAGGGGTTAAATGAAGCTTTTTCATTATTAAAAAAAGGGTTTTTTCATCTGAACAAACTGCAAACATTTTTGGAACATTCAATCCAATTTTCTCTAAATTCTGAGCAATATTAAATTCGTAAATTAATCTTCTTTTATCATAACAAGGGTTTATACTGGGATATTCTAATGGGTATTTTACAGCATATTCTCCTGCGAGGAGTATATTATGTTCGCCACCAGCAGTATGTGGTATGATTATCTTTTTATTTTCATGTTTTGAGATTAAATCGGAGAGATAGTTTACTATTCTTTTATCAAATTGTGGTGATATTGCTCGTATTTGCATTTCCATTTTACTCTGTTTTGTTACCATTCTAATCTGCCTCCTTCATATCCTTTATTATTTGTTCATAAAAATTCTTAGCATCATCTGCAAAATCTTCAGGGCATACGGCATCAAAAATATCTGGAATTTCTGATCTTAATGCATTATAAAATTGGGGTTTGTAACCAACTGCACTGCTTATAACTGGTTCTGGGATGCCTCCATAAACACCTTTTTCCAGGCCATCTAAAGATAACATAGCAGCCATAACAAATCCTGGAGGAATAATCCTTTCTGGTAATTTTCCTGCTAAGAATACCCCGAAATCGTAGACCATCCCCTGTCTTCCAGGCAGGAATTTTCCAAGATTTCTAAGTTTGTATTTCATAGATTCTGTTGAAATTGCTTTTGATTCTAGTGTCATTTTATTTTCCCCCAAAAATTCCTGCATCATATAATCTATTTATTAAATATTCTTGGTCCTGGTTTTCTTGAACCATAATTCCTTTTGCTTCTTCCCTGGTTAGAAGTCTTGGTTTTCCAGGAGAAAACTTTTCATTTTCTCTTGTTGTGATTGCATCATAAAAATCTGAGACTGAAATAAGCCTTCCGCAATATTTCCCAAGTATTTTTGTTCCCTCAGTCCATTTATCAAAATAATTTCCAAATATTTTTTTAAAATCTTCTTCTTTTGGATAACCGCTGTTTTTCTTAAAAAAATGGTGAAAAAATAGTGCATAAGCAGAAAAATCCGCGGTTCCTAATAAAATTCTGCATCCGTACTCAACATGTTTTTTCATATGCTCCATATCTTCTTCATTAAATCCAGAAGTTTTTTTGAGGATTTCTTGATTAACCGCAAGTTTTCCAATATCATGAAGCAGGCCTGGAACCCATAATGTTTTTTTTGGGACTAAGTGAGTGAATTCTGAAATATCTGCTCCTAAATACGCAACTCTTGCAGAATGCTCTAAGGTATACATATCTTTATTTCCTAATGCTTCTAGAAGAGGTACAAATATATCTATTGCCCCTGCCTTTACTTCAAGCTCTCTTGAAGTTTTTACAATTTTGTCTATTAAGCTTTTCATTTTATCCCTCCCTCAACCAATTTATAATTAGCTTTTTTAAATTCATCAACAATTTCTTCAAAACTTCCATGCCAGACATACTGGTTTTTATCATTAACCTTGTCCTGATCATCAAAAAGATTAAAATCATTTGAAAAAACCCCAATAACCTTTTTTTCAGCATTTATTAAGTAGAGAATTTTTTCATTCTTTGGGTTTACAAAACCTCTTTCATAGAATCCATCTCCTCTTGATATAGGTTTTCCCTGGCATACGCTATTGACTCCAATCACATCTGCGACTATCCTGCCTATTTGTTTAGGAGCAAATACAGAAGTTCTGTATTCATTTGTTGTAAGAATTTCTACAATGCTTTTTTTGACTGGCTTGTCTTCCAAAAACATGCTTTTATGTGTTATTTTGCTTGACATTTTAAATTAAAAATTTGGTATAATTACCTCGGATATTTTTTTCTTTAATTTATAAAATTCATCTAATTGATTATATTTCTTGGAAGCTAAGTACATTCCCTGCAATTGGCAATAACCCATTAGCAGATTATTTTTATATTCCCCCATTTGCTCTTTTGCAAATCGCTCATCCAACTTTTCAAATTTCTTGATATGTTTAATTGTGCGATTATATGAAGATAGTGTCTGAAGCCCGCACACAGTAACAAAATAGACTGGAAATCCAATCATACCAAGAAGCGGTTTTAAAGTTGGATGATTATCCCCCGATAAAAAAAGACCTGAACCTATCATTAATTCTGACATTAGGGTAAGTCTGTTGCCTGCTAAAAGAACATATGCTTGTTCAACTATTTTCTTTAGCTTAGATTCTTTAGTTTGTTTTTCATCCTGTTCTGTTTCCATTTTATTTTTCCTGTTTGTTTGCTTTATTTTTATAATAAACATCTAATAATCTAAGATGATTCAGAGACCTATTAGAGCAGAGATAGGGGAGTGTTGAAAATGCATAAGACAGGATTTCATAATCTTGCTTAGGAAATTTTTTAACTAATTCTTTTAAAATTTCCACACCCTTATCAAGATTTTCTTTTCTTTTTAGACTTGCATCATAGAATTCCCTTTCTTTCTCAACCATAAATTTTAATTCCTCTGCTTGCCAGCTTTTTTCAAAATACTCAAAATTTTCTAAATTCTTTTTAATATTCTTTTCAATTCTTTCTTTAATTGCATTAATGTCTCTGTTTAAGCCTCTAAAATTACCTTCAGATATCAGATCTGCCTGAGTTTCTATATATCTTTTGCCATGAGATGGAAGTATTTCATCTATCACATGCCTTAATTCATGTTTTTCTGTTTCTCCATACCATCGCTCTGCTTCTTGCTCTACAGAAGGCCCAAAAATAGCCAACAAAATTTTTCCCTGTTCGTTTAATTCACTTCTCCTTTTTTCAACAGCTTTAACAAAATAATCTTTTGAAGGAAGTGTAAAACATAAGTCTCCAACATTAGTCATTTTTTCAGCTTCAAGTCTCTGAATTGTTTTGTCTAATGGTGAATTTAACTGGTCATACCAAAAACCAATCCCTGCCCTTCCGACACTGTTCTTATATCTCCAATTTTGCCTTGTAAGTCCAATTCCGATATTATGAGATTTTGCCTGAATTTTTTTAGGGCAAGATTTATTTCTAAATAATAGCCTATATAAACCCTCAGAATCCTGGAAATCTAAATTTTCATTTACCCCAAATCTATTCTCAAGGTATTTTATAATTCCCTGAGCTCTTTTAGCTCTTTCAACAGTCTTATGTAAATAGTTTGCTTGATTCTTGGTTATTTCACAACTCTTGGTAATCTCTTCAACAAGGTTGTCTGTTAAAGGCGCTCTATTAGTTTTTAGCCAATTAAACAACTCAGAAAGAGCTCTTGCTCCATCAATCATTCTGTTTGCAAGATATTCCTGTTTTGTTGCCATTTTAATTTACTCCTGTAGTGACCCCTAGATTACTAGAACTACATCTTGTTTGTAAAGCTTCTAAAGGTACAGCATTTAGATTATACTTATCAATGAAATATCTTAATTCAACAATCTGTTTTGAAGGGGCAAAGAGATGTGTTGCAGTTTCTATAGGTAATCTTCCTTTCACGCAAATTTCTCCAGGTTCGGGGTCATAATCATTCCAGCTAGTTTTATTAACTCTTTCTTCAGCAAATCCTAAAACAACTGGATAATCTTGGAAACAACTGATTCCGTCAATATATGCGTGAGGATCTAGAGCAATATCGGGGGATATAGTAAGGCTGATTGAATCATTTAACCATCTTTTAACTTGCCAGTATCTTTCTCCAGTTAGGACTTTTATAGCTAATCCTTGGAGTTTTGCTTCTGATAGCAATTCACCATATTTAAAAATCCCATTCAATGCCTGAGAACCTGTTCCGTGATAAAGATCAGGATATGTGTAATCGCTGGGATCAAAATTTTCTTTAGATAAAGAATCTTGAGAAACTTTTTTCTTAATTAATTTTGCCATATTTTCTTTAGATCCTTCTGATAATTTTTTGTTGTAAATCGCATCGATTGTTAATTGTATATTATTACCCCATTGTGCAGCAATTTCTGAATGCTCTTTAATAAAATTATAAAAAAGTTCTGATGCAACTAAGAATTTATTCCATGCAGGTCTGCCATATTCACGATAGTCTCTATCCCATCTATAGTAATTAGGTGTCAAATCAATAATTTTAGATAATTCGTTGTTTGCCATCTTATCTCTCCATGTAAAATTCATGTTTAGTATTTCCCATATTAAGATGAGTCATCTGGTCAGAATCTGCCCATGAAGGATGAACTGCGCGGGTATGATAATGTGTCTGCCCCCTGTTAAGCTCTTTATATTTTCCATCTAAAACTTCATTGGCAATTTTTAAACATTCTTCAAAAATTTTTCTTTTTGGGTTTTTTAATTTTTCATAATTAACATCGTCTTTATTAAAACAAGAATATTGCCATGGTTTTAATATCGCTTCTTTAATTGTCTCTCCATTCCATTTTTTTCCATCATTAGCTCTGTTAATAGCAGTATAAGCAATTTCTATTTTTTCTTCTCTTGGACAATTTCTTGCTTCCCCATACAGCATTCTTGCGAGTAAAACTTTGTCAGAATCTTTAGAAAAGTCTCTTGTTTTGTAATCTATAATCTTGTTTTCTATTTTAAGTTTTTTTTCACAAATATGAGAATAATCAGCATCCTTAACAATTTTGGGCCTATTAACATAATCAACATCAACAGGTTGCACAACTCTTGATTGAAGATTTCCAGCAGGATTTCCAGCTGGTTTGCTAGGCGCAAGTTTCAATCCGCCATATATAAAAAGTCCAACAACACAAGCTAAACCTAAACCAATTTTAAGAAGTGTTTTATTTTCTTCCTTATATTTCAATTGGTTTTTTAAAATTTCATTCTCTTCTCTTGATAAGAATTCTCTTTCGCTCTCATAACAATATCTTGTCATTTTACTGCCTCCATGGCCTTAGGTCTTCTGTCTAATTCTGCAAAGATTTTTTGACAAGTAATACAATCATTAATACCTGAAATACAAGAAACCATTCCAATTTGTTTAGCTAATTTTTGTGGTCCACCATCTATAATCGCCTTCGTTATGGGATCATTTTCAGCATCTTCAACTAATTGCTCTAAAGGTGTTTCAATAACCGAGCCTATTGACCTAGGTCCTTGCCAGCAGCATAAATAAACATTACCCTGCGGGTCTATTGTAACATCTTTGTGTTGTCCATAAAAATTTATGTTTGCTAAGCAGGGATAAAAAGGGTGTATCATTTCGATGGGGAGAGATTTTGCTCTTCCTAAAGGTTGGACCCTTTTACCTGCCCCTCTTAAATGAAGCCCTATTTTAGAATATCTATTTTCTAATCCAGGAAATTCATCATTTAATCTATCCAAAGCTTTTCCTAGAGGAGAAGGTAAAATATTAACATTCATGTGTAGTTTATTGATATCTATTCCTTGTTCTTTATGAAATTCATCATTGCTTGTAAAATCGATATAATTAACTCCCAAATCGCAAAGTTCTTTCAAAATCTTATAATTTGAATCTTCATCTTTGATCCAAAAACCATTTGTCTGCACTATGACAGAAATTTTAGGAAATTTTTTTGATTGAATATAAGATAGAGCTTCATATAACAAAGGTTTGACAACAAATGGTTCTCCTCCTGTAAGTTCAAAATCTTTAACACCTGCAGGGATATTGTCAACTACTTTCTTTATATTTGAAGATAGCATACTATCCCCTTTAGGTCCGCAGTCATAGCAACAATGTTTGCATTCAAGATTACATTTGTCTGTTATTCTAAAATACACGTTATATGTTTTTTCATCTTTCATTTTCCTTCCCCCATATCTTCAAGCCTTTTGGCTTTGGATGTTTCAGCATCTTGTTTTGAATTAAAGATATTTTCTTTTTGGATTCCCTTTTCTATTGCTTCATAAAGTCCTGCCCAGTCAGGAGTGCATAGGCATTGATTTTCCCAATCTTCATCCAGATTTTTACAGTCTCTCCTGCCAGTCTCTCCAAGAGTGTGGTCATCTCCATAACTAACATGTTTTTTGTCTAAGCAGGATTCACAAATAGGAAGAACATATTTTG
This sequence comes from Candidatus Nanoarchaeia archaeon, assembly GCA_028718805.1. Taxonomy (GTDB): domain Archaea; phylum Nanobdellota; class Nanobdellia; order Pacearchaeales; family GW2011-AR1; genus ARS1285. The sequence goes on along the minus strand of JAQUKY010000012.1, from coordinate 3,613 downwards.
CTTTATTTTCTTCATATATTATCCATTTCATTTTCCTTCCTCCACATCAAGCTTCTCTCTTGCCAAATCAGTGAATTTTCTCACAAAGAAATCAGTAAATTTTCTTGAGTAATCGGGCTCTTTGGTTACATAATGGCCTGCTTCATGACCGTAAGTTTCTTCTGCATTTTTAGAGTCCTTAAGGGTAGACCTCTTTAAACCAATATACTCTAATTTCGTAGATTCATCAATTCCATAAAAACCATCATCGCATTTAACTTCTCTTCCTGATTTCAAATACATTCTAGAATAAACTCTTATTTCAGGAGCTTTTCTTCCATCTAACAACAGACGATTAAGTCTTTTTACCCCTTCTAAAACTTTTATTTCATCAGGAGTTAAGTCTTCTGGTTTAATCCATTCATATCTTTTATCATTATCAAGATCTCCAGCATTAACAATCCCTAAAGATTCTAAATACCTCTCGATATTGTCATTTAATCTTATAGGATTATGACCTATAATTTCAGCATCTTTGTTAGTATTGGTATCATATGACGAAGCTATAACTGCATTCTCTCCATACAATTCTTTAAAACATTTAACCCAAAGACTTTCTTTTTTTCCTTTTCTTATTATTTCTAATATGTGTTTTAGAGCCTCTTCATGTTTTCTAGCAGGTTCTTCAATACTCAAACTTTCATCATGAAGATGACTGTAAGGGTCGTAAGATTTACGATTTCTGTTATCAAAAGCGTTAAACTCGTTACAAAAGCTATGGGGATTTTCTTTAGCTTCTATTAAAATTTTCTTGATAACCTCTTCATTTGAGCAGGTTTCTAATAAATATCTTATTTGGTTTAGGAAAGTCTCTCTATGAACATAAATTCTGTCCGGAGTAATATTTTCAATTCCTAAATCATAACTAAAAAGATCATTAGTTTGTTCAATTCTGACACCCTTTACAAATAATGCAGTTCTCCTATCAACGGAATCATCAATAGTCAACTTATCTTCCTGTTCTTTTTCATGATTTCCTAAATCAATAATCCTTGACCGGTATCCCGAATCTTCTTTATCACAATATAGTTCTTTATATTTTGTATTTAATTTAAGGACTTTGTCTGGAAGATGTAGAACCTCTTCAACAAATCTTTTTGTTGGTCTTGAAAATACAGTATTAGAACCATTTAAACTCTTTCCATTATAAACAATTTTAAAACAAAGCCTCTTTAACACATTGCCATCTATATTTTCATCTTTTGTAAAAGGTTTTGCAGTCCAGTTTCTTGAACGGTATTCTATATCAAGATGACTTCTTATTGAAGCTGCAGCAATTAATTTTAATCCTTCTCCAAACTCGCCTACACTTAAAGAATCTGCATATTTTGTAGTATATAACACAGATAAAAGTCCTGCATCATAACCAGAGCCATCATCTTCAAAAATAATTTCTTCAATAGGCTTTTGAGTATCTACTTCTTTGAAACCTAAATGCTTACCATCCTGTTTAAATTTAACAGATACCTGTTTTCCCTTGCTGTCTGCAGGAAGATGATTTGAGATTCCATCTAAGGCGATTCTTTCAAGCCCCCAGGCATTTTTTCTGTAATCTAGAGTAATAGATGTTTCTATTTCCCCGATTGTTTTTTCTATTGTGCTTTCCATTTTATTCAGCCTCCAATTCTTTTGTTTTACTTGTTCTATAAAATTCAGAAGGATTTATTATTCTTGGAATCACTACTTCATTAAGGTTATAACCAACATCGTAGAGATGTGTTTGGGGGTCTTTATCAGAATTCTTTTCAGAATTAATCCAAGCCCAAGTAGGCTCAGCAGTAAATGGATTTGGTATAAGTGGTGCTTTTGGAGACTCTAATCTTTTAGCATCTAATTTTTTTATTCTACTGATATAATCTTTAAGTTTGATCATTGAGCTAAAATAATCCTCTTGCTTCACAGCTCTTAATTCTGCATTATGAACCATTGTTTTGTCAGGATCAACAAGAACAGAAATCCAACATTTATTCTCAAGACCTTCCTTTTGTGTTTCATTAATAGGATAATTGAAATAGGTTACATCATTCCGGTATAATGCACGTGCATTTTCATCTATAGAACCCAAATCTCCAGTTTTAAGATATCCTTCTTTTACTAATTGATTTCTTGGTTTTAATCCAGTACTAATAACCTTATTAAAATCTTTTTCATCTCTGAATACATGAAAAACCTCTATTCCATTTTCTCTTACAATTATATTCTCATTACATTTTGGAAAAATACTTTCCCAAAATTTCTTTAGTTCACAGTAATTTAGACAAAATTGCATATCGCTATCTCTTGTTTCTCTGAATGTTTCATAATCAGTTATAGGATTTTTCATTTTATTCATTACCTCCAATTTCATTTTCCTCCACAACATTTATCTGGATATCAACAATCATTTTAGGCCTTAACTCGCCCTGCAAAAGCTTTGGAATAACAATTATGGAATTCTCGCCATGTTTTGCTATTTTCTTTCTGATGTTGAATTGTTTTTGTGTTGGCATTTTAATCACTTCGGTAATTAACAGTAAGATTATTTGTTTTAGGATCATATCTCATATTTCTTGGATTTTGATCAAGCTTAGAACTCTCAACCCCTATTCCGGCTTCTTTTAAGTCATTAGTTATTTTTTCCAGGCCTCTTTCTGAACCAGCGTTAATAAACGCCTTGCATTCTTTGGGATTGATTCCTTTTTCTCGCATTTCATTTGAGAGATATTTGACAACATTTCCGATATAAACGTCATTTCCTTCAGGAGGAACCCCCCATTCAAACATATAGTTAGCATATTCTTCATCAGGCGCATGTGCCATAATTGCTTTATCTTTATAATCAAGAATAAGAGCGCTACAAGAAATAAAATCCATTGACTCTAAAACCTCACCATTAGAATATCTGGCTCTTGCAATAGGAACATCTATAATTTTATTTGATCTTGCCTCATTCAATCTTGTCCATGAGTTTAATCCAAAAATAGTCGCAGCTATTAATGTTAAAATGATAGCTAACTTGTTTTTTGTTACCATTATATTGTAATAAAATTGTAATTTTTATACAATTATATGGCATTTTCCCTTTATAAATCTTTCTATTTTGTAATCACTTAAAAATGACACTAATAACTAAGATTTTTAAACCCAGTTGATTTTAAGGTAATATGAGGGAACTGTTTAGAGGCATTGTTGATAAAATTGAGAAATTTAATGGAAATCTTAATTATATAACCCTTAGGCCAATTGATGAGGGTTTTGATATAGCAAGATTAGCGGTTTATGGAAATATAAGCAAGGATTATCTTGGAAAACCAGTAGATCTGTTCAAAGAAAGGCCAACAGATAATGGGTTATATAGGCAGTCTATAAGTTCTTCAGATATGGAGACTACACTTGAAATGCCCTATTTTTTAGTAAAAGCAATACATGAAAAATATGCCCCTAAAACCATAAATTTCGCAATCGACGATGTGTAGGTTCATAAGATATTTCACCCCCTAAACGATAATGCTTCTGGGAGGTGAATAAAATTGAAGAGAGAAATAATCCGAAGAGAAGCAATAAAGCTCAAACTGCAAAATAAAACTTACAAAGA
>JAQUKY010000011.1 GCA_028718805.1 Candidatus Nanoarchaeia archaeon | reverse complement strand
TTCTTTGTAAGTTTTATTTTGCAGTTTGAGCTTTATTGCTTCTCTTCGGATTATTTCTCTCTTCAATTTTATTCACCTCCCAGAAGCATTATCGTTTAGGGGGTGAAATATCTTATGAACCTACACACTATGGAGTTAATCTATCCCTGTCTCTTGGAAACATTACAGCTTCCCTGATATTTTCCAGGCCAAGCAAAACCTGGGTGAACCTTTCAAGCCCGATACTCCATCCGCCATGCTTAGGCGCTCCAAACCTGAAACTGTCAACATAATCCTTAAAATCTTTCGGGTTTAATCCCTTAGCTTTTAGCCTCTTCTCCAGCAATTCAGGAAGGTGAATTCTCTGCCCGCCTGAACTTATTTCCATCCCCTTATAAATTGCATCAAAACCCTCGCTTAACTCTGCATCTGCTTTCTCATCCTTAGGCATAATATAGAAAGGCTTTCCAGAAAGAGGCCAGTCATGGACAAAAACAATTGTGTCAGGAAACAATTCATCTAATTTCTTCTCAGCTTCCCCTGTCAAATCATCCTTCCCTACCTTAACTTTATACTTTCTCATCAGCTTGCTGACTTCCTCAAAAGTAAGATATTTTGCTTCAGGAACTTTTAATTTAATATCTAAAATCTCAAGCTCTTTTTTATTATTCTCAATAACCTGCTCAACGATGTATTTCACAACTTCTTCCATCTGTTTCATTACTATTTTTGCATCTGCAAAACCCATTTCAATATCCATCTGCCTGCATTCATTTAAGTGCCTTACAGTATTATGCTTCTCAGCTCTCCAGACAGGAGTGATTGTCATTACCTTCTCCATTGAACAAGCCAGCATCTGCTTGTAAAGCTGGGGACTCTGGGCAAGATAAGCACTTTTCTCAAAATACTTTGCAGGAAATAACTCTGTACCCCCCTCTGAACTTGAACTGATTATTGAAGGAGGCTGGAATTCAATAAATCCTTTCTTGATAAAATGTTCCCTGAAGGCCATTGAAATTGTTGATTGTATCTTGAAAATAGCCTGAATCTTATCCCTATGCAAATCCAAAAACCTGTAATCTAATCTTTTAGGCAATTCAGTTTTTGAATGGTCAGAAACATCAATTGGCAGCGGCTGTTCTGCATTTGCAAGGACTTCCATCTCCTCAATCAAAACTTCTTTCCCTCCGGGAGCCTGCTTGCTTTCTTTTACCTCTCCAATAATTTTGACAACACTCTCCCTGTTAACTGAATTCATTAATTTAAACACTTCAGCTTTTGTCTCGCTTTTTATTCCGACACACTGCATTCTCCCTGAAATATCTTTCAGAACCAGGAATCTGATCTTGCTCAAGTCCCTTGTATCATGAACCCAGCCATAAAGTTCTACTTTCCCTGTTTTTTCAAAAGCATCTTTAATATAAGTTCTTTCCATTATAATTATAAATATGCACGATTTATAAAACTAACTTATAATAAATTAAAGATATTGATAAAAACTTAATAAGCAAGTAAATCTAAAACCTTTTCAAATTCCTTAGCTTGCACAACTGCATCTTCCAAAGCATTATGGGGCAAATCATCTCCCCTTAACCCAAACTGAGCCACATGAGCATCGACGTTTCTTATAACACCCCTAAGCATAGAATTAATATCTTCTCCGCTATGCCCAAAAGGATTTTCTTTATCATAAAAATTATCAAAATACCATGCTGTAAACATTCCATCAAACTTAATCGGAGCAGCTGCTTCAACAGGCCTGAATCCAACAGTATACTTTATCACCCATCCAGCATATTCCTCCATTACTTTTTGAGGTTCATCTCCTTTTTCATTAAGAATATCCAAAACTTTGCAAGGATCAAACTTGTCGCTTTTTGGATTAAATTCATCCACGTGCCTTAGGTTATCCAGGCACCTTAAACCTTTTGAGCTCACTCTCATAGCGGAGGTAATAAAATTTCTGCTAATTGGTTTTATTTCCCTGTAAAACTGAACAGAATTATCCCCCACTATGCATGCCCCTAAAGATAACATTGAGTATTTGCCAGGAGTAGGGCCAGAAGCTTCAATATCAAATGAAATATACTTCTTATTCATAATCATCCCAGAACAAGATTGGTTTATAAATTTATTTGTATAACTTTAACTTACTAATTTTTTTAGGATCTCAGTCGCATCCTTCCCAGAAACTTTTCCTTTAAACTTCTGCATTATCAATCCCATATAACCACCAATTGACAAGCCAGGCTTTTCCTTTACTAATTTTGCAATCTCAGCCTCAATCTCTGATAAATCAATTTTTTCAATTTTAACAGCCTCTTGTAGAGGCTTCCCTTTTACAATTTCTTCCATAACATGCTTAACATTATGTTTTTCAATCTTATTTTCCTTGATGAGATTAACAATACTCTCAATAATATCTAAACTTAATTTATCCTCAACATCTATTTTCTCATGGCTTGCAATCTCTTTTGGGATTTCAATCAAGACCTTGAAAATGAATTTAGGGTCATTGGTTATTTTCAAGAATGTTTCAAATTCTTCTAGCATCTGCTCTTTTAACAATATTTTAACCTGTTCTTCACTCAGGCCTCTTTTAGTTAATTCCATTCTTACCTCACTTCTTAACTTAGGCAATGTCCTCTTTACCTCATCAATAATTTCTTTTTTAATTCTCAGCAAAGGCAAATCTGTTTCAGGATACATTCTTGCACTTCCAGGCATTGGCCTTAAGAAACTTGTTGTCCCATCAACATTAGCATTTCTGACTTCTCCTTTTAATTCTTTTTTCGATGCTTTATTATCTTTAGATAATAAACTTAGATTACCCTCTTGTCTCTTAACTTCATTATTAATAACATCAATAAACATTTTTGGCTCCTGAAATCCTTTTATTTCAATTCTCGGATGACCTTTTATAGAAACATTAATATCCTGCCTTATTGTTCCAATCCCTCTTTTAACCTTGCAGCTTCTTAAAACATCTCCAATTATCAAAGCAGTTTCTTTTGCCTGCTCAGCAGTATGAATATCAGGTGCTGTTCCAATCTCAACTAATGGAATTCCAAGCCTGTCTAATTTCCATTTCCTAACATTAATCTCTTTCTCACTCTCAATATCTTCTTTACCGGACGCAGGCCTCGCAGCATCTTCTTCTAAACTGACATTATCTATCCTGACTATTCCAGACTTAGTTTCAATCCACCCATTTTTAGCTATAAGAACTGTCCTTTGAAATCCAGAAGTATTGCTTCCGTTAATAACAGTCTTTCTCATTATCTGCGTTATAGGAAGTATCTCGCAATTTAATAACAAAGCAACATGCAAAGCAATCTGCAGTGCTTCCTGATTAATCATATAAGGAGGGCATTCATCTAATTCAACCAAGCAAGTAGTGTCATAACCCTGATAAATAAATTCTCTGTCCTGCCCTGCTTCGTATTGTGCTGCAACATCTATTTCTCCTGACTCTCCAGCCACTGCATGCAACTTTCTTTTAACTTCAAATTCAGGCTCATCATTTCTTAAAACACTCGGGCAGTTGCAAAATAACTTATGAGTATCTAACTGCTGATGAATTTCAATACCTGATTTAATTTTAACTATATCATCCATGATTAACTTAAAAAAAGCAGATATATAAATTTTCACTAATATCCCCAAAAATAAAAAGAATAAGTTATACAATCTCAGCTTACTCTTCTCATCTGCAAAACTTAGCTTAGTTTTATATATTACCTAAGAAAAACCAGTAATAAAACAAAAATAAGGCGAAATAACACATGCAAAAGCTTCTCATCTTTAAAGCTTAAAATCGTTTATAACATTTCCAAAAATAAAGTAAAATAACCTATATACTCAAAAGTATATATTGCAGTATATAATAGAAGGCCAAAAAAAAAGCCCGAGTACGCAGGGCTTTTTTAAAAAATTATTCTCCTTTTTCCTTTCAAAAACTTAAAAAATTGGTGAAATTCTAAGGAGTTTTATTTGGATCTTTAACAAATAAATCATCTGTCAAGCCAAGTTCATCGAAGTATTCTTTAAGCTGCTTCGACTTTATGTAATAATCATAAGCTTCGCCATCTCTAATGCTGATTCCCTTCCAATAAAGCTTCCTGTCTTTGGTCATAAACACAATCCTGGCGTCAAGATCGTGCATATCACCTGGTGAATAAGGTTCTTTTGTTTCCTTTTCCCTTTTCTCAGCTTCCTTTTTCGCGGTTTCATACGTATCCATTATCTTTTCTAGCCACTTGCGGTCTTCAAATACATTCTTTGACTCAAACTCTTTGGTGTATTCATTGAATCTAATTTCTCCATCTTTACCCATAGTCCCGAACAAAAGCTCTTTCGCCAGTTTTTTATCTCCGAAGATTGCTACCGGACGGTTGAATGGGCAGTTTCTCGGATACAGGAGAATAGCTGCGGTTTGCTCTTTAGGTGGAATGATATATTTATACACTTGACCCTTACCGAAGCCCCACCCTGCCATTTTTTTTCTTAGCTCATAAGATGTCCAGCCTAGGCCGCGGATTACACTGTCCTCACGACTACTGCAACTGATGGGTATAATAAACTTGTGCTTGTCTGTCACTATTTGCATCCAGTTATCGTGACCTAAAACAATCCCTTCATTGGCAAATCTGTTTTGTTCTTTTTCCATTGCTTCGCGAAGCAGTTTTAATACTTCTTTGACTTTTTGAGGATCAGTAATTTCAGCCCACGAACCTTTCCAATCTTCTGGTTTTTCTGTGTCATCAGCATTATTTTCATAAAAAGCTATTCTCTGAATGTTTTCTTTTTCGAGATATTCCCGGATACAGTCCAATCTGTTGTATTCCTCCCATTCTTTTGATAAAGGATGAGGCGAATTTGCACAACAGCCCGCTGACTGGATTACTATCTTCTCAAAATCTTTCCAAGGAATCTCACCTCCGGGCTCATAACTGTATTCAGTCCTGAACTCAGCAAGAACAACTTTCTCGGCATGCTCATTTTCTTCAAAATAATTTAATACGTCTTTTAATCTCTGGCAGTTTATACATTCGTCAGAAGAAGAACCAAATGCATCAAAACTGCATCCTACAATTAAGACCAGCATAGTGAATATAGTCAGAACAAATTTATTTTTCATAAGTCTCTCCTTTCAAAAACTTAAAAAATTATTGGAATCCTAAGGCGCCTTGCTTGGTTCTTCAATTAATAAATCATCTGTCAAGCCAAGTTCATCGAAGTATTTTTTGAGCAATTCTGACTTCATATCAGGGCTGTATGCAGTATACGCATCAACTCCGATTCGTTTCATGTAACCATTCTTTGCAGTTATAAAGTCGATTCGCCCATTTGTTTTTCCTGCGTGATTAAACTTTGTTTTTTCGGCCTCTTTCAGCGCAGCCCCATATGCATCCATTATTTTTTCTAACCACTCGCGCCCCTCAAATACTTTTTTGGGCTCAAACGGCTTATCGCCAAGTTCTCTTGCTATAAGTTGTTCTGTCTGCTCTTTGTCGCCGAATAACGCTATGGGTTGCTTGTTGCGGTCATTATCACTATACAACAGAATTGCCACTGTCTTGTCTGTCGGAGGAATATGGTATTTGCGCGCTGAGGTAAGCCTAAATCCTAGCGAGTCTGCCAACAGCTCATCTGTCAAACCACTATCATCAAACAATGTTTTAAGCGTGCCTGATTCCATATATTTATCATATATGGCTTCCTCGTCCATGCCGATTATCTTTGTATAACCTCCAGCCGGTGTTACAAAGAGCACTCTACAAAAAACATTGTCACCACCGCCGCTCTCTAAACATCCATCTTCAGCTTCCCTAAGTGCATCCCTGTATGCATCCATTATTTCCCTAAGCATGTCTTGGTCTTCAAATATCTTTCTCGGCTTAAGATACTCTCCCATAACTTGTTCTGCCTGCTCTTTGTCGCCGATTAGCACCGCAGGACCACCACCCAAATACAGCAAGATAGCCGCCGTCTCATCTGCAGATGGAACAAAGTAATCATCTGCAGGAATAAACTCAAACTCTTTTGGCTTTTTTCCTAGTAGAGGCTTTTCTGTCAGTCCGAGTTCGTAAAAGTACGATTTGAGCCTGCTTGACTCCATATATTCATCATACACATTATAAGCGTCAACATCAATTTCTCTTATATAACCTTTCTTCTTGGTTACAAAAACGATTTGCCCCATTCTGTCATGGCTATCGCGATAAACCTTCTTTTCCTCTGCTTCTTTAAGCGCATTCCCATACTCTTTCATTATTTTCACCAGCCACTTGCGACCTTCAAAAACCTTCTCTGGCTTAAGTGATTTCCCCATAATTTTTTCTGCTAGTTTTTTGTCGCCGAATAATGCAGAGGGTTGATAGTTTTTATCATGCCTAAACGGTTGACGCAACAGAATTGCCACGGTTTCATCAGTTGGCGGAACAAAATATTTATCTGCATGAAAAAATTCAATCCCTGTCCCAGCTAATTTGTTTTTTGAAACTCGCTCATCTCGGGGCAAATCCACTGGTTTTTTGATTGTTTCATTACCATCAGCAATAAGCGAATTCGCTTCATTTACACAGTTTACCTCGTTTACACTGATAGTGCATAACTGTTCCTTTCCAAAAGCTGAGCTGGGTATATTGACATCAATATAATTTCCTCTGTATATTTCGGACCAAGTCACTTCATCCCACAGGTCAGTAATTTTTACCTTTAAGCACTTACCCCCATCATAAAAGCCACTATAATGATAATCCTTAGGGGGATCAAAAGAATCATCGCAAGTAATCCTATAAATCAAGTTTTTGAAGTAAGAATCTATTGGCGGATAGTTTATTACCTCACCCTCAGAGTTTATACTGGCTAATTTCATTCTGTGCCCGCCATTTGGGAATATATTGCTCTCAAAACCAAACCATTCGTGCGAAAAATCACCGCCATTTATCCAGTTGCCAATTTGCATTTCATCAAGGTATACAAAGACTTTATCAACATCTGTGGGAATATTCTTAATAACAACTCCAACATCACCAGAAATTCTGTTAAAATCTTTAGGCTCTGATATCTGCAAATTGAAAACCTCAATATGCATACCTGTATTTACATCTTCACCTAAACAGTTTAATGCAGAAACAGCAACTATCAAACAAATTGTCATCACAAGCTTTTTCATAATTATTCTCCTTTTAGAAATTTGAAAAATTGTAATTGTTAATAATTTTTACTTCTCATAGAAAAAATACCTCTTAAATCATTAGAAATTTTGCAAAAAAAATATTAAAATGACAAAAAAAGAAAAAGGCAGATCCCTGTACGACAGAATCTGCCTTCGGAGGAGGGTGATGATCTTCAGTAGACCCAACGGGGCCTGCCAAGTCAAGTTTTCAAACAGACATTAATCCAAATGTCTAAGCCTAATATCATCAATGTAGACGTAACAATAACTGCTGTCAACTGGATCTTTTTTTCCAAAACCTATGGCGATCCTCTCTATATTTGACGTGTTAACATCTAAACATTGTAACGCTGACAATGCGATATTCCACTGTTTCCACTCTTCAGCCCTGAGGTTGTTAGGATCTCCGTCATACATTACCTGTGCAATGTGTTGATGATGAGGGGGCTCCTGCAGGTACAGCCTTATATCGTCAAAATAGACTATGCCCGAACCTCCAGGTGATGGATTGCACGGGTCTCCAAAACCAATTGTTACTTTCGCAACTTTGCTCAAATCAAAATTTGGATTATCTTCAGTGAATTGCGAAATATTTACGTCCCAAGCATACCAATCTTTTTCTTTTAACTTTCCTGTATCTCCATTGTATAATACTCTCGATGTATGCTCAGGAGTGGCACTGTCAGTCAACTTGACATACATTGTCTCATTGGTATCATTTGCAGGCTGGCCGTAAAAGTAAAGAGTGAAAGTTTTGGCTCCATTTACAAGCCAGTCCGGACTAATTCCTAAACAAGAAGTAGTGGCTTCTGCCTCTGCAAAATATGGCGGAGTGCCATTAGTATATCTATATTGCAACGAGTTGCCACTGCGAACAAATTCAGGATAATCACCAATTTGACCAGAGTACAAATATATATTCGCTCTGGTTCCGTTGGTAGTCCTGTCCTTCCACACATTCTTCATTGATGAAGTGCTAGTGTATCTGTTAAAATCTTCAATAGTAATGAAGTCACCAAATTCATCACCATCAATAATTTTAACATATGGGATTTGATTGGCATCATTAAATGTTCTGCCAAAAAAGTAAAGAGTCAAGATATCATAATCCTCCCAGTTGCTTCCAATTTGGCTTGGAAAATCATTTATATATGCAGAGGTTTCAGCGTAATACGGGAAATAAGTATTGTCAAAACTGCATCTCATCGAGTTGCCCTCGCGAACATAAGAACTGTCGGTTTCAACGTTAATGCTCATCTTCGTACCATTATCCTCGTAAGAATCCCATATAAGCCTTAAAGCAGAATTGTCTATGTATGAATTAAAATTCTCCATACTATTGAAATCACTGCCAATATCGATGAGGTTTATTGAACACAGCCAATTCTCTGCAAATGCTGCCAAATCTTCACTGCCTGTCCCACCATCATGGTCATAATCATACCACAGATCATAGTTAGGTTCTTCAAGGCTCCTGCACCACTGGGAAGACAGCAAAGCCAAGTCCTTAAGATTGATTTCGCCGTCTAAATTAAAATCACCAAAAAGCTCATTAACAGGTCTTATTTCCAAATAACCGCCATTTGGTATGTATATACCAATGTTGGGATAACCCCACCAATCGATGTACACTCCACTTTCATTAAGATACATCATTGGAATTATTAAATTTGTTCCAATAAAAATGTCTGCTGTGTTGACATCTAAAATATTAACCTGATGAACATACATTTTCACTGGCATCACAAAAACTGTTAAAGCATCATCTTTGGAAGCTAGTAAGACTGTGCTTGAGAATGAATTAAAGGAATTCAATCTCTGTTCTATATCAGGCATATGAACGCACACTCTGCAGTAAAACATATACGGCTCTGCCATTGAAACCAAATCCATCCCATCATTCGGATCATTTGAATCTCCAGACAACCAAAGTAATGGGGTATGTTCTGGTGCATATTCCCAAACCCAGCGACCAATATCAGGAGCAAAGACATACCTAAACCATGCACCGCCAATATACTCGCAATAGAATCCATCTTGTACTTGGCTATCTGCCATAAAAAGCTGCGATGCTTGTTTTCCTATGTTCTGCGCAAACATAGATGCGAGAATTGATGTCTTGGATGTTTCTGGTGTCTCTTCTAATACAGGAAGAGATTCAACTGGAATCCCTCTAGCCAGCTCGTTAAACTCAGTCTCGGCTTCTTCTAATGTGTTAGACACCAACTTTAACGGCCCTGGTTCACTTGTCAGACTTTCTGCAGATTTATCTCCCATTGCCGTCCCACCCAAAGATCCTGGCCAATGACCAATACCAGAGATGCATGAAGAATAAACACCATATCCTTCAGGGAACCAAAAACACTGGTCTATTCCTCTGGAAAAAAATGCCCAACAGTAAACAGGATCCAATTGCTCACCAGTTCTTGGAACAGTTATTTTACTCTCTACCCAGAAACCAAAGGTATCATTGTAACTGCCACCAGGCCCAGGAAGTTTCCAGCCAAGATTAAAAGGTGGTGGATCCCCTTTTCCAAATCCCGAAGGATCGCCAAGATTTATTACATACAGAGCTTTCCCGCCGTCAGTTGTTCTTGCTGATACTGGTTTATCATGGTCAGCAGTTTTCCAGCCCGGACCAGGATAGGCAACATGATTCAAAAACTTTTCACCGCTTACAGACAACTCATCACTTATATCCCTTTTTTCCTCGAATCCTCCATGCCCAGTAACCTCACATTTAACTTTTATACCCCTCAAATCACTTGCATCCATATCGCTCCCCAACAAAAACTTAAAAGCAGAACCAATCTCTGTAATTATACATCCTCTTTGCGTGTTATCAGTAATCCAGAAATCAGGTAACTCCTCAATATCCTCCCCACTTGCTTTGTAAAGTTCTATTGAGGTTTCAGTAACAAGCCTGGCTGAAGGTGATCCTGAATCACAACCCACTAATTCAAACAACAGAAAAGCTGCAAAAAATATCACAATAATTTTCGTGGAGTTCATTTTGTCCCCCTTTCCACATCTACTAAAAGTTTCAATTTCTCTTTTATTGTTCTATTGAACTTGTTAGGTAGTTCAAACAAAGAACTTTTGACCCTAAGCTCTGAAAATTCATCCGGCCAGTCAGCAGGCACGAAACACTTCAACCACCCATTGAATCTGCCGGCAAAAATGGGATTTGGTGTTGGTTGAAAGTATTCTGTTCTTAAGATAAATTTTCTTCTGTCTTCAGAAATCTCTTTTAAGAGAATATCTATAGGCCGTCTGTCTCCAACGTCCCCCGTCTGAATGTTTATTGTTTCCAGAAAAAATGTATCTCTCGGCAGCCATTCAAACAAATCAAAGATGCTTTTGCCATTGCTCAAATCATCTGCTGTAACCTTCCCAGAAATTTCGTCAATAATCTTCTCTATAAATTCAGGAAGGTTGCAGTCTTCAGGAAGACAGACAGTCAGTTCGTAAGAATATTTAGACCCTTGGATGCCCAAATCTTCCCTTTCCATATGCTGCGGAGCAAAATATGGCTTGTCCACGGGCATATTAACATCCTTAACTGATTCATTGCTGTCAACTGGTGTTTTATAGCGTCGTCCTTCAACCTTAACATTTTTTGAGACCCACGACCTAATCTCAGCAAAATTTGAATCAGTAAAACTAAATACAGCCTCTTTGATAACAAGAGGAGTTTTCATAAATTTATAATCCTCTGGCTCTTTCAGATTCTTTGAATATCCAGGGCCCACAAAGAGAATCATTGCCCCCACTATCAAACAAATTGTAACACTTTTTCGTTTCATAAGTAAACCTCTCCAGTACTTCATAATAATTGTTAGTAATCCAAAAACCCCAAAATTGTTATTAACTTTTCTATACAACCCCCTTTCAAAGCAATAGCTAATGAATTTCACATTTATGTTTTTTTATTTTTTAAAACCTCTTACTCCGCTTCAGAGATATAATTGTAAAAAAAGGAACAATATACAAAATAATATGGTTGCAAAAAAAAGTCTGGCTGCTCCTAAATAATCCAACTTTTAATGCTGAATATACATAGAAACAACCAAACTAAAATCAATTAATAAAAGAGTAAACCTGCACAGTTAAAATTTGTGGGTTCTGCAAGCAACCTCCTACTTCTTTTCACAGCTTCTTGATGTTAACTTCATTTGGTTCAGGCTCGCTCTTCTGTTCTTCAATTTCCTCTTCAAAATCATCAAAATCCATGCCAATTAAGGACTTTTCAAATTTTATATTTCCTAATGAGTCCTTTACTATTAAATCATAAGCTTGGCTGTAGCTATCCTCAAATTTATCGCCAGGAACAACAGCTTGTATATCTCCGGTGAAATTTCCAGAATAGACTATTTTGTTGTCAAGATCTGTTATTTCAACAGTATATTCTGCAGAAGGTGAAGAAGATAAGGCAGAGAAATAAAAAGGCTTATCTATTCGATACGATCTGGTCATATTCACGTCGCTTATCTCATTGTTGAAGATGACTTTACATACATGAGAACAGATAACCTTATCATCAAAGCCCATGCTCTCGATTTTTATATTGTGGGGGCCATTTTTAAAAAACTGTGTCCTTACCATTGTTGTCGGGAGGACATTTGGTCCAGTATACAGGTAAAAGTTATATCCATCAAGCTTTTTGTTATCCACAAATATACAAACTTTTTCTACCTTGTTCCAATCTTGCTGGCCAATGCTCACCTTTGTATCGCCGCTCAGGCTGTTCTTGTCTATATTAAATCTTGGAGCAATACTATTGCAGTCAATAATCTCTTCATCTGTATCCCTGCCAATAAACTTTTTGAATTTTACATCTCCTGATGAATCCTTCACCCTCAGCTCATACATCTGATGTTTGTCTCTAAAAGTCTCGCTAGGAATAACAGCTTTTATACTGCCACTAAAATCTTTAGCATAAACTATTGTATCATTAAAGTCCATGACTTCTAAGGTATAAGTAGAAGAAGGCGATGGTAAAGAAGCAGAAAAATAAAAAGGTCCATCTAATCTATATCTCTTAGTTGTATTCACATCACTTACCTCATTGTTAAAAGCAACTCTGCATACCCTAGAGCAAATAACCTTATCATCAAAGCCCATGCTCTCGATTTTTATATTGTGGGGGCCATTTTTAAAAAAATATGTATTCATAATTTTGATAAGGCTAGATGATTCTACACGCAGAACAAAGTCATCCTCATAAGGCTTTTCATCTATGAGCATGTAAACTCTTTTGACTTTCTCCACATCTTGTCTGCCAATCATCACCATTACAAAATCCCCCTCCAAATTGTTCTTGTCTCTATTAAATCTTGGAACAAGGCTGTTACAATCATTAACCTCAGCAACTTCTTCACTACCTTTTGCACAGCCAATTAATAACATTGAACAAACTACAGCCAAATAGCAAATTGTAAATTTTTTCTTAAACATGATAATTTATCTCCTTACGGTTTTGTAACCTCTGTGTCAAAATAGAAATGTTGATTGCTAATATTTTATTTAAATTACCATAAAAATAAGGTATTTCACATCATTAGTTGCTATTTTTTACCTTAACTCGAAAGGTATTTCGCTCGTTAGAGATAATTAACTCTAAGAAAATCTTAAATTTTATATCCTGTTTTTAATGGCTTTGTGCCAAGAGTTTAGGATATTTTCGCATGCATTTTTTGTTTTTATTAAATTAATATGCATGTTCAAACCACAATTTTCTCTAATTGTTGCTTATCTTTGTTTGTGTTTTATCTCTGTTGTAACTTCACTTGCTGTGTGGTTTGTGGTATGTATGTTGTTATTTTTGTTTGTTTATGTTATGAATATGATTGTAATTATTGACATAAAATCAAAGATTTGTAACTATTTAAAAGTTACTATTCAATAGTTAAACTTTATGAGATTAAAAATATATACTGTAAGATATATATTGTAGTATATAATAGAAACCAAAAAAAATAGCAAGAGTATAGTGAAGGTTTTATCTCATCTTGCTATTTTCGTTAGGAGGAAGAATGCGAAATATGATGAATAATTTAAAACAAGGGGGAGAGTCTCACCTTCACACAAAAACACTGTGTTATATAAGAGACCCAAAACACACCCCTGTCAAAAACAAAAAAGTATATTACAAAGCACTTATAGCGTCTATCCAGCTTGTATCGCTACAATTTTCAATCCCATTATTAGGATCACTGCATACTTCCTTGATCCACCGTTTCAACTCCTGGATATCATTTTGTGTCATCATAGTAACTTCTTCATAAGGTTCCTCGTAAGCCTCTTCAGCAACTGCAATTTCAGCAACAGGTTCGGGTTCGGCCGGAGTTGGATTTTCAGTAACAGATTCAATCTCAGCAGGCTCGGCTTCAACCTCTTCTACTGATTCAGATTCTGATTGCATCTCCTCTTCCAGACCGCCATTATCACCTTCTTCGGGCATAGACATCATTGACTGGCTGTTCCATTTATTCTTCAGCCAATTGCCTGCAAATATTGCAAAGTCCTCGAAATCTACATATCCATCTCCATTGATGTCACCTTCAAGATAATTCGGGCTTTTTATTATCCCATAAGCAAGGGAAAATTTTCCATTTATCTCTGGGGCTATTATCTCACCGCCATCAATTGTGAATGCTCCTGCCCTTGCAGTAAGGTGATGGAGAATATCCTCATATAGGTTCTGGCGGTCTTTATCAGTCAGGCTGTTCGGGTCTTCGAAGTTTCTCTTTGCCATAGCAACTATCGCATCATATTTCTTCTGCGAAGGCTCTATTTTGCCTTGTACAGACAGGATGCCTCTCAAAGTGGTCGAGCCATTTGGACTGCCGTTTCCATTGTAAAATCTCCCGCTGCAATAGGCATCACCTTCCAGCCAGCAACGCGAGCCTTGCATCCCAAAAACACTCATATCTATCACATTGATTAATGATCTGCGTCTGGACGTAAAAGCTCCAGAATCTCTGGGATCTGAGATGCCCAAATTTGGATCATCAGACCCGATTATGATTTTACCAAGGTTCCACTCTTCATCATAATTCAACACATGGGTCAGTAGGGAAGGACCTCCTATGGTATGGAACATCACCGCAGTATCATTTGCATCATCAGGATAGGAGGTAGTATTATTTGGGTCATTGATATCAACCCAGGTATTGGGGTCCAGAACATATTTTGTACCTGCAGCATTAGGATCACTCGGCTCATACACATCAGCCTTTGCAATAACCGAGGTCAATAAAACCACAACGAGAAAAATCAATATCATCTTCTTCATAATTCAAATTTCCCTTCTTTTAAAAAAATAATAAAATGGTTTCGAAACAACAAAAACTAAGCGTCTTCTAAGTCTTCTTGAAAATCTCACCTTGCCTTTCCGCTCTCACAAAGAAAATTAAGATCCATCTGGTTCCTCATCTGGAATAACCGTAATCTCCACGTCACAGACTTTGGCTTTCACATCAAATTCACACCCGCAATCAAGACAGGCAGTGTTTTCTGTAATCTCACCATCTGATATCCCCCCATCAGTATCAGTGACATCAAGATTATCGCCGCCACATTCCGGGCATACAACTTTAGGTTTCTGCTTTTCTTCTTTCTTTTTTTCGGCTTTAGCCATAAATTCTCCTTCTCTTCAGAAATTTTGCAAAAAAATATTAAAATGCCAAAAAAAATAGCAAGATTATAATCATAGTGAAGGTTTTGTCTCATCTTGCTATTTTCGTTAGGAGGATAAGAAATGCAATAAAATGATTGCAAAAGGAGGGAGGTTCTCGTGTTTGGCAAAACGGGGTGCTATAATGCCCAAAACAAAAGAAACCCGACCCTCCCAAAAAATTCCTTAAAAAAATAAACCCTTATTCAATTTCAAACCATCTTTTTGCGTATTCTTTGGCCCTTTTAATAAACCACCCGCTATTTGCTGAAGGTTCTGACTCTTCTGGGCTGGCTATTTTTTTATCTTCTGGTCGTGGGTCTTCTACTTCAAGCATAAAAACAAGAGGATTATCCTTGTTCTTGGATTGCAATCTAACAAGCTTATCAAGAGGCATATCAGCAATCTGAATCATAACTTTCATTGCCGACCAGGGAGTCCCAAGAATCCATACTTCCCTGTAGTTATAAGCCTCCCGCAATACACAAACTTTCCTTAATGTAGACTCATCAATATATGATTTAGGCGACTCTGT
Organism: Candidatus Nanoarchaeia archaeon; assembly: GCA_028718805.1. Taxonomy (GTDB): domain Archaea; phylum Nanobdellota; class Nanobdellia; order Pacearchaeales; family GW2011-AR1; genus ARS1285. The sequence continues at coordinate 28,886 of JAQUKY010000011.1, read as the reverse complement.
TGGCAAAGCAAGATTATTGCTCAACAACTCCATTTTCCTGAAATATTTTTCATCAGGACTGACTTTAAAATTAAAGTCCTTATTAATCATTGCTTCGTTAGCCATTCTTGCTCTTACCTGTCCTACAAAGAGTGTTTGAATCTGAATTAATAATCCATTATACCTGACATAAACAAGGTTTGGATTTTTTTCCATCCATATGTCAGATGGATTCAGATTACAATCAGATACCAATACTTCCCTGATTATCTCCTGTTTTTCCTTCTGATTCTCCTGCACTAATTGCAAAAATTCTCGATATTTTGGAAACTTTCCTTCTTCAATTGCCTGTTTTTCTTCTGCACTTCCTTTTTCCCTGACTTCCTGTATCTCCAAAGCCAGTTTGTTTATTGTGTTAACACCCTCCTTATAATTAGCTTTGCGCTGGATAATCTCGTCATCAAGATAATCATTAAAAAACCCTTTAGATGTTGTTATTGACATTTGTTCACCGCATCCAGCAAGAAATATAACTGGAAATGATACTAACCAGACTATGATTAACTTTTTCATAAATTACCCCTTTCTTTAAATGATAATTTTTATTTTTTTAAGACTAATAATCGCCTGTAATCCTGATAAAAAAGATTAGAGATTATAGTTAGTCTTAAAAAAAGAAGGGACTCTATCCAAATTAAAACAAAAATCCAGATAGAGTCCCCCGAAATCAATACATAAACGTCAAACTAGGTCACAAATCAGGTGATTGCCTTACTTAGGACCTCCGTTTGATTCAATCCTGTTGCTTACACTAATGTTTGTACTGCTTGACAAACATCCTGAGCCGGCCATAAACGAACTCGAGTTGACATTGGCAACCTGGGCAGTAAGGCATGGAGTTTGTACCTGCGCAGCGCATCCACTCAGGCTGTTTGCCATAACTGCTTCGCCGTAGGCACGCTGATTATTCGAGCCGCAAACACTTTGTTCAGCTTCGAAACCGCGAGAATCGATCTCATTTTCCAGATGTATTCCAGCGCCCTGTTCAAGACATCCAGTACCAATCATAAGCTGGTCTGTCTCAGCTGCACCGGCCTGGGCAGTAAGAAAAGGTGTCTCGACTTGTCCTGCGGCTGCACCATAACTGGCTTCAGCACCACCATTACCTCTAATACTTTGGCCACCACCAGCACATGCTGATTGCTCTATTTCAGTGCGGCATTTGTCAATTTCATTCTCAACAGTTGCACCGCCACCCTGTTCAAGCTTGCCAGCACCAGTCATCAACTGATCTGTCTCAGCTATACCGCCCTGAGCAGTAAGGCAAGGAGTCTCGATTTGCATTGAAGCTGCACCATAACTGGCTTCAGCAGCTCCGCAACCCTTAATCTCCTGACCGCCGCCTGCACTTGCGAGTGTCTCTTTTTCAAGACGACATTTATCAATCTCATTCTCAACAATTGCACAACCGGCCTGTTTAAGCTTGCCCTTGCCCATAATACAAAGGTCTATCTCAGCTATACCGCCCTGAGCAGTAAGGAATGGTGTGTCTATTTGCCCGCTCAAAATACTTGCATCCATTCCGGCAGTTCCGCAACCCTTAATGCTTTGGTCGCCATTCACACCAGCAAATGTGGAAAGCTCTTCATGATGTCCCGCAAAAGCAATTCCACCCACGACCAGCATAACAATTGTAATCAAAGAAAAAATCTTCCTATTCATTTTAAAACACTCCTTTGTCCGATTGGACACAAAAATTTGCAAATTTCTGTTGTCAGTTACTTCACTAACAACACATAACAACTTTCAACAAAAAACAAATTGGGGTTTTGTTGATACCTCCTTTCTCCCCCAAAGTAACAAAGAAAGCGCAGAATTACTCGAGGACTTTCTCATTTTTTAAGTCAACGACATCAGGCTGTTTGGGTTCTGCATTTTTCTCTTGAGACTTCGGTAATTCATAATAATACTTCTCATACAAGTTCTCGGCACTTGTTTTACTTACTGGTTCCGTCTTCTTCTTAAGTATAAGAATAGAAACCTGAGGCTTGCCTGAAGCGAAGGTATTGGCGCTGACATATCCCATGCTGGCTACAAACGAACTGTTCTGGTATGAAGTTGCCGGAGAAGCACCGATACCAAAGCTGTCTGCGTGTGTTCCAATATTCATTGCGCCATAAACAAGGACGAGGTCTGCTTTATCACATATAGCCTTGCCAACTTCCTTCATCTCGCCCTGGAAGACCATGATGTCAGTATCGCCTTCGACAGTCCGAAAACCCATAAGGTCATAATCTCTCATAACCTTAAATGCGTCAAGACGATTAATCATATGCAAAACCATAACTCCCGGAATTGGGTTTCCATCCTTGTCTAATGGAGCACCTTCACCAATACCACTTGAATCGCAGTTAGTGCGGACAAGAGCTTTATTCTCTTTATACTTCTCGCCGAACCAGCCACAAGTGCCTTTAATAGCCATCTTCGTCATCTGCTTGGTGTAATATCCATCCAGAAACGCTTCACTAAAATTGTTTCCATTCCGCATTGCAGGACGTGGTGACGCAACATGAAGCAAGCCCGGGTTCATAAGTACATACGCCGGGGGAGTATTAAACTTGCTGGCTTCACTGACTATGTTGACCGAAGGATCTGCATTTGCTCCTGCAAGCACTATCGTTGATGTATCAACATTCGTGTTTTGCTCTGTATCAGCAATCGCAACACTGAGGAATATTGATACCAGCGCCATCAGACAAATTGTGAAAAATTTACTTCTAATCATCTTTAATTTCTCCAATAAAAATTGTTAAACAAAATCTTTATTAACATCTGATCATGGTAACACACCATAATCTTACATCCCCCAAACAAAAAACATAGAACAACTTTCAGCAAATCTGATTTTTAACTTTTGCAATGACCTCCTTTCTTCCAAATAATGTTTTATCCTGTTAACTTTTGATAAAACAAAAATGCAACTCTCTTTCTTCCCAGTCTTTTCCAAGCTTTATTAAAAGTCCCAGGTAACTTGGAGAAGCTGCAACAACTTTCCACTTACCTTTCTTTTTTTCACAGGCAATAAAGTTATCTTTGTACTTTGGATAAAGTTTAGTACGATAATTATCAGCAACGAACTCATTACCTTCCCTGTTCAATTCATTCTGTTTAGCCTGTCTTTCTTTCTCTTCTAATGCCAAAAGCGTTTTCTTAAAAACAAGATCTAAAGAATGAACAGGAACACAAGTCCATGCACCAAGCCGCATAATCTCACAAATTGAACTCATTGAATAATCAGAAGTAATAACAATTATTATGGGCTTGTAATTCAGCCTGTTTAGGGATTTCAAAATAGTCTTCTGGTCAATATGACTATCCCCGATAATAATTATGTCATAAGCAGGCTCGCTTCCTTCTAATGACTTGCAGATTTTTTTAATACCTACCGCAGTAGTTAAATTAAATCCAAAATCATCAGAGTCTTTTGGAAGCTGATAAAGACCCCTAAAATAATCTCCTAACTTAGAAACAGAATCTGAAAAAAACTTTCTCATCGCATTTGCTTCAGCAACACTTCCTTCGATTATCAAGACATTTGATTTGCTCATAAATATTCTCCTTAAGAATTTAAACAAAAAAAGAGGGCTGAGTCCAATTACTCAGTTGGGGGTTTGCGGTTAACGCCAAAAGCCAAGTAAAAAATAAGAGAAACCCAGCCCAGGAGTATGTATAGTATAAAAACAAAAATGGGACCAGCCAGGTTCTTAAAACCTTGGGCAATTTAATCTAAGATGTATATCACTGGTCCCTAACCTCAGAAGCAGAATATCTTTTTACACATGTTGCTTCTCTCAGTTATTAAATTCCGCCGTATGAAACTAACATTTTACTTCTTGATCTCTGCCGGAGCCGTAGGAGAGTCTGCTTTTTTGGACTGTTGTCCCAACAATACAGGACTTAAGTTGCTGGCTCCGAGAATAGCTGCTGCCCCTTCTAACCCGCCATTCTGTCCTTGTACTAATATATATGGGACTTTCACGATTTCAGGATTGGCCTTGGCAGTTTCAAGGATTTCCTTAAGCATAGCGAGCTGCATAACCCTGTCCTCACCAAGAACCTCTACCTGGGCCTTCTGACCAATTGCTATCTCTGTCAACCTCAGTTTTTCACCTTCACCCTTAAGTTTGGCTGCATCTTTCTCAAAATCAGCCGCCTGCTTTTTAATCTGTGCTTCTATAAGGGTCGGTTGTTGATCCGCTTGCGCTCTCGCTTTCTCGGTTTCAATTCTCTGGTCTTGAGCCTTTTTCTCTTCCTGGAAAGTTTTGTTGAGTTGCTCAGCAAGCTGCTCTCTTAATCTCGCAACCATTAACTCAGGCGGATAAGCCGGTTCTCCAAAGCGAATTTCTTTGATAGTGATATAGGCTTTATCTCCCTCAGGTTTTACGCGAGTTTCAACCATGCTCTCCAGATTTTCTCTGTTGTAAATCAATTCAAGGGCTTTCCTGTCTTCTGATCCGCAGACATTTCTCAGAATGCTCCTGTATGTGGGTGTGATAATATCATTTTCCACCTCATCAATATTGCCAACAGAAGCAACAACATAAGGAGCTTTTTCAGGGTCAACCTGGATAAGGATTCTTGAGTCGAGAGGAATTTCCCATCCTTCAATCCTGACTGTTATGGCTCTATCCGCAGCGCCTTCAGGAATAGGAATTTGTTCTTGCCTCTCGGTCTGGATTATACTTCCATTCTGGTCTACCTTGAGGTCTATATATCTCCTCAGAAATCCCCCAGAATATTCCCAAGTCTGAACACGCGTGTCAATAGGGATAACTGTAAAAACATCGCTGTTCAGATAATACTGCCCGGCAGGGAGAACTTCTTTCCAAACTCCTCTATATCCTCTAGGAACTACTAAAGAGGCAAGATTCTCAGTTGTTCTCATGTTGAGCTTATTAACCTCTTCTTGGATATACAGAACTTGCTGGGCATTTGATTTAACAACTCCTACAAAGCCCTGCTCTACTGTAGTAACTTTTTGTTTTACATCTACCTCGAACAAATACTGATTGATTTTCTGAGTTCCAGGTTTGATGACCGAGATCTGCGGGCCTTTCTTGCCTTGATTATTCAGAAAATATTCTGCTTTGAGCATGTTGGCAAAGTTTTCAGCAGCCCATTCAGGAGCATAAACTTCTCCTTCAGGAAGAGGTTCCCCATCTAAAGCAGTTATTTTTCCGCAATATCCCGGAGGCACAACGATGTCCTGCTTTTTCTCAACTCTGTAGAGGACATTCAGCAGAAATTCAAAGTGAAATCCTGGAGGAATAATTCGCGCCTGTTTACCTTTTTCACCATTTGCTGCGATAATCTTCCCCTCAGGAAGAGATGTGAAACCGAAAACTTTGATAAGGTGCCCGGTTTCATTGGCTCCGATTACAACAAAAGAAGTTGATAGAATAAGAATCACAGCCAAGAAGAGTACAAACCCGCACACTATTCTCACCAAAAAGTAATATGGATTGTCCTCGGATCGGCCACCCCTATTTGTTACCTGTTTCTGGCCGAAGGTCTTCCATGCCAATACTGCACCTATAACAAAAAGCACTGCTAAAAGTATCCTAAACATTTCAATTTCTCCTTAATAAAATTTTACTATATTCTTCTTTACTTTGTCAGCAACATGCCAACAAAACACATTCAAAAAAATTCATCACCCTCCACAAATTTCATCACATTAACTTTAACACTCTCTGGAACAATTACCTCAACACTGAAGCCAGGAGGGTTTTATTTTCTCTATGATTGTGACCTGTATGCAATAACTCTGCCCAGGTAACCAACATAGTAAACCGCAAACCCAAAAACTGGCAGGGAATTATTTTTCTTCCTCAGCTTAATTCCCTCATAAACAACAGAGGCATTATAATCAGGGTGTGAATCCATCCATTCTCTCGCTTTTCTATGCTCCACCTTTATTTTCCATAAGCTAAGAACAAAGAAAAGCAAAAATGTTAAAATTAATTTGTACAATATGAGATTCGCAGGCATATAACCTCCTTGTTAATTCCGTCTTTTAGTTTTCAAAACTCAGAAGGTTATTACCAGCCTCTCGAAGCACCACCACCACCGAAGCCACCACCACCGAAACCACCAAAACTGCTGCGACTTGTATAGCTGCTTGAACTGCTGCCAAAAGAATAACTGCTGCTATGGTAACTCGAATGGTGATAAGAAGAAGAATCATCATCGTCATCATCTTCTTCAACATAAACAGCATCAGCTTTTGCTTCCTTAGCAAGACTCATGACAGCTGAAAGAAGTAAGGCAACAGCAAGCCAGTTTATCAAATCATCGCCTGAAGCAATTCTCTTGGCTTCTTCAAGCTTTTCCCTTGCTTTTTCTGCTTTCTTTTTTGCTTCTTTTCTGTCTTTGTGCTTATCAGCAAGTTCCAAAGCATCCTTAACATCCTTTTCAGCTTTCTTGAGGTTTTGGCCGTAATTCATTTTGGCTTCTTTAATTTCCCTTTGCCTTGCAGATACACTTCCCAAAATCTGCTCAATATCGCTGAGCTTCCCTTTAGCCAGTGTAATGTCTTCATAAGCTCTGGTAAGTTCATTAATATCCTCAGGATTTTTTTTACTTGCAGATCCCAGTAATGCTGTTGCAGAAGCAAGAAGCACAGGAATTGTGGCAAGTGCAGAAACAAAATCTCCCCAGTTCTCTTTAGGATTTTCGGACTTAATCTCTTCTAAGATACTGGAAGCTTTTGTTCTATTACTTTCCACTTGAGCAATTTCATGCGGAAGATTCTTGATGCCTTTTTCAAGCACTTCTTTCATTTCCTCAATTCTCTGAATCTCACGCAGCTTCCTGTTGCGTATGCCGACAATCCAGGCAACAAATCCTGCAGTAACTATCCCTAAAAGCATCAATAAGCCAAACCACTTAAAGGCTTTCAATGCTTTCTCTTCAGCCTGCTTTCTTTCTTCCTCAGCTTTTGCTCTTTCAGCTGCTCTTTCTTCTGCAGACTTTGTGCCTAACTCATTCATTACTGCATTGACTGTTTCTTCAATTCCCTTGGGATAATTATTCTCCCTAAAATTAGGAATAGCAAAATTGTCAAGTATCCTGCCGCATTTCCCATCAGGCAAATCGCCTTCAAGCCCGTAGCCAACCTCAATTTTGATTTTCCTTTCATTCGGGGCGATGACAACAACAAGCCCATTATCCTTGCCTTTCTTGCCTACACCCCATTTTGTTGCTAATTCGATAGACCAGTCTTCAATGCTCATGTCATCAAGGCTTTTTGTAGTGACTACAGCGATTTCAATTGAGGTTTGTTTTTCGTACTCAGAAAGCTTTTGCTCTAATCTGAGCTTCATATCGCCTGGAAGAATTCCTGCAAAGTCATTCACATAGCCCACAGGAGAAGGATACTCTGCTGCAATTAAGGTTGAAGGAATTGCCAGGCATGAGAGCCAGATTAAAAATAAGATTTTTATTTTTCTATTCATATTTTAACCTCCCTCACCCTATCCTGACTTCATCAGACAGCTCGTTCTTGTCGTCAGCTTTCCTCGGAAAGCGCTCAGCAAGAAGATTGCCGACCAATTCAACTGCATTGCATATCCCGGAAATAGGGGCACCCATTTTGAACCCATCAACCACAATATCTGCCGGCTTGTCCCAGGTTCCCTCTGAAACTTGATCATTGATGTCCTTATCTGCTTTGATGCTGACTCTCCTTTCCTTAAGGGATACCAGGATTAATACGCCAGTGCGGCCGGTTGTCTGTTGAATACCCAGATTCATGAATTCTCTCTCAGCTCTTTTTTCAACAGCCTCTTTATCAGATATTGAACCAACTGCCCTGCCCAAAAATCCGCGGCTTTCCTTGACTATCTGAACGACTATTTCTCCGGCAGTTTTTAATTCTGCTTCCTTCACTGCCTTTTCGATTTTCTCCTTACCTCCATTTTCAAGAAGATATTTAATAGTGTAAGTGTAACTCATAAATATTGTCCCTTCTAAAAAGTTTAATAATTTTTTAACTACATACATTTTTTGAACTTTACCTGTTTTACCAGCTTCTTGAAGCTCCACCACCTCCGAAATGCCCGCCGCCGCCAGAAAAACTGGAGCCGCTGCTGTGGGAACTCCCGGAAGACCAACTACTCCCCCTGCCATAGCTCCCGCCGCCTCCACTGCCGCTGGCCATTCCTTCAAGAATGTCTTTTGCAATCATCCCGATCAAAAATCCGATAACAGCCGCTGGAATCGCCCACATGAAAGAGTAGAAGAATTTGACAATAAAGAAAGAGCCAATAGCTCCTGCAACTCCTCCTGCAATGGGGTGGAATATTCCGCAAAATCCAGAGAAAAGAAAGAGGATAACAAACGCTATCCCAAGAAGCTTCAAAACATCTTCGTTGTTACCCGTATTGTTACTTCTGCTTGTTGTATCAGCAGTATATTCATTCTTGATTGCCAGCATTATCTTGTCTACGCCGTTGTTAATTCCATTGTACATTTCATCCTTTTTGAAGAAAGGCAGGAATTCGTTATCCATTATCCTTCCGCACATACCATCTGGTAATGCTCCTTCAAGCCCGTAGCCAACCTCAATTTTGATTTTCCTGTCATTCCTGGCTATAAAAACAAGCACGCCATTATCCTTGCCCTTCTGCCCGAGCTTTGCCTTTTCAGCTATTGCTATGGAGAATTCATCAAGGTCCTTGCCCTCAAGGGAATTGACTATCATCACGGCAATCTGGTTGGATGTTGTTTTCTCATACTGCTCAAGCTTGCTCTCCAGTTGTGCAACTTCATTACTTGAAAGAATCCCGGTGTAATCAGTAACTCTCCGGGTTATAGATGGAACCTCTCCGGTGTAATTGGACTTTTCATTGCCTGAGCTTGCCTGAGTTTGGCTGGTCTTAGTATGAGAGACCGGCGATGATTTTTCCTTAGCAGACTTAGAAGCAGACCTGAAAGCAGGTATAGCGACACTTATAATAATAGCCAGTATCGCTATAACAACAAGCAGCTCAACTATTGTAAAAGCTTTTTTCTTTTTCATAAATTTACCCTTAAAAAAATAAAGGGGCAGAAACTTTTTTAAGAATTTAAGCTCTGCCCCGTTAATATTAATCAGACAATCCGGAAAAGGATCATTTGTCGAGAGAAAGGTCGACTTTGGGCGCGGTCTTCGCAGCTTCATCTGCCTGGAACATTGTCCTTTTCTGAATGTTAAACCATCCCGCAATAATATTGTTCGGAAAAACAACAATCTGGTCGTTAAGAGCCTTCACAGTTTCGTTATATCTCTTCCGGGCTACAGCAATCCTGTTCTCAGTTCCGGCAAGCTCATCCATAAGCTGAGTAACCTGCGTATGTGACTTTAAGTCAGGATATTTTTCCATAACCACGAGAAGCCTTGAAATTGCGCCGGACAACCCCTGCTGGGCAGCCTGAAATTGCTGCATTTGTTCGGGAGTTACATTCTGCAAGTCTTTAAAGCTGATATTTGCCTGGCCTGCCTTTGATCTTGCTTCAGTCACTTCGACAAATACATCTTTCTCAAATTTCATAACGCCTTTTGTAGCTCCAACAAGATTCGGAATCAAATCCATCCTCCTCTGTGTAACTGTATCGATATCTGCCGCTGCCTGGTCGACTGTATTGTTCGAGGTCTTTAAACTATTGTAAATCCCGATGCCGCCTCCCACGAATGAAACCCCTAAAATAATCACCAGAACAAAAATCGCCAACATTACAATCCCAAAAATCTTCATTTCTGATTCTCCTTAAAAAAAGTTTTTAATTTGATTAGTTTTATTTTACTTTGTCAGCAACATGCCAACAAAAATACAAAAGATTCTTCTGTCATTTCTTGCCCTTTCCATCTAAAAATATAAAACTCAAAAAAACCACTACCAGTTTTCTGTAGCACCCGCTGGCACCAAAGCCCTATTGTACTGTGCCCTCTTTTTATCAACATAATCCTCCTTCTTAACTCCGGTGAAACAAAAAAGTTTATTCAGGGCTTCAGAAGAAAGCTCATTTACTTTCTCCCTTATATTAAAGTGATTGCTTCTCCTGATAACCATGGTGTTTTCGATTTTCGTTATTTTTTCTTCATTATCCGAGAAAACACAGTCAACACAAAGAAGCACCTGATTTCTTTTGGGTTCTGAATCTTGAAAACCCTTGGAAATTTCCCCATTGGAATTCATTAATACAAAAAAATTCTTCTTCATCTTACTTTGACTCCTTTCAAAAAAGTCCTTAAAAAATTAAATTCAGAAAATGATAACAAAAGGGCTGGTTCCTGATGCTCTTCCTTTTGGATATATGAAGGGAGGAAATTGAGCGAAATCAGAATGTGTCCAGCCCCCGCGTATATATTCATAAAAATATGGGACCAGCGGGATTTGAAACCCAAACTTAATCTAAGATGCGAATCATACGGTCTGGTCCCTCCGCATTCAGCAGCTAGCGGTTGTTAGACTTAGAAGTTGCTCTTGTATAAGATTCGGCATTTGCCTTATCTTTTTCTTGCTGATATTCAAGAGCAGATACAGCTCTTCTTTGATGGTACACTTGATCCTTTTCCTGCATCTTCTGTTGCATATCTTCTTCTTTATCAGCTAACTTCTGTGTTTGGTTGCTAATAGCAGTAGCACCAGTTTTAACATCCTGGAATACTCCATTAACTGTCCCGCAACCACTCACAAACCCAAGAACAAAAACAACTAATGTCAACACAACCATGACTACTGTCTCTCTCTTTAATAACTTCTTCATGATAATCACCCTTTAATAAAAATTGGCGCTCCCTCTAAATAGATCAGAATGATAATCCTTTTCTATCATTCACCAATTTCTACCCCTCCAAAAGGTAAATTTATATTCAGCAGAGAAAAAAAGCTATTCCTACCATCTCTAGAAATATTTTCTCTGATTAAGAAAAATAAAGGAATTTAAATTATTTTCTAAGGCTTTTTCTCCTTGTACTTAATAATCGCTTTCTTTACAAGAGAAATATCCTCTGGATCCCATTTGCAATCAATTAATCTCTGTTCAATTTTTGTCTCGTCCAGGCAAGAGGGATTTGCTAAACATTTCTTGCAAATCATTACCCCTCTATCAGAAGTGAATAATATGTCACCAATTTGTCCCGATTCCCAGCTATTTCCACAGTTAGGACAACCTACATGATGACCTAAGGTAGAACCTGCCTCTGTTCCTGTTTTCTTGCAGCCAGACAGACAGAACATGCTCATAAATAAAACCGCAATCATCAAACAAATTGCGGTTTTATGCGTTCTTCTCATCCTGCTTATCATTGAGTTTATATTTGTCAACCTCAAGATAAGGCAAAAAAACAGGCCGTCAAGGAAAAATCGCACAACATTAACAATAATCCCTGCCCAAAAATTTGGAGATTTGCATATCACGCCGAAATGTATCTCAGTAAGCCTGGTAATCACTGATATAGTCATTACCGCTACAATAATCAGAAATATCCTGTATAGAATAGAAGTCAAAGTAGTACGCATTTTTCTTCTCCTTTTTCCCTGAGGGAAAAAAATGTTTTTGTTATATTCATAAGTTTAACTTTCCTTTTCTCATTTTTCATTTTTATCCAGAAGTATGAAGCCTGTGAAGACCATCCTGAGTGCTTCTTCTGGGGACATTTTAAGTCTTTTCACTATCATGCTTTCAGGAATAAGAACCGGACGACCAGCAAACTGGAAAGCCCATGGAAAAACTATTCCAATTAATCCTCCTTCAATTTCTGCTATCTCGGGCATAATTCCTGTAAAATCCTTGCAAGTGACTAGGCCAATTTCATATCTGCCATCACCAAACTTCACCAGCACTGTTTCACTAAACTCGCCCTTCTTCGAACTTCCGAAAAGTGAAATAATGTTCTTGACAAAGTTGTAGATTGCTCTTGCCCCGGGAATTTTCTCTATTAAACCAGAGAACCGGGAAAAAATCCTTCTGAAAAAGTTATGTTTCTCCAGAAGATATCCGCATAGGGCAAGAACAATGAAAGTTGTAATCATCCCCATCCCGGGATAATACAGCTTTTCTCCCAAAACAGCCCTGAGTACTGAGCTAAATATAAACTCAGCTATCTGCAGAACCTTGAATACAACCACCAGAGTTAATATAAGCGGTGCAAGGGTTAAAAGGGCGGTAATGCACCACTTAAAAAATTTCTTTGTCATAAGATTAACCTTTCTAAAAAACACTTGACAATGTTTATTTTAACTACACGATGAAATATATAGAAAATTAAGATAACAGCAGGATGGATGTTTTCAACCAGGCTAATTAACCGCATTTACATGTTAATGTCCATGGAAAATATAATCCATCCTGCAAACCAATCTAAAAGGTGGTTGTAAAAAATTAAAAATACAACCGGGAAACAAAGCTTTAATTTTTATGTGTTACAACATATAATCACCTCCTTGATTTCTCCTTTGAATTTCGATGTTAACCCCCCCGGACGCCGTAAGAGAATTATTGGTTAAGTTTTAATAAGCGAGCAATCATAAAATCACCTCCTTTAATTTTAGGCGCTGAAAACGGCGTTTTTGTTTTTAATATATCTCATCCCACCATACCACTATCACAAGAAATAGCAGAACTATCCCAATAACTAACAACCACCAACCATAATGTACCCAAAACCAGCCGGCTGCAGGATTGGGGAGCTCGCGAATAGCGCCTCTTAAATCATTAAGAGCAACTTGATAAGTAGTATCACTCTTTGGTACATCCTTAATACCCTCAAGTCGCTCAATATAACGATTTACTGTCTTATAATGCTGGCTCATATCGCTTATGGACGATTTAAAAATCAAGGCTGTATATCCTTTAGTTAAACCCCACTTTTCCATGTTTGACTTTAGTTGTTCTATATATTCGAGCATGTCTTCCCTATCAGCCGCAACTTGCGCTCTATCAATCAGAGCATCGGTATCCCTGTAAATTTGATACCCTTTGACTGCCGAAAAGACCCCTGCAATCAGAACATACAAAACAAAAATTGTTAATATTAAATGTCTCATTTTGATTTCTCCAAAAAAGGTTGTTCTCATTTTTCAATTTCAAAAACAACTACAGATAGCCATTCTCCTTCCTCTTTTTCTTCATAGCTTTCCCCATAGAATATAAAAAAAAGATCTGCAGGGTAACACCCAAAAAAACAATAGTTATCAGTATTTTGCCAAACACGGGAATAGGACGGTATCCTCCCACAAATAAAATAACCAAAGAAAGGGAGAGAAACCAATTTAACAAAGTAAACCCGCATAAAATTAAGGTTGTTCGTTCATCATCATTCATTTTAGCACCTCATCTTTCTTTTTTGTTTTCATTCTAAGTCAATTCTTTCCACCAATTTTTCTATCCTATCCAACGACGCTTTTGCTGCGCGTTCATATGTTATTGCTATATTCCTATACGCCCTTGCTGTATCTCTATGTGATCTGGCTATGTCTCTGTATATTGAAGCTAAACTTGGCCGCGACCCTAACCAACAGCCAATCAGAAGGCATATAATAGGAAAGAAAAAGATACATATTCTAAAAATCATTTTTATCCTCCTGAATCAAAAGCAAATCAACAAAGAAAAGCTTAAGATAGTACCGATTATAGCCCCGAAAGCAGAAGCTAAAGTGTACTTATTAACAATGCTTATAACTGCAATCAAATCAAGACCTAAACTAACAATAATAGTATCTAATGGAGTAGAACCTAATCGCAAACTTAAGAATATGCAAAAGAGTAAGCTAATAACTACCCCAGAGATAAAAGAAGGAATCAATTTCTTAAATTCCTTATGTTCTAAAATTAACGCGCTATTCATAATAAACCCTTTCTCATTATCTGTCTTAATTCTATTAATTATCAAACACCACGGAAGCCCCACCACCCTCAAATACAACTTCGTCTGCTCCGATTTTATTCGGTCTTCTCCTGGCTATATTAACAATGTTTAGAATAGCCGGAAAAGAAGAATGCCCGCCACCAGCACTCAGAACAATTATGTTCCCTGTTTCAAAGTCTGATCTCGTACCATTCATTTTAGATAAGATGGAATCAAGAGACTCTGAAGTTTTTACTTTCCTTTTATCTTTAAGGACAATAAAAGTAATGCCCTCGTCCCTTTTGCAGTAATTTATATCATCAGGTGCTATCTTAGTCCAAATAGATTTATTGCCTCCGCGGGCAGTATCAATTATTTTCAAGATGTTCATTTGTTCCTTTCTTCTCTTTAATTCTCTTTAAAATAGGTATTTCACCCTTGTTTTGTATTGTTTTAGCCTAATCTTTCAGGGTATTCCGCTGAATATTCATAGAATAGGGGTATTCCGCTGAATTTGACTACTAAACTTTAAAGAAATCTTTAATTTTATATCCTGTTTATATGAGTTTTTTGTTTACTCATCAAGATATTTCTCATGTTATTTTTATCTTTTAACATGTTTAAACCACATTATCTCTTGTATATTACTTATCGTGTTGTATCTTTTGTTGTGTTATATCTCTGTAATCTCTAAATTGTTTTTGCTTGTTTGTGGTTTGTTGTTGTTTTTATGTTTATATTTTATGAATATGATTTTGTTTTTTGGTAATTTAACAAACGATTTTAAGCTTTGATTGAGTTTTCATTAAGCTATTTTTCAGCAGCTTAAATTTCTCAACATCGCCTTAATCAGTTTTTGATATTGCCGATATTGTATTTTATCACCCAGAAAACTGATTGTTTTTCTTCCCCGATAACTCCCAACTCTTCTTCGCTTAATCTTAATTGCTCAAGCGTTTAAGTTGCTGCATTATAGGTTAGCTGTTAATGACATATTTTTCTTTTAATTTAATCTTATAATCTTCTTCCAGCCCTTGTCATATTTGATTTCTTTGACAATGATTAATCCTTTGTCTGTTAATTCATTCTTAATCTTATTTCCTTTCCTTGCTGATAATCCTACTTGTTTATAGATCTCAACTGTGCTTAATTTATGCTCAGGATTTGCTTGCAGAAAAGCAATAAATCTCTTCTGTTCATCACTTAATCCATCACTATTAATTGTCTTTTTTATAGGAATTTCTGCTTTATAAACCTTGTGGTTTTGTTCTGCCTCTGAAGTGACAACATTTCTCCCCAAATAATAATTCACAGCACTAGAAACATCTTCAGAAGTATATCCCCCAAGTTCTTTTCTGTCTTCCATAAACTTCTCAATCTCATCTAAATTCCAGCCTGCTTTTACTTTTTCTCCTATAAACTCATGAAGTATTTTCTGCTCTGCAGTTAACTCTATTTTATTAAGATTTTTCTCTTTAATATGCTCTAATTCTCCATTATAAAGCGCATGATTGGGAACTCTAACAGGCTCTATTTTTTCATTTTCATCTTCCCTTATTTTAGGGTCTAATTTCAAATGTTCCTGCATTAAATTATTCTTAAATTCTTCATCCCTGCCCTCTTCTAATTCTTTTACCTGGAACAAATATTGCATTCTGCCAATTATGTCCGCATTTGTTACTTCTTCTTTTCTTAATTCTACTTCATCAACTTCAATCAAGAAAGGATTGTTATACCTTTCTGATAATTTTACAATGGCAGAGCCAACAGGCAGTTTAGAGAAAAACTCTTTTTTGTCATTTAACTGCATCAATCTGCTTATAGCTTCAATATCATTAGGTAATTGCTGTTGAAATGCAATATGGCACGCAGAATTTCCTGCTACAGTATCTGATAATTTTGAAATATGCTGGTCTAAGCAGATTAAGCCTATTCCATATTCTCTCATTTCCCTGTAAATCATATCTGTGACAGATTCGCTTACAAAATGAGTCTTGTCCTTAAGGAAAATATTATGTGCTTCATCAACAATAATAGCATGCTCAAAATTGCTGTTTATTTTTGTCTGGCCTGCTTTTTTTAACTTGTAAATATAAGTTAAAATAAATTCGCAAAAGAATTTTTTTTCAATATTACCAAGAGAATTTAACTCAAAAATCAGTTTTTTATCAAGCACATCCTCTGCTTTTAATCCATTTTCTCCCTTGTAATTTAAGGTTTTTCCAAAATCACCAAATGTCAGAACAGAAGCTATTCTTAATGCAGATTCAATCCATCCAGCTTCTCTTCCCTTTATTTTTGCCATTTTTTCCTCTAATCTCCATTTAATATGGTTCCAAGTAGGATAATTTTTGCTTCCTTTGTAAACTCCCCATTCTTTAAATGCTTCATCTAATGTCTCTAAAATAATTTTATGCACTCCATAACTTGCAAAAAAACTTTCTGCTAAAAGATCGCATAAAACATTAATCCATTCCTTAGGCGAGACTCCTTTTGGGGGCTCGTTAATATTCATCTTAAATAAATTAGAAACAGAATCATTTCCAACTGTAAAGAGCATTAATTCACTGTCTACTTTTAACAAAGGCCTGAATGATTTTTTCCAGTCAAAAATTAAAAATGGCTTATTTTTCTTCATAAGATTCCTGATAACATGGAATGCAAGAGTTGTTTTTCCGCTTCCGCTCATTCCAGAAATACAAACATGCCTGACCCAATCTTGTTCTCTTAAATTAAAAACTCCTACTTTTTTGTCAGCATAAACGATATTTGCTAAGTCATAATCTCCGTCTAATGCGTGTCTTGGAGGCTCTAAAAGAATATTTTTATCAAGCAATTGGCTTAAATGCTTATGGTAAAGTGCATTAAGCAAATGTTCTATTTCTTCCCTTTCTTCCCTGTTTTCAGCCATGGCATATTTAAAATAAACTTCGTCTATTTTCTTGCCAAAGACAGGTCTAAGTTTGTTGCATATTTCCTCAATAGTTAATTTATATGTTTGTGACATTTTATTTTTTAATGTGATAATATTAGTTTTCTCCCATCAGCATCTAATTCTTTTATATGAAATGAAAGCTCTTCAGGTCTAAGTCTAATTAATAAATCCGAATCTTTTGGAGCTTCACTTTGATTGATCGCTCTAAGAAATTTTAATTTATTTTTTACACTAACCAAAACTGTCCTTTTAGCAAGATTTATTAAACATTGTCTTTCTGCATATAATTTATTTTGTTCTATATAATCTGCATTAGGAAATCCTACCTCAGTCAAATCATCAACAAAACTCTTAAAAAAATCATAGCTATCACATTGCTTTGCTCTACTTATCATTTTATCCAAAAAATCATATTTTGTATTTTTCATTTTATTCAAAGCCTCCTTTCAGTTTATTTTTATTATTTTGTATTTCCATTTTAATTTCTAACTTTCCTCACAAGTTCTAATTGATCATTTATAACTTCTCCATCAAACCATCTAACAACAGGACTAAAAAAAACTTCATGATCACCCAAGGCGGTTATCATTTTTTCTAAATCTGCTTCAAGTTCTGTTTTTTCAATTACAGAAACAGCAACACCCTCTGGATTAGAATCTGGTTCATAATCATAGTAATTTCCATTTCTCTCAACAACTACTCTTCCAAGCCTTCCAATAGCTGGTCCAACTAAAATCTTAACTATGTCCCCCCTGTCATAAACAGCAGGTTCTGGATTTTCTATCCTCTTACAAGGAGTGGGATAAAAGACTTCTAAACCAACAGCACGAAAATCATCTTTCATTTTACATCCTCGCCTTTTCTAATTTATCTAACGATTCATCATATCTTTGGCGTCCTGGAAAGATAGAGCTTTCACAAAAATATTTCCATCCACCATCGCATTTATCATAGGTCTTTTCAATTATTCTTTTATTCTCAGAATCTCTCACCAAAGTGCATAGAGAATTTCCGAAATCCCTGTCTATTAGTTCCTTTTCATTTCCAACAATCAGTATCTTTCCATCTCTAATTCCAATTTGTGTTTCAGTTCCAGTTTCCATTTTGTTCTTCTAAGCCTCCAAAAATTTCAACTAACTTTCTTAATGCGAGATCTCCAGTAACAACCGCGGCTTTATAAAAAGGGCTTTCAAACTCTTTCCCACAACCAAGATGATATTCCATTGCCAAATTATGTAATTCATCACTTCTATCTTTAAGAATTATTAACTGGTCTCTTAAAACATCCGGATTTACCCTTCTAAAATTATCAGTATAACAAGGAGTTAAAGTCATAACATTCTTTTTGGTTATATTCTCAAATTTATCTTCTAATTCCTTTGCGTCTAATTCAAAACAAGCTTTCATTTTAATTATCCCCCTTGGCTCCATTAAACAAGCCATATCTTTCTTTCCAACGATTAAAGAGATTATTTTTTGCCCTTAAATAAAAAGCTTCTAGGTCATTTATCTTTCCCAAATTTAATACTAAAGCTTCTCTTGCAGCTTTTCTGTCCGGATTAGAATATATACCAAAACTAATAGGTCCCTGTTCTATTGCCTCGCTTAAACCTGGAATTTCAAAACTCGAAGAATCATAGGCATCATAAACTTTATCTCTGATAAATTTCGAAATAGTTAACCACAACTCTTCTTTTATTTTATTATTTAATTTTGTTTTATCAGGATCAAAGTTTTTAAACTCTCTATTACCTAATTCAAAACCCTTTTGATATGCCTTACTTGAAATCTGATTAGCAATCTCAAATAAATACTCACCCAAAGTCCATCCAAAACCATTAGTTGAAGCAATTAAATTACAACCCGTCTTGCCATTAATACCAAGGTACTCATGGATTGTATTTCCCAATAAAATCTCTATTTTCTTAGAGTCTGTAATATTATCTAAAGTTACTTCTGTCATTTTATTTATTCCTCCAGAATTTTATCAAGCATGTCAAACCTGCTTTCCTTGTCAGTTAATTCTTTTTGCTTTTCCCTTAATTCCTGCTTTAATTTTGCAACATCCTGCCAGCAGTCAATTTTCTCATTTAATTGTAATTCAGAAATATCAACCTGTTTTTGCTTTAATGCGATTTTTTCCCTTATTTCCTGTACTCCAGTAGGATTCTGTACAAAGAAATTGCTGATATCTATCTTTATATTTTCAGCTTCACTAATAAGATTTTTACTAAGATTTTCTCTCTCTTCTATAAGAAATTCTATTTCTGCGATTGTTTTTTTAAGAGAATCTAGTTTTTCCTTTCCAACCTTCTCAATTGAGGTATTCCATGGTTTTCCGGTTTTTCTCAATTTTTCAAGGGTTTTTTCATCAAGTGAAATATCCTTAATTTCCATAGAATTACTATAAAATCTGCATTTATAAATCTTTCTATTTTACACTACTACAAAGTTACAACAATAATGGTTTAATCAAAAAGCGCATGTAAAAAACAGTCTTATTGAATAAAGGTCTATTATTTTTTTATTAACTTAACATTGTCCATATTTTTGAAACCTTCATCTCCGGTTAAAAAAATAAGATTATTTTCTTTTGCCAAGATATATCCTATACAATCAACATATGATAAAAACAATTTTTTATGCTTATACCTGAATTTTGCAGCGTTAATAGAAATATCCTGGCTTATTTCGATAATTTGTACATTCAACTTTTTGATAATTAAATCAGCAAACTCCTCTGTGTTTTCAAGAAGTAAGGCATAATAAACCTCAGCGATATTCATTGCTCCTGTAACTATAACATTATCTTTAAAAAATTCATAATTTGGGTTTCCCTTTATTATCTCAATAATAGCGTATGTATCAAAAAAATAATCTTCACTCATTTTTCTCAAAATCTCTGTCTACCTCTTTAAGAAGATCATCTGTATCTCTTGCTAATTTTCCTTTTAATATTCCAAATATATCCCCTGCCCTGGTTTTGTTTTTGGCAGTTATTCTCACTTCAATATTACTGCCCTCCTTAATTTTATTATGTTTAACTATTTCTGCTGGCAAAATTATCCCAAATGAATTTCCCCATTTCTTAACCTTGGTATTTATTGTTTCCATATATTAAAAATTTTGTTTATTTATTTTTAATTATTAGAAAATTATTTATAATTTTCTATAAGTTATACATGTATAACTAATATTTAAACTTTTCGGTGAAAAGTTTAATCTCATCTAAAACGATGTTAAATAAAACAAGCTATTAAAAATCAGATTAAGCTCGCTAATCTCAGCTTAAAATCGTCTTACAGATTACCAAAAATTTCAAAAACAAAAAATCACGAAATCCTCACAATCCCCCCATTTTTATCTAATTCTATAAACTTACTGACTTTTCCTTCCCTATAATCAGAACACTGATTTTCAGTTAAATTATCCTCATTTGTTCTGGGAACATGGACAATATCAACAGCATAATTACTGCATTTTCCTAAACACTGACCTGAAAACTGCATTCCTTCTTGTTTCTTAGTATTATACAAATTCAAAGCACAATCAACAGCATCCTGCTGTTCTCTAACATAATCGGGAACAGAACCAGGATTTCCATGTTTAATATAAATGCCTCTTGAATCTTTTATCCAATCATCCTCGCTTCCTCCAAGAACAAATCTTACAAACATCCATCCAATTAATACAATTCCAATAATGATCAAAATCCACCAAACTTTTTTCATAATATTTAATAAACTCTAAGGAATTTAAGGTTTTGGGTTTAATTTTCAGGAACTTCTGGTTTTTTAATCATATTCAAGTATCTTTTTATAGGATTATCATCTGGGATGAAGTTCAGCATATCTTCAAGCCCACACATCAAATCGTCTTTATCTCTATAAAGCAGAGCATCTGGAGAAATGCCTGCTAATCCTTTTTTAGCAAGATCATAATCTTCTTTATTTTCATATATCACGACTCTTCCATATTTTTCTACAGCCTTCTCAACACCCAAAAAACTTAATGCCTCAGAACATATTTCAATTCTTTTGTCAATATTTTTTATTTTTTCTAAACAGTCTATAGCCTTTAAATAGTCCTGATTTTTAATCATACCATTAATTTTGCTTATGATAGCTACATTGCCCATTTTAAATAGACCTATACTTCTTTTTTAAAGATTTATGCACACAAGAATAACTACCTCTTTAAAAAAATTTCAAAATTTAGAATATAATGATTAATAAAAATAAATCAGATCAAAAACTCACTTCCCAATCTCTCATTAAACTCGCCGTTAACATTCTCAAGCATTTTTAGCTTAGTAGAAACTGAGCCTCTCCAACTAGGATGTCCTAAAACCCATCCTAATTTAACCAAAGCACACTCCGGTAAAATATCGCCTAAAAAATTAACACCAATTTCCTGCAGCTTTCTTCCAGGAGAATAAACATACGGGTCTAATCTTCCATAAAGAGTTTGCGGAGCAGCATAAACAAACATTCCTTTTTTAATTAATTTTTTTAAAACAGGCAGCCAATTATTTTTCCCCTCGCTCAACACATGTCCTAATCCAGACATTTCAATTACCAATCCTCTACATGCTTTTTTCTTATAATAGTTCAAGATATCAGGGCTTTGCCCTGGATAAAATTTAATCAAAGCAACTCTGTTATCAAAAACAGCGTCAACCTTAATTTTCCCATCACTTCTGCCTCTCTTATTAACATCATTATTAATCATCTCTATCTTTCCATCAGGAAATACTTTGGCAATTGGCTTGCAGTTAATAGGCCTGAAAGTATCTCTTCTTGAAGTATGCATTTTTCTGACTTTATTTCCCTGCAGCATAAAACAAAAATCATCATTCATAGAAGCATGCCCAACTAACATTACTTCTGCAATGTCAGAAAGAGCAGCATATGCACTGCATATTAAATTTAATCTTGAATCACTGCTCCCTCTGTCTGAACTTCTCTGAGAATAAGTTAAAACAACAGGTTTGTTTACTTTTCCAAGCATAAAACTCAAAGCAGCAGAAGTATAATGCAGGAAATCAGTTCCATGACTGACAATTACTCCTTTAACATTTTCATCATTTAAAGATTTTCCAACAAGTTTCGCAAGCCTTATCCAGTCTTTAGAATCCATGTTCTCACTTGCTTTCATAAACGGAGACTTAACTCTTACATCAACAACATCAAAAAGTTCAGGATATAATCCAAATAACTCCTTGGCATCTATAAGCCATTTAACACCCCCTGTTTCAGGATCTAATTTTGAAGATATTGTCCCGCCTGTCAGATAAAAATCAATAATAGGCTTTTTCCCGCTCATTTTAAGCTCCTCTTTTTTCTCCTGTTTTTTTCTCTTCTTTAAAACTTTTATCTCAGAAACCTCTTCTCTTTTCAACCCAATATTATACCCGCTTTCCAGTTTTAATAATAAAACTCCTGGATCATGGCTTTCAAGCAAGGTTCCTGTTTCCTCCTTATTATTAATCTTAACGCTTATTTTATCTCCTGGTTCTGGTTTCTTAAAAGGCTTTTTCATGAAGAAACTATGTATTTAGGATATAAAAATGTTGGTGAGTATTACAGCCTCGCTCACTCTGTTCGCTCGGCTACATAAAATTGCTCTCTCTAAAAGCTCCTCATGCTCGCTTTTTCCGAGTTATTTCACATTACTAAAAAAGTACATATAAAAATGTGATATAAGAGAGGTTAGAGCAAAACAAGCTACTCAAACAAAGCTTAAAATCGCCTTACAGATTACCAAAAAAAACAATCATACTAATAGTATATTATAAGGTTACAATAATGCTTAAAACAATATAAAAAACTTGTTATTTTATGGAAGAGATAAAACAATTTTTCAAAAATAGGCTTGAAGAAACTTTAAGAGAATTAAAGAAACAAAAAATAGAATTAACAATTAATAATATTCCCCTGATAATCAGAAAAACAGATTTTAAAATAAGAAGCAAAGAACATCCTGAAAAGTGCAAATGTTACCAAACTCAAATTCCCTGCCATGATTTAGAAAATCTTAATTGTTTTCTTTGTGGGTGCCCCGAATACTTATCAGAAAGTCCAACAGGAGGATGTAATTTAAACTCTAATTTAGGAGAGTATATCCCTTATGATAAATCTCCAGAAGGAAAACTATGGGCATGCGATGGTTGTACTTATCCTCATCATCCAGAAAATGTTGAAAAATACCTGAAAGCGAATATGAAACAATTAAGGCAAATTTCAGATAAGCTGTGAAAAAAGCATGTATCTATAATCTAAAAAATTCATATCTACATCTTTTTAGCTAATCCTTCAGGTTTATAACCAACCTCGGTAGGGGGCTCTTGATAAGACTTATCCTTACTCTCCAGACAAACATTTCTTCCAAAATCTCTAGAATGTTTAAGTGAATCAACCAATGTTTGATAATACGCTTTCTGTTCAGGATTTAATTTAGGATTAAACATTTTATATTAACCTACTTAAGGGTTTATAAATTTTTAGATAAAGAAAACATAGGTATCTTAGATTATGATCTACTCAATCAAACCTTAAAATCGTTTTACACATTACCAATAATAGAAAAACTTTTAATTTAGTAATAGAAAGTAATTAAACTATATCTAATCTTGCTTCATCTCGTAGATATTTTAATCCTCCAGGATATGTTCTATCTTTTCTCATAAAATGTTTTGCATCAACAAGATACCACTTTTCATCTCCCCCCTCGCTAATTGTTGTTACGGCTTCAGGCGTAGGGTAAATATACCTTTTTCCACCCAAAGTTAAATCCTCTGTAATAGTTGCCAATTCGCCCTTATAATTTGCATTCAAATAGAAACATGGTACTATATATCTTCCATCGGAGGTAAAAAACTCATGATAGTAGGGTTCTGCAGTAAAAACAGAATGTTCCCACTCTTTTATTTTAGCTGAATCAAATCCGGTTCTTTTATAATCATATAAAGGGTATTCTCTAAACCTTTTCATAGCAATATATAATTCTCTACCTCCAAAATTAATTTTGCCAATTTTATAAACAGACCTATTACAGGATCCTTCCTTATTCGCTAATAGAACCTTATTTTCTCCTATAAAAGTGGATTTAATTCTTTCTATTAAATCAGATCTCCCTAAGATTATCTCCTTTACTTTTAAAGTTCTTTCATAGTATTCCTTCATAAGGGAATGTTTCCCAGCAATCTTGGATATCTCATCATCAAATATAAAGTTTTTAGAAATATATCCAGTTGCCCCACACGCATCAATTTTCTCAGATGAAATTTTTTTTGCTGATGTTAAATAGATTGGAGTAGAATCATCAAACTCACGTATCTGAGCTATAGCCTCAAGTCCTGTTGGTTCACCCTTACTATAGTTGTTGTCCATAAAAACAAGGTCGTACTTATTCTCCCTTAACTCTTCTATAGCATGTCTAGCAAAGGCCAAAGGCTTAACATTATGACCCTTATCACTAAGTAGACCGCACATAGCTTCTGCTAAACCAACATGATCTTCGACTACCAAAATATTTATTGCCATTTATTCATCTCCTATTATTTTTTTGCGGTTCCTCATTTACAGAATGAGGGGCTTCACTACACAATTTTTCTCTTTGTTTCTTATAGCAGTCTGTCAACTCATTAATTTCTTCTTTATCGTAATCCAACATTTTTAAAAAACCTGGTCCGAACTGCACAATTGCCCCTATACCTATTGAACCATCAATTAATTTCATAATTCTTTCCTTATCATAAATAACATCAAGGAATACACTTCTTCGTCTTAGAGAATAGAGATGTGTTGCATATAAATAAAAACACTCGGAGTTAAACAGTAGACCTTCATTCATCCTTCTATCAGGTAGAAAGTCAATATATAATATATCCCCCTTACATAAAGAGTCTAACGTTATGTGGGTGCCATCCACCTTCCAAGAATTTTTGCCGACCATATTTACTTTCTCCCCAAAATCTCAATTGTTATTTGAGTCAGAGTTCCTGGCTTTAATTGTCCTTCAAGTATTTTAGGCACAACTATGATTGCCTGACTGCCATGCTTGGCAATCTTCTTTGTTATTGTGAATTGTTTACTTTCCATTTTAACCACTCTTAAAAGAACACAGGTCCACTTTTAAGTTATAGTAATCCTAATCAGGATTATAAACATAGGATTTAAATAGCAGTATGATTTCTTTTAGATATGAATACCAAAATATTGGAGAGTATTGGTTTGACAAGGAATCAGTCCGAAGTATATTTATCCCTGCTCAAACTTAGTTCTGCAACAGCACAGCAAATAATAAATGAGTCTGGAATGCACAGAAGCAGGGTTTATGATAGTCTTGATAAACTGCAAGAGCAGGGCTTAGTTAGTTTTGTTGTCAAAAACTTCAAGAAATATTTTCAAGCTGCCCCTCCGAGCAAGCTTTACTCATTTTTAGATGAAAAGAGACAAGCATTAAAAAAGGTTATATCAGAACTTGAAGGTTTAGAAGGAATGAAAAGAGAAGAGATTAATGCATGTGTCTACAAAGGAAAAGAAGGGCTTAAAACAATCCATACAGAAATGCTAAAACTAAATAGAGGAGAAAAAATCTGTGTCTTGGGTGCAAAAGCGCTTATTTATTCTGAACTTGAGTATTACATACCGCATTTTGAAAGGGATAGGGTAAAAAGAGGAATAAAATGGAAACTTCTCTGGGATACTGAAAATGCTAAAGAAAAAGCTAATGGATTAAAGCTAATGGAAGGCAAAGTCCTACCAAAGGGTTTTGAGTCAAAAGGTGTTGTAAATATTTTTGGGAATAAGGTGGCTATTGTTTTATGGGAAGAAAAATATCCTTCTGGGTTTATGATTAGTAATAAAGACATCTCTGATTCTTTTAGAAAATGGTTTGATTTAATCTGGAAAACAGCCAAGAAATAACCGAAAACAAAAAATCATATCCAAAATAGCTTAATTTACTCATCTTCAAAGAGAAGTATAGTTTAACATTACCAGTATCCTCTTCATAAAAATATAAAAACTCGTGTTTTCTATAATATTGATGGTAAAGGCAAAAACACACAAAAAACCCAAAGAAACTGAAAAATCTGAAATTAATGCAAAAATAGGTTTAGAAGTACACGGGTACATAGACACAAAGGAAAAACTATTCTGTACCTGCAGGAATTTCCACGATATGAAGCTTATTAAGCCAAATACAAATATCTGCCCTATATGCACGGGTGCCCCAGGTTCAAAACCCATGCTCCCAAACTCATCAGCAGTCAGCAAGATTCTTCAAATAGGATTAATGCTTAACTGCAAACCAAACATTCTTCCTAAAAAACTGATTTTTCAGAGAAAACACTATAGCTGGCCAGACATGCCACATGGATACCAAAAGACAATTTCAGGTGCCTATTCTATCCCCGTTGCCGAGAACGGCAATTTTCTGGGAATAAGAATAAGAGAAGTGCATCTGGAAGAAGACCCTGCTGCCTGGAATCCAGAAACAGGGAACATAGATTATAACAGGGCAGGAGTTCCTTTAGTTGAAATAGTCACAGAACCTGATTTTACTTCTCCAGAGCAGGTTGAACACTGGTTAAAACAGTTAGTTCTGACTTTATCCTATATAAAAGCATTAAACAAAGATGCTGGGATTAAAGCAGATGTTAATGTTAACATAAAAGGAACAGTAAGAACAGAAATAAAAAATGTTAACTCAATAACAGAGATAGTAAAGTCAATTGTCTCTGAAGCAAGAAGGCATCAGAAAGAAAAACCAATAACTCAAGAAACAAGAAGATGGAATTCAGAAACAAATAAGACAGAACTGATGAGGACCAAAGAAGAAGCAGCTGATTACAGGTTTATTCCAGACCCTGATTTGCCAGTAATCAAAATAGATAAAAAGAGAGTAGAAGAAATAAAGAAAAATCTTCCTGAATCTCCCCAGATTAAGCTTGAAAAAATAATAAAAAGCCATAAAATAAACCCAAGAGATGCAGAAGTTTTAACAAGCAATCTTGAATTAGTTGAATTTTTTGAAAAAGTAATTGAAAAAATTGACCCCAAAATTGTTCTTCCCTGGATAAAAACAGAATTATTAGGAGTTTTAAACTACAATAAAAAAACACTGGATGATAAAGATATAGAAATAAAGCCAGAGCATGTAATAGAATTATTAGAGTTAGTAATAAATAATAAAATAACTCCATTAAAAGCAAAAGATATTTTAAGAAGATTTATACCAAAATCTTTCAGCCCTGGAAGCGAAGCAAAACAGAGTGAAAAAATTACTGATGAAAAACAATTATTAAAAATAATCAAAGAAATAATAAAAAAGGAAAAGAAGACCGCAGATGATTATAAAAAAGGAAATAAGAAATCATTTAATTTCCTGATGGGCGAAGTCATGAAAGCCACAAATAAGTCTGCTGACTTCCAGATTGTCAGGAAGATACTGGAAAGGGAGCTGGGATAAATTATTTTTTAGTTTTTAGATGATTACTTAAGAAATAAAGACTCTCAGGAATATAATCTTGCTGTGCTAACGAACCCTTATCTTCTCCTTTTGCAATTCCGGTGGTGTTCAGAAAAATTTCTCCTTTTCTGTGAGGCAAATTAATATGATATCCCGGTAGTAAATTATGCCCATTGCTAACCAATAGATATTGCATGTATATTGGATTACTTATCTCTGTATATGAAAATGATGGAAACGCACGATTCTTTACATTAACTCCCTCCAAAGAAAGCGCAGGCCTATCTCTTGTCACATCAAAATCTAATTGTACTGCGTGAATATCAATTTTCCCCTCCATAAATTTCATAAAAGAATAATAACCCTTCTTAGGAATACAATGAAACCATTCTTCATTATATTTAATAACCGCACGATTTTCTGTGTCTACATTATACCCAACCGGTTTAATCCATCCACATTTTAGATTATCATCAAACTTAATTTCAGCATCCTTAAAATGTTCTCTTAAAACCTCTCCAAGAGATTTGTTTCTAGCTCCTTCCATATGCTTAAGGGCTTCACTCCTAAGAATTTGTTCCTCCAATTGTCTTATTATAGTTAACATTTTTGTTTGTTTTTATTACAGTTTAGTGGAAACAACCCTCTTTTTATACTTTTGTTGACGAAAATCAGCGACAAAAAGGAATATTTAAAAACGCTATAAACCTGAATTATTTATGGAAGAGCAACTTAAGGAATTTGGATTAAATGATAAAGAGACCAAGGTTTACCTATCTCTTCTTGCTTTAGGGGAAGCAAGCGTCAATGAAATTTCTGAAAAAGCAGACTTGGTAAGGACAACCACCTATGACATCCTTAAAGGATTAAGAGAAAAAGGTATTGTAGGAAGTGTTGTTAAAAATAAAATTTTATACTTTGAAGCAGCAAATCCAAAAAAATTAATACAGATTCTTGATGAGAAAAAAAGAAAGATATTAGAGGTGTTAAAGGATTTGCAGGGATTAAAAACAAGTAAGGCAGACAAACCTCATCTTGAGCTCTATGAGGGAAAAGAAGGCATTAAAACAGTTTATCAGGACATTTTAGATAAGAAAGAAGATTTATGCTCTATTTCGAACACACACTTCATATTCAATGTTCTCCCATATTATGTACCTCACTTTGTTAATCAAAGAGCAAAATCAAAGATTTTTATCAGATTGCTCAATGAAAAAACAGAAGAATCAATAAACCTAATGAAAAAAAGAGATAAAAAAGAAAATAGAGAGACAAGATTTATTCCTGAATTAAAAGATATTCCAATTACTGAATATATTTACGGAGAAAATGTTGCAATATTAGGAACAAATCCTAATGAACCGTCAGGGATAATTATAAGAAACAAAGATTTTGCCAAAGCTCAAAAGCTGATGTTTGAGTTATTATGGAAACTCGCAAAGAAATAGCATTTAAAAACATAAAAACTTAATTTTCTACGATTCTGTAAATCTAACGGGTGATGAAATCTTATAAAATACTTCATAGAAACATTTAAATATTAGGATATCCATAGTTATCCTATGAGAAAGATAGAACTAAAGAAAGGAAATCTGACCCTGAAAG
>JAQUKY010000010.1 GCA_028718805.1 Candidatus Nanoarchaeia archaeon | reverse complement strand
ATTATGTAGAAGAGAGTCAGGATAAGCATTGGGAAACAAAAAATATATTTCCAGATAATGTTATTGTTTTGCAAAAAAGAATTAATGAATTCTAATACGCTCGGGGTTTCAACCCCGAGTAGTTAACATTTGTAGATGAGTAGATTAAGTGTTTATCAATAATTTTATGCGTATCTTAGAAGTGTGATAGGATATAGAAGTTAGAGAAGCATAATTATATTTTTTAATCAAATATGACATGGTTTTTTAGTGCCTGTTCAAGCGCACCTGAAACAGTCAACCTGTTTGGACCATATCCATTGTCTGGGTCAAAAAAAAGAGCTTCTGCACCAGTTTGTTTTTTTACAAATTTCTGAAAATTATTATAATTATCTCCGTTTTTTCCTGAATTAAATTTTATTGTATTTCTTAAAGAAGCAAAAGCAGGTTTTTCTAAACTGGCCATTATTAAATCATAGACATAGGCAATATAGTTGTTTCCTATAGATGAGACGCCAATAATCCCTATTCTGCCTTTATCGGTGTTTCCTGTTTGCATATATATGTCTACTGTCATGCTAAGTTTAAGCATGAGATTAATTTAAGGCTTGTCACTTGTGAATATATGTTCCTATATCCTCACTATTGATGCGATACTTTCACTATTGTGCATAGTGAGAAAAGATTTAAATATAGTGGTATATTATGGATTATGAGACAGTGTTCTTGTATAGGGGTTTGAACTAAAATGAAAGAAAAAATAGTTTTAGTTACGGCTGGCGGGCATATATCCAGTTTTCATGCTAGTATGATAGAAATGTGCGAAACCATTGAAGAAAAAGCTGCAGACAGATTTGAAATTTTTGGTGCATGGGGAGGGCTGGGAGGTTTGATAAAAGGTAACCTTAAAAAATTATATTATGGAGATTTAGAAGAAAACAGGGCTGGTTCTTTATTTTTATCAGACAGAGAACATCTAAAAAAAGATCAGAATAAAATCGGAGCAATAATTGATGTTGTTAAAAGAAATAATGTTTATGCTATAGTTATGATGGGCGGGGACGATCATCTAAAAGATGCTGATGACCTGCATAAATCTGGGATTAGGGTTGTTGGTTATCCTAAAACAATGGATGGTGATTTGTCCTCTTTAATAACTCTTGGCTGGCATACTGCAGTTACAATAGGAGCAAATCAGACAAGATTTCATTATAATACTGCTATAACAAGAAAAAAGATTTTTTATGTTGGGTTGTTTGGGAGAGATACAGACTGGGTTCCTTGTGCTGTTTCGGTTTATGGAGGAGCAGACAGATGTATTCCATGCGAAAAAAAATATGAATGGGATTTTATCTGGAGTAAAATTGAGGATTCTTTAAAAGAAAATAAAGAAAATTATGGTGTAGAATTTGCTGTTGTAAATTATTCTGAAGGAGCTAAGATTGATAAAATACTAAATCCTCCTGGAAAAATTAGTTATGATCTCGCTGGAAATCCTAAATTGCAGCCAGAATGGACAGGAATGGAATTAGTTAGGTTAAGCGAAGATAAAGGAAAATCTGCTGTATTTCAGGCCCATACTTACGAGATGAGAGATTGTCCTCCAACAGAAACTGATAAAAAATTATCAAGAATGGCTGGAAAAGAGTGCATGGAGATGATATTAAGAGAAGATTTTGGGAAATCTGTTATTTTTGTTCCAGATAATCATTTTTATAAAACATCAAGAGGGGAATTTGAAAAAGTAGCAGTAAAAAGAAAAGTAACAGGCACTGGTTTTTTTGATTATGATAAATTAAGAACCAAGCAAGATTTTGTAAGCTTTTATGGAGATTTATTTAAAGATTCTTTAGGAAAACCTCCTGAAAAACAGTATTTGGTTTACAAAAATATGCTTAGACAAGGATAAACATGAAACGAAAAATAATCAAACAGGGACATAATACCCTGACAATAACTCTGCCTACTGAATGGGTTAAAAAACTTAATCTGCATGCAGGAGAAGAGATTGAATTGTGCGAAAAAGATTCTAGTTTAGTAATTAACGGGCATGAAAAAGGCAGAGATAAAAATACAGCCATCGATATTACTAATTTTACAATTCCTTTGTTATGGAGATTTTTTCAGTCTGCGTACAGGGCAGGGGATAATGAGATAAAGATTCTATTTGATTCAAATAAAAAGCAGTATGAAGATGCTTTTCATTTTTACACAACCCAGTTTGATTATTCTAAGTTAGGGGAAAAAATTCCTCCAAAACCCCCAATAGCGATGATTCAGAGTGTTGTTGATAGATTCATTGGAATGGGGATAATAGAAACTGGAAAAAATTATTGCATTATAAAAGAAATGGGAGAGCCGAGTGTCAAGGAGTTTGAGAATTCATTAAGAAGAGTTTTTTTAGTTATTTTGGAAATGTTTGACAGGATTATTGAAGCAATAGAAAAAAATGAGACTGGCGATACTCATATATGCAAGGAAATACATACAATTGATTTGGGAACAGACAGGTTTGTTGATTATTGCTGCAGGATATTAAACCAGCTGTCCAGTTCTTTTTCAGACAGCAAAAAGATGCTTTTATTTTCTTCATTATTTTTATTAGAGCTTGTTGGCGATGAGTTCAAGTATATTGGAAAACATTTGGCCTTGTCAAAAAAGCCTGTTGATGATATCCTGCCTTTGGCAATAATGGTTAAAGATTATTTTGAAATCTACTATCATTTATTTTACAAGTTTGATAGGGAAACTGCAATCAAGCTAGGAAAAAGAGATGTT
This sequence comes from Candidatus Nanoarchaeia archaeon, assembly GCA_028718805.1. GTDB lineage: Archaea > Nanobdellota > Nanobdellia > Pacearchaeales > GW2011-AR1 > ARS1285. Next base: position 44,294 of record JAQUKY010000010.1, on the reverse strand, counting down.
GAGGTTTATAATGAACACTTTAAGATTAAAGAAGGGTTGAAGGGGGAGAGCAGGGGTATGCTCGGGCATTTTATGATGGTTTCTAAGTTTATTCTTGCTTTAACAGAATTGAGAATAGAAATGGAATTCTAAAGGTTTTTATACTTGATATTTTCTTGTGAAAATTATGAAATATGACAAAACAGCGAAATTAATACGCGGGAACAGAGTGATTGTTGAAATCCCTTATGAAATAGAATTTTATGAGAAATCTAATGGAAATGACAACGATAGAGGTTATGCCAAGGTAAATATAAGTTTAACTGACCTTAAAATAAGAGGTAATTTTTTAGAGGAATCATTAAGGGAGCATATTCAGAACAACGGATATAACACAGAGTTCAAAATAAAGCTTATAGGGAGAACAAGAAGAGACAGGAAAAATGGGGCAAGGCAGGCTGTTAGGGGCAGAGCGAATAATTTAGTAAGCAGATTGCTTAGTGATGGGATAATCTCTTTCAAATAAATTTATAAGTTATATTATTTTATAAATTTCATAGCCCCGTAGTCTAGCGGTCAAGGATCCGGCCCTCTGGAGGCTGGGACCCAGGTTCGAATCCTGGCGGGGCTATCTAGTATTTTGTGATAATCAGGGGACAGTAAATTTTTCTTTTAAAGAATATGTACGGATAAAAATACAAGATGGTTTTAAAAACCATTATCGTAGATAAAACATGAAAATAGATCCGTGGAAACATAAAGAAACATATCTTAAGTGGAAAGAAAAGATAACTGGCAGAGATATTCTTGGAATAAGCAAAGATAACTCGGACTTAATAATTCGATATGTTTTGGATATGGAAGAGGGCATAAATATAGCCCAGGGCAGTGTTAAGGGTTCTAGGAGTTATTCAAGGCTTTTGTTGCTTAAACACAGGATGGCATTCTTTTCCAGAAGGTTTAAGGAATGTTATAATTTGGACAATATTACCAAAATAAAAGAGGAGCAATTAATTAGCTTTTTCTCTAATCTTAAAAAAGGTATAATAAAAAGAGAGGATGGCGGAGAGTTTAAGTCTACTGAAACTTACGCTAAAATCTTCAAAGCTTTTTGGCATTGGTGGATAAAAATCAATAAGAAAAAAGGGATAGAAGTGCTTGATATAACTACAGATTTAGATACCAAACAAGAAAAGCCTGACTGGGTTTATTTAACTGAAGAACAAGTGAAGAAATTATGCGATAATGCCTTGTATCAGCATAAGGTTCTTATTATGTTTTTGTTTGATACAGGAATAAGAGCACCTACGGAGTTGATGAATATTAAAGTTTCTGACTTTTTTAATGATTTTAAAGAGTTAAACATAAGGGAGGAAACTACTAAAACATTTGGGAGAAGAATAAAATTGATGCTTTGCTCAAATTTAATAAAAGAATATGTAAAATTGAAGAGCTTAAAACCAGACGACTATTTGTTTAAGTTTAGCCCTCATGCTGTAAACCAGTACCTAAAGAGACTTGCCAAGAAAGTTTTAGGAGATGGGATAAGTGAGGCGGGGCAGAAATATTCTGAAATTACTATGTATGACTTCAGACACTGTTCTTGCTGTTACTGGCTTCCAAGATACAAGTCTGAATCTGCCTTAAAATATAGGTTTGGTTGGAAGAAAAGCGATAAAATCCATTATTATTCTGAATTATTGGGAATGAAAGATACAATTGCTGAGGAGGACATGCTTCTTGATTTAACTAAAACTGAAATCGAAAAAAGACTTGAAAAATCAGAAAAGGAGAAAGAAATAATGCAGGAAAGACTTGCAAATATGGAGAAGTTTATTGAAAAATTTAAATTAATCGCAGATAAATTGCAAATCGAAATAACACAATGAAAAACCAAAATAAAATTGAAGAACTAGAAAAAGCCATAAAGGAACAGCAAGAAGAAATAGCTCGACTGAAGAAGAAAGCTAAACGTCAAAAGTGGTGGAATGTTTGGCTGGTTTGGAGTAAATAGTTTAAGAGGCAATCCAGAGATATGCCCAAGAAGAAAGGTTTATAATATCCTAAAATATCCTAATTTAGGATAAAATGAAAAATAAGGTTAGACAAATAAGAATTACTGTACCGAAATGGGTAGCTGAACTAAAAGGATGGAACGATAAAACTCATCTAGAAGTGATTCCATTAGATAATGGGGCGGATAAGCCAATAACTAAAGAAGCAATAATGATGATAAAAGAGGTAAAAAAAGATGGATAGCCAAGAACTAATTGAGAGATATATGGTATTGTTACTGGGAGTGAAAGAAGTAGCTATGCCTTCAGCACTCCACCTCCAAAAAGAAATGTTTTTATTGTCAAACTTCAAAGAAAATCTTAAAGAAGAATTAAATTTCAAAAAGCATTATTACGGACCATTTTCTCAGGTTGTTGAAGAATCTGTTAAAAGCCCAACTTATCTATCAGATATCTTTGAATTCAGTGAAGATAAATTAATGCTTTCTAAAAAAGGAAAAGAAGAGTTTGATAAAATGATACAAGAGAATAGAGGAACAGAAGAATTTGAATTGATTATATCTGGTTTAAGTCTAATAAGAAGTTTGTATGATCGGTTGAACAATGAAGAGTTATTATTCTTAATTTATTGTACTTACCCAGAATATACTGAATTTTCAAGTGTATCCGATAATCTCTTAAAAGATAATCTAAATAAAAATAAAATCTTAACCAGTTTATTGAATAAGGGATTAATAACCTCTGAAAGATATGAGGAACTAAAAAATGGATAAAAGATTAGTTGCAGATACCTCCTTTTATTCTTTTTTTGTTAATGATACCTCTGAAAAAGATTCTTTAGGAAAGATACTAAACGACTTTAAGGCAGAGATGCCCCCCAAAGTATACTCCGAACTAAAGGCTTCGAAAAATCCAGAATTTCTAGATGAATATAAAGATAAAATAAATTTGCACAATTCATATAATCTAAGTTTCAATGCTATTCTAAAGCCATTATTTTCAAAAGAACAAGAAGAAAAAGGGGAGCATGAAGTGATTGTAGTCGCTCTTTTTTGTTATAACCTAAAACTTGATTTTGTTTTTATAATTGATGATGGAGGAGCCTTTAAGTTTATTGAAAAGAACTTCCCCGATTTAATAAGACATGTAAAAAGAACGGCGAGCTTTATTTGCGATTGTTGTACTATATACAAAATATTTAATAAACCCGAATCCCTTGATTTATTAGAAAAAATGGGTAATTCCAAGTTTTTTATTGATAAGATTACTCTATGCAGAATTAAGGAGGATTTAAAAAAACATGACTGAAATAAATATAAAAGAGGCTATTCCAGATAAAAATTCTTTTTTTAATGTGAAACGATTTAAAATTGGAAACCTAAATCAAGATTTCTTAATTAAGACAATGGACATCCCAAATACTTCAAAAAAATTATGGCAGTCAAATCAAGGGATGAAGGAAAATAGACTTATATTTGAAAAAACAAAAACAATCAAGAGTTTTGAAGATTTAAAAGGATTACTAAATGAATCTAATGATAAAAAGATAAATAATTTCTTTGACAAGAAAACTTGGCTTAATCACTCCTTTACTTTATTTCATGCTACACTTAAATTTAACCCCTATAACCATGTTAAGAAATTATCTGAAATTGAAGGATTTTGGCATTATTATTACACTTTTTCAAAAGACGCTTTATTAATTCCAAATATAGTAAAAGATAAAACTCCCTATGAGGAAGATAAGCCCCAAAAGAAAGAGGAAATTGTTTCATTTAGCGAATATATGAGATTTGTTGATGAGCTGTATCAATTATTTCAGCAAATGAATAACAAACCAATCTTTGTTCCAATTTCTTTAAAGTTTAGTATCACGGAAATAAAACAGCTTATCGAACATTACCTTTCAAAAGAATATTTTTATTATTGGATAGATTTTGAATCAAGACCTGCAGACCCCTCAAATAGTGCAATCTATGCAAAGATAAGACAAATAAATATTTTATTGAGAAATTCTAAACAATTTGATAAATGTGTTATGTTTGTCACAAATTTAAGAAGAGAAATAATATCAAATATAAAAGATGAAAATAGCCCTGCATCGGATATATTAGGAACACTCTGTGGTGCAAATATCATTGGAGTTAATAGAGATCCAGCAAAATATTTTCCTGAAATGAGAGATAAACCAATTAAGGCGATACAACATAAAGCGAGATTATTCGATCCAGAAAGCTACTATTACAAAATGTTAAAGAATAATAATCCTAATAAAGCAGTCAATATAACCGAAAATTCAACACGGGTTGGTAACGAGTTTGATAAGCAAAAAGAAGCCTTTTTAGAAGATCTGAATATACAAACTTATCTCAAAAAGAAAGAAATGATAAACCAGTATAATAACGGGAAAATACTCAAATCCATCCAACTAAAAGAAGAAGTAAATAAAAAATTATTTTAGTTAACCTTTCTCGCACCAAACACAAGTCTCTTTAGGACAATCTTCATTAAGCATTTTTATCGCTTTATTGAATAGTTTTTCAGCATCTTCTGGAGAAATCTTCATCTTTTTTAGATCGGTATTAAATACAACTTCTCCTGTTTCAAGAACCTCCTTAGGGTAATAAAATAATAGATAAGCAAAATCTTCTACTTTATAACCAAGCTTTTCTAGAAGCCAAGCATAAATATTTAGTTGATTCTGGTAATGTTCATGAGTGTCCTCTTTCAAAGGAAACCCACGAGTTTTATAATCAAGAACAATAAATTTGTTATTTATTTTATTTATTAGCATGTTGTCTATTCCCCCATGTAGAATGTTGCCATCTTTATCTTCAAACCATAAGCCCTTCCTAGAATTTCTCCATTCTTTAAGAAGTTCTTTGTCATCAAAGAGTTTAAGGTTTTTGCATTCTGAATTATCACATAATTCAGGAGGAAGTTTGCCTTTCTCCATAAAATTGTCAAAATGTGTCTTCAAGATGCCATCCATCCCGCTTGGCAAACTTGGAAATATTCCTGCAGGTCTGCTCCAAATTTTATGTACTGAGAGCCAAAAACAACGAGGACATTCGTGCATAAGGTTTAGTGTTGATGGAGATAGTTTGAATAACATGTTATTTGTGCTCTTCGAAGTTATTAATCAATTGTTCTCTGGTTTCTTTCTCGGGAAACTTAGCTATTATAAGTATATTAAAAGCACATATAAAAATCTATTCAATAATCATTCCTTATTAACCCCTATTTTTCCTAATCAGGAGAATTGGTAAAATGGACAATCAAGAAAAACTTTTAATAAACTCTTCAGGTTTAGAAAGTTCTTTTATTTTTACATCCCATTTTGCACCCTTAACTTTTTCACCTCCGTACATTTCCTCCCCCGCATTCTTTCTTTTAGCTATTTTCCAAAATAATCCATAACTTATAAAACCAACAAAAAAACATCTTTTTTGTGTTTCACTCAACTTCACAAAGATATAATAGTCTACTTTTTTATTCTTTTGTTTTTCGTTTACTTCACAATTCCACTCCTCATTTGGAATATACTCATTTAATTGCGTTTTGACATCTATCTTACATTCCTTGCCATTTTCAAATAATATAAAATCTTGCTCATCCAATTCGTCTAGAATTCTGTCGTCATAAATATATTTTATTTTTTGAGAATCTAAAAATTTTTTAAAAGCTAATTCTCCTAATTTTCCCACTCTATTAGCTCTTATTTCGTTTCCATCTATGAATTTATCTTGATAACCCTTGCTCTTTGATTTTTCATAAACCTTTTCCCATTCTACTCCTTTTGTTAGGATCTCTTCTCCAAAGGTTATTTTTTCCATGATATAACTTGCTCCTTTCTCATGTTTCTAATAACTAAATTCTTCAACAATTTTAATTTCTTCTGGAGTCAACTCATATAAGTCATAAACCATTTTATCTATTCTTTTTTCTAAGGCTTTTACTATTGCTTGTTTTTCCGGATTTTTTAAATAATCTTCGTCATCTGTAATAGACAAAATTCTTTCAACAAGCTCTACGAAAGGTTTTTGTTTACTTTTTTCTATTAATTTTAATGGAAATCTTTCAACAAATTCTGGAATAAATCTAATCCCAGACTCACCAAGTTGGGAAGAAGTATTTTTAAACCAATAGTAAGAGAGCTTCGAGTTCAAAATTGATAATACATACTCTAAATGTTCTCCCAGAATCATAAAAGCAGTATTTAGTAGAAAATAATGCTCTCTTTTATCAAATGTAAAAGATGGATAATCTGAAATATCGCACCAGATTATCTTTTCTTTTGAAAATTCATTATAATATTTACAACCTCGAAGTTCGTAAAACTTTTTCTTGCCGTTTTTAGCTTCCCAGACATTTGAGAGGATCTCTTTATTATCATAAAGATATTTTTTTGTATTAGGAAAGTCATTAATCTCGAAACCGATCTTAGAATAAATCATAAAATATTTATTTTTTTTGTGACTATATCTATAAATGTCCTGACCTTGCAATATTGGTTTTAATATGCTTTTTTCTAAATTAAATTCACTTATTTTATTCCTATCTGCTAAGAATACAGAATTTGCTCCAGTTGTTACTCCTCTAAAAATCTTATATCCTTTTTCTTTTAATGAAGAATTTAACTCAATTTTCATTTTAAGTTTAAATCCTTTTTCGTCCAATAACGCCCAACCTTCATTATTTAAATATCTTTGTTCAAAATAAAACATATTTTTATGGATATAATTGTCTATAGAATCTTTTATTTGAAAATCTTCTTTAATATTAACAATACCTACTTTATTTGAAGGACTATACACTTTCTTAAATATTGTGATCATTGTATCAACAGTCGCATCAAAAACTTTGTAACCCCCAAAGTTAATCAATTGCCTAATAGAAGTATTCTCTTTTAGAAATCCTCTTAACTCTTTTCCATAACTTGTTCTAAGAAATTTATTTGAGGTTATATACGCCGAACTACCTTCTTGCTTAGATAAGTTAAAAGCAAGTTCTAAAAAATAACAATAAAGATCCGCAGTACCATTACTGATTTTATACTCTTTGCTTAAGCTATCTTTATATTCTTTTATCTCTTCCTGCCTAACATAAGGCGGATTCGCAATTACAACATCAAAGCCGGGATTGTCTCTTTGGAAAACATCCGAGAAATAGAGTTTCCAGAGGAAAAAGGGTTTTGACCTGCTGTTCTTATACTGATCCAGTTTTTTCATCGCATCTTCATTTCCTTGCTCTTTAAGTGTAACTTCAATAAATTCCCATTCAAGATTTTCAATATCTTTCATCAATCGTTTCTTTTTGTTTCTGTCTTGTTCATTAAAATATATAGATTGAAGTTTTTGAAGAGTTTCTAATTTATACTCTGACCCTTTCTTAAACAAAGTCATCTGTTTTGAAGATTTTCCATTTGTTAATCTTTCATCAAATAACTTAACTCCCTCAAATTCTTCGATTAAGCTGTTTCCACACATAATTCTATTATCTAAATTTGGGAGTGGGCGAATATTTTTCATGTCTAACTCGTCAACGATTAAAGAGAGCCAAAATCTAAGTTTAGTAATCTCAACAGCAGAAGATTCAATATCTACTCCATAAAGAGAATTTTCAATAGTTTGTCTTTTGAGATTATAATCGGTTCTCTCAACCTTTTCTTTTTCTGAATAGAAATAAGTTAAAATATTTCTTGCTTTAATAATTTCATTCATCATTCCAACAGGAAAAGCACCAGAACCAACAGCAGGATCACAAATTTTTATTTCTCTTAATAGCTTATCTAATTCTTTGTAATTTGAGACTATGCTCTTAGGCAAAATGAGTTTAACATCATCATATTTCCCAAGATGTATTCTTCTCAATCTGTCTAGAGCAATATCCCCCTTTAAGATAAATAATTCAATTTCTTCTCTTTTAATTCCTAATTTAAGGGTATTTGTTTCTAGGTAATTTATTAGACTTTGTTGGCACATATAGTGGACAATTTCTCTTGGAGTATAGAACGCACCCTTTGATTTTCTATCGTTTACATCTAAGAGGTTTTCAAAAACCTTTCCTAACATTTCTGGATCAACTGCGACTTCTTTTTCTAATGGCTCATCTTCTTTTATGGTGAAATTAAATTGGTCGAAGGTTGTAAATATATCTTTGAAGATATTATTATCAATAAGGATATCTGTCTTTGTCCAGTCATAGTCTTTTATGGGCTCAAATAATCCTCCGTTAAGGAATGGAACTTTACATTTTAACTTTTCATAGTAATCGTTATCAGCACTTCTGTCATTAGCTAAGGCTTGATAAAACAAAGGTTCAAGAACATCATTAAAAAAGTTCTCATATTTGACTATATTCCCGTTAAATAATCTCTTCATAAAATCTTTTGGACCACTTCCCCATTCATTAAATTTTCCTCCGCTATCTTTCTGAACCCCAAGCCATCCTTTTTTCTGTAAAAAATAAAGGAACACTATTTGACCAAGCAATTTCTTAGAAAACTCTATCGAGTTTATACCTTTGTTTTCAAACTCTTTTCTAACTATATGGTTTTTTTTAATTATTCCATCAATAGACTCCTTTAATTGTATAAATCTATCTTTATATTGATCAAAAAATTCTTTAGTTACATTATCGACACTAAATGCCTTTTCTAATTCTTCTAATGTTGGAGGAACTGTTTCTTCTTTTAATAAACTAAGAAATTGCCTTTTACATGTATGATTTGGTTCATGTTTCCCGACAAGAAAAGAATATCTTTTGGCAGGTGTAAGTTCTTTTATTACTTGCCCATCTTCCCCGAACTTGTAATCCATTTTAACAAAAGAAAATCTCCAATCATCAGGATTTTCTCCATAGAACGCAACAAGAGCACCATCTTTAGGAGAATAATCACTATTCAACCATTTAGCTATAAAATTCCTTTGCATAGTTCTTGCTCTCTCTAAAGAGGAGGTTTTCTTTAATTCAACTATTAGAATTTCTATGCTATTCCTGCCATTTTTGTAATCTCCAATTTTTTTAAAAGACCTTATATACTCTTCAAACTCTTTATGGGGAGAACTTGATTTAGGATTAATGTTAAATTTTCCCTTAAGTAGTTCTTTCAAAAAATTAACAAATTTATCAGAATTAAATTCTCTGTTGAATGTATCTATTAACAGTCCCTCAGCCTCTTGTTGATTCATATTAATGCTCTCCAATGAGATACTCTGAAAGGATTACCTCCTTTGGTCCTGAAATATCTGCGGAATTTACGGGATTCTCTTTGAAAAATTCATCAGGAACTATATTCTTTAGATGCGCCAAAATCTTTAGAGGATTTGTCTCCTTTGTTTTAATAATTGCCTTAAACAATTTTTTTACTGTTAGCTTAGCTACTCCTCCTTCAGCAAAAAGTCTTATTATATCCTCGATATAATCTTTATCCAAGTCTTCAATCTCTACACTATGGATTATTAATTTTAACTTTTCTACTATTCTATATTCAATACGCCTCCCTTTATTTTCTAATTTGGATTCTTCAATTTCAAATACTGAATCAAATGCCTCTTTATTTTTCTCAAGTTGACTGAAGAATTGTTTATCCATAATTGCCGGCTTGGTTGTTTCATTGCATACTAATAGTTTAGTTGCATCTGCTAAATCAAGTTCCTTTGTATTGCTACTAGCACTCAGAAATATTTTTTTAAGCTTTCCTTTTTTAAAGAAGGTTATTACGCCAGAATCTTTAAATTCTGGATATTTTCTAGATGTTCTTGCTTTCTTTGGAAGTTTTATTACCTTATTATAAAGCTCGGTATTACTATCCCTTATTTTTCTTAAAAATGTTAACCATTTTAATTCAATGTCCTGTTCGTCTTGCGAATCTTCGCCAGTAATAGTTTTTTTTGAGGTTAATCTATTGAATAAGGTAAAAGAGTTTAGCTCTTCATTTTGAGTTAAGAGTCTTGCATCTGCCCCCAACATTTCTATAAAAGCGTGAATTTTTGCTTCTGCAGCCTCTTTGAGCTTTATTTGATTATTTGACTGGATTGTTGGAAAGAAGTTATAAGTATAAATTGTGTCAAATGCCGTACCTACTCTGTTCACCCTACCAACTCTTTGAATCATTCTAGTAGGATTCCAAGGAATATCGTAATTTATGACTATATTTGATCTATGCAGGTTCACACCCTCAGATAAAACTTCTGTTGAAATTAAGATTTTGAAATCATTTTTCTTAGTTATCGCATTTGCATCAAAGTTCTGTATAACTTGGTCTCTTATTGCTGAATGCGATTCCCCAGAGAATACCAGTGAATTTTCTGAGATCTCTTTTGGCAAGCTTGTTTTAAGATAGTTTGCAGTTTCTTTTGATTCTGTAAATAAAATTACTTTACTCTTTTTTATAATTTTGTCTTGGGCTAATAATTCAGAAAGTTTATTTATTTTGGGGTCTCTGTTTATCTTCTTCCATAAAGTTTCTATTTTCTTTAACACAACAAGATCACTTTCCAATATCTTTATAAAATCTTTATTAAAGTCAGATTTTTTGTATATTGTTAGTTCACCAATCTCCTCCAGCTTCTTTATTGCATCTTCATCACTATCTTCTAAATATTCGAAGAATTTTTCAGCATATTTTTTGCTAACTGGAATTCTATCTTTGTTATAACTTTCTATAAACTTTTGATAATATTGAATAAACCTATCAATAGACATTCTAAATGCGTAAAAACTGCTTTCTAATCTTTTTATAAGAAGAACTTTCATAAATTTTCTCATGTTTTTTTGACTTAATTCTTCTGGCTGAGACAATTTAATCTCTGGCTTTAAGTAAAGAAGAGGAGTATAACGTGCATATCTAAAATCTTGAGTTATTAACCTGATAGTTTCATTAAATATCTCATCTTCTTCTTTATTTAACTTATAAAAGGCAGGGGTAGGGTCTTCTACTTCAGGGAATTTTAAACCAACCCTTTCTAAGTCCTCAGAGAAATATTTTATAATTTCAGAACGTGTTCTTCTAACCATAATATATTTTAAAACTTTTTCTCTTATCTCTTTTGAATTTTCTTTAATGATTTTTATATAAATTTCTTTATCTTGAAGGCGGTCTAATCCTCTGAGTTTTTTATCTAATGAATTAAAAAACTTATCTAAATTCCTCATTCCAGGAATAGTGCTATTTCTTATATTTTGAAATAGTTTTATTTGAGACAGAATATCCAGCGGTGAATTATTTAGAGGGGTTGCAGAGACTAGAATAACTCTTTTTCCTCTGCAGATTCTAAACAATTGTTCGTACATTTTTGTAGCTTCGTTTCTGAATCCATGAGACTCATCAATTATTACGGTTCTGCAATTTCTTGATTTTTCTATCGCTTTTTCATCTAACATCCCTCTAGAAACAAACTCTCTCCTCCTTATTCCGAAATCGTTAAATGCTCTTTTCCAAGAGCCAGGGTTATTTTCATCTAATAAAACGGGGGGAGCAACAACCAAGGTTCCAGCGTTTTTACCATCTATAAATTCCAGTTCTTTTGCTAACATAGTTGCAATATAAGTCTTCCCTAATCCTACAACATCTGAGATAAAAACACCACCATATCCCAGTAATTTAGATCTAGCGTCTCGGACTGCGTCAAGCTGATATTTTAATTCCAAATAGTTCTCAGGTTTATACTCATCTTCGCCTAATCTCTCTAAGTCTTCATCTACTCTTTCCTTGAGGTATTCATATAAAAATTTTAAAAATAAATGATATGGAGAAAGTTCAGAATTAATCCAAGTCTTGTGTTTAATTGTTTGTACAAATCTTTCAGATACGTCTATAGCAGATTTCCAAAGGGATTCAAATTGTTGTAAAGCATAATCATAATCCCTTTTTTCTTTATGAACTGAATTAAACTCTAGATTTTTATTTAGCCCCGCTTCTGTAAGATTACTTGAACCGTGAACTACTCTTCCTTCATCACCAAATCCTCCGCCCTTTGAAGTGAATATATACAATTTGGCATGCAAATTTTGAGCAGGATAAGCTTTTATCTGCATTTTTCCAGAGGTTACCCATTCAATAAATTTCTTTGTTCCTTCTTCAATCTGCATCTCATTCTCTCTAGAATCCTCGTATTCAGAGACTATTTTGTTATCCAATTCTTTCTTAATTTCTGCAGACGAATCGATTAATTTTAGTTGGTTTTCTTTTACCCTACTTAACATATTAAGAGCCTGTTGATTTGTCCCTATACCTATTAGTATCCTTATTTTTTCTACATTTTCAAGTTCTTTATATAATCTAAAGAAACCACTAGGATAAAAATATCCCACTAAACAATCAAAAAATTTTGTATTTCTGATTAATTGATTAAATAGATTTTCCAGGGTATTTTCTCCTTCATTAGTTATAAATGTTGGGTCAGGCATATTTAATTTAAAATAAAGGTATATAAAAAACCATCGCCCTTAAGGTTTCTTCTCCTTCACTAGCCACATTAAAATAGGCACAGCTTCCCCTTCTCTTTTTAATTTTCTGATAAATCTCTCTAATTGATTGTATTCCTGATAAAATATCATTTTGTACCCAAAAGAAGCTATCCTCTCTTTAAGCTGAGGGAACTCGGCAAGTATAGCTTTTCTCATATTCAACTGGCTCCATGAATGTGTGCTTTCCTGATAGGAAATTTTTCCTGCTACTTCGATTCTTTCTTTTCTCGGTCTTAATATTTGTGCATCCATTCTGGGGTTATCGCCTCTCTTTAGCATCACCCCTTTTAGGACAGAAGTATAAAACTTGATAATTATATAAAACATAGGTTCACATATATATCAAAGAATAATAATGCTTAAGAATACCAAAAATCATTAATTTTAAGCCCTTATGGGAAATAGAGTTCTGTGATAATTTAGAAAATGCCTAAAAAAAATTTATTTTTAGATTATGGCGGATTAATAACAAATTATGATTTTAATAAGGAAACCCTTCAAAGAGCCCATAAATTAGCCTTGGTGTACATCAACTCCCTAGGTAGCCCAGAAATAAGCCCACAAAGCCTTGAAACTGCCCACAATAAAGCGACTGAAACCTACATCTATACAAGAGAAAAAGATAATTCAGAGTGGACAATGAACCAGATTATGGGCTTAATGGTTTTAAATCTAGGAATAAAAGCAGATCTTCAGCAACTTGAAGACATCTATAAGTTTAATGACCACAATAGCATCCTTTTTCCCAACTCTAAACGAATTTTGATGGATTTATCAAAAAATTATAAATTAGGAATTATTTCAAACTTACCTCATGACTCTTTAATATCTGAATTAAAAAAGGAAAGTATGTTAAATATGTTTGATCCAATTGTAATTTCTTGTCAGGTAGGTTATAGAAAACCGCATCCAGCTATTTATCAAGAAGCTATGAGAAGAGCAAATGCGAGATCAGAAAAATGTATTTTTGCTTCTCATGATGAACAAGAGATTATAGGAGCAGATAGAGTAGGCATGAAAGGAATTTTAGCTAAATCCCTAGAAGAAGTGATTGGAGCTTTATGAAAATAATTTACACAAACATAAGCCCAGTTACAAAATCTTACACAAACATAAACCATATTTATTATTTAAAAAAACAAAACCCTAAAAAAGTTTATTTATGCGTCTGGGATAATTTTGTATTTGAACATCCTGTTTTCGAAAAGGGTTTAGACCACACAACAAACAAAGTTCAAAAGTTGCAGGAAAATATAGAAATTCTTGAAAAATTGATGAATCACCTTAATTTAGATTATAAAATAATTTATTTATCTGAAGCTATGGACAGGCTTTTAAAAAACTCAGAATATTCTAAGCTGTTGCATAAAATACTTTCTAAAGTTAAGATAGAAGATTTAAACAAAGGCTCTGAAATAGATTACATTCCCTTTAATCAAATAAGCTTTTCTAAAATAAATTACATAATTGCAGATTATCTTATCTCTATGTATCTGCCTGAATTGTTCCCAGAGTTGTGTTTAACTGCACCTAATTTTTACTTGACCTCAGAAAGATTTAGAGTTTTTAGCAAGAAGATTGATGATCATTTATCAACAACTTATTCAAAATATGAATCCCCAAAACCTATTTTTGTTAAAAGAGTTCCTGTGATAATACATCCTGAAAAAGAAGAAATACCATCAATAGAAATGTCTGAGGAGAAAATAAGAAACATCGTTGGAAATTATTTTAAAAGCAAAAAAATTTCAAATATTGAAATTAATGATTTATTTGATGTATTGGGAGAGGTTTTAGGAAGATTAGAAAAACCCAAAACCAAAAAACAAAGTATAGAATTAATCTCTAAGCACTTTTATGATTATTTTTCTAAAGTTAATAAAATTGTTCAGAAGGAAAATGCAAAAGAGAGAACTAAAAGTCTATTCATTTCTAAAACAGATGAATTTGAAAAGAAAATTAAACCTTTAAACGAAATAAAACTGAAAATTCTCTCATTCTGTGATGGAAGCAATACTAGCCTGGATATCTCAAGAAAAACAGAAATTAAGCTTAGCACAATTTCAACTTATTTTAATTATTTAAAAACTCAGGGATTAATAACAAACAGCAGAAAACCAAAGAGAACTGCAGATAGCATTGTTATTAGTCTAAAGGATATGGCTTAAAATGAGAATAACTTTTATTAATTCACCTCTGCAAGATTATGGAAAAACAGAAAAGAGAGAATATTATACTAATCCTCCTCTTGGATTAGGATATCTAGCAACAATTGCTAAAAATATGGGTTGTGATGTTAGTTTGATAGATGCAGAGGCTTTGGGATTATCTCCTAAGAAAATAGTAAGGTTAACAGAAGAACAAAAGCCTGATGTTGTGGGCATAAATCTTACAGCACCAACCTTGAATCTAGGCAAGCAGATTATAGAACAACTTAGAGTTCCTAAAATTATGGTGGGGGGACCAGATGCTACAATAAGACCTAAAAAAGTAATGGAAGAAATTCCCAGGGTTAATATTTTAGTAAGGGGCGAAGGAGAATTAACTCTTGAACACCTTATAAAACAAGATTTTAACCCTGTTGGAGTAAACGGAGTCTATTACAGGCAAAACAAGGACATAATTCCTAATCTTGATAGGGAATTAATCAAGAATTTAAATTCTCTGCCATTTATTGATAGGAGTTTTTTTGTAAACGACCCTCATTTTGAAAATGAAAAATTTAAATCAGTTATAATCGGCTCAAGGGGATGCCCTTACTTATGCACTTTTTGTTCAGCCCCAATAACTTCTGGTAGAAAAATAAGAACAAGAAGTATTGACAATATAATTGGAGAAGTAGAATCTCTTAAAGAAGAATATGGAGTAAATGCAGTTCATTTTTTGGATAATGACTTTATCTATAATAAAGAAAGAGTTTTGAATTTAGCTGATGAATTACAGAGAAGAAATCTTGGAATAAATTGGAGAGCATTGGCAAGAGTTGATGTTACAGCAAAATCTGGGAAAGAATTTCTTGAAAAAATTAAGCAGGCAGGTTGTTATCAATTAGTCTTTGGGATAGAATCCGGAAGCCAGAGGATTTTAGACTTAATTAAAAAAGGTACAACTCCAGAACAGGCAAGAGAAGCAATCAGACTTTGTAAGGAAGTCGGAATTAAAACAAAAGCATATTATATGTTTGGTTTTCCAACAGAAACCTTACAGGAAATGAACCAAACTTTAGAACACGCAAAACAATTAGATACAGACACTG
Source organism: Candidatus Nanoarchaeia archaeon (assembly GCA_028718805.1). Taxonomy (GTDB): domain Archaea; phylum Nanobdellota; class Nanobdellia; order Pacearchaeales; family GW2011-AR1; genus ARS1285. Next base: position 28,571 of record JAQUKY010000010.1, on the reverse strand, counting down.
CATGTTTTGTTCTTGTTAAAGCTTATCCTGGCACAGAAATGTATAACTCTCTTGTTGAAAAGTATGGAGATAAACAACTTCAAATGTATAATCATTTACAAGGAGAAGTTCCTTTAGATCTCCCAAATCAAAATTTTGATAAGTACCATATTGGAAATGATGTATCCTTTTGCAAGGCTAGTCCAGAACAACTAAGAAGCATGCTAAGAAAAGCTTATAATATATATTATCCTCATGGGAACAAGAGGAAAACTCAAAATAAAACAAGAGAGTTGACGGCAGCATAAAATGAAAGATTACAATTACGCAACACAAGCAGAATACTACGATATCGTAGAAGGAAATACAAATGTCAAAGATTTTAATAATATTTTAAACAAACTCCTTAAAAAGTATAATATCAAAAGTGTTCTTGATATAACTTGTGGAACGGGTGCTCAGGCTATTTTCCTTGATAAAGAAGGTTATAAGGTAACAGCATCCGATTTTAGCAAGGAGATGATTGCTATCGCCCAAAAGAAATATCCAAAATTGGATTTTAAACAGGGAGATATAAGGAATGCAAAATATGGAAAATTTGATGCTGTAATCTCAATATTCAATGCAATCGGACATCTATCAAAACCAGATTTCGGAAAAGCAATAAGGAATATAACTAATAATCTCAAGACTGGAGGGATTTATATTTTTGATATTTTTAATCTTGATTTTATGAAACATGGCTTTATTAAAGAGGAATTTATAGATACTCTTAAAGAAGTTGATGGCACTAAATTTGTTAGATTTAACAAAAATACATTTGACTCTGAAGGGGGGGTTATTCATATGAATCAGAAAACATATATTCAGAAAGGGCTAAGCAAGCCCAAAATTTTCAAAGATTCTTGGGACATGCAAATTTATTCCTCTGATGAATTAAAAGATATTTTAGAAAAAAATGGATTTGAAGTTCTAGAATTTTTAGATATGAATGGAGACAAATTTGATAAAAATAAAAGTTTGTTTATATTAACTATCGCGAGGAAAAAATGAAAAAAATATTATTAACATCGGCTGGGTTTGAAAATCCAAGAATAGGAAAAGAATTTTTAAAATTATTGGGAAAACCTGCTTCAGAAGTAAAAGTGCTGTTTATTCCAACTGCTTCTAGAACAAAAGAGGAATTACATTATGTCGGCAAATCAAAAAAGGAATTAATAGGTGTTGGAATTAAAAAAGAAAATTTTATTAATTTTAATTTGGATAGGGAACTTACCGAAGAAGAATTAAAGAAAATTGATGTTATTTATGTTTGCGGAGGAAATACTTTTTATTTACTATATAAAATAAGAGAAAACAGATTTGATGAGAAAATTAAGGAAATGATTAATAAAGGAATTGTTTATGTGGGGGCTAGTGCTGGAAGTATGATAATGGGTCCAGATATTGAAGTTTCCGGAATAAAGGCTGATTGGGATAAAAATGATGTCGGATTAAAAGATCTGACAGGTTTAAAATTCACAGATAAAAGAATAAGTCCACATTATGCTGATGAGTATGAAGAAGTAATTAAGAAATTTGAAGAAGAAACTGGAAAGAATGTAACTCGTCTAACAGATAAGCAAGCAATATTAATTAAAGATGAAGAGGTTAAAATATTAGAATGAATATTGAGATTTAAAATGAAAAAGATATACATAGCTTACAAATTTAATGGATCAGACCCAATTGAACTAAGAAAAAAACTTGAAGAATTAAGTAAAATTGTAGAAGAAACTCTAAAATGCAAGACGTTTATATTTTTCAGAGATGCCCAAAAATGGGGCAAAATTAAAATGCCTATTAAAGAAGTTGTTGAAAAGGCATATAAAGCAGTTGAAAAATGCGATGCTATTCTTGTTGAAGCAAGTGAGAAAGCAAGAGGAACTTATTTTGAAGTAGGTTATGCTAAAGCATTAAAAAAGAAAATTATAATTATACATCAAGAAGGAACAGAAGCAGATTTTTTAGAGGCTTGTGCTGATAAAGTTATTGTTTATAAAGATTTTGAGGATTTGAGGGAGAAGTTAAAGGCTATTTCTTAGCGAGTTTCCACATAAACTCAAAATATGTTCTGTAAGAATCAGCAGTTTGTTTATCTTCTAATAAAAATCCAATAGGATTTTCTGTCCAAGAGATTATAGCGACTTTGTTATCATAAACAATAGTTGAAATTAAAGTTATATAGTTTTTAGGTAAAAATTTAGTTTCTGCATGGGTTATTATATCTGTATTTTTCACATTCTCAGAAGCAATTAGTTTGCATTTAATTTTATTTTCTTTTACTCTTTTTTGAAATAACTCAAAAAATGGTCCTAAAACTTCTTTGAACTTACCAGAAGAACCGAAAACCCAGTATTCTTTATGTTTTAAGATATCTTCAAAGATTGATTTTATTCCTTTTTTTCCTTTGTAAATAGTTGCTTCTGGCTTTTCAGTAGAAATTTTTGATTTTTCTATTAATTGAGGAAGAATCTCTTTTATTTCTTTTTCTTTATTCTTTAACTGAGTTTCTTCTTCCTTGATTAGCTCCAAAAATTTCTGGGGTGTTTCTGCCTGAAAATATTTTCTGTTTGCTTTGATTACATAAGAAACTAAACCTTTTTCTATCAATCTTTGGAGGGCATCATAACAGTTACTTCGGTTTATATTAGCTTTTTTTGTTATGTCCCCAGCTAAAGAAGCCCCTAATTCAATTAAAGAGAGATATACTTTTGATTCTGACTGGCTTAAACCAAATTTTTGCAGTATTTCTTGCATATTTTAAAGGAATATTTACCCATATTTAAATATTTCTATATTGTTGTTGGTTATAACAGCAACAAAGTTTTAAATACGATTTTGTAGTTTTATTGTTGAGGTGGTCAGCCTCAGACTGAATTCTGGGAGGATTAAAATGTACCAAACAAGAGTATTTACATTAGAAGAACTAACAAAACCTTTTTTTAAAGATAATTGTATTTATTTCACTCCAGAGTATGATAGTTACCGTGGAGTATCTTTTGAGACGGCAGAAAAGATAATCACTCCTCTTGGAAAAATAGGTGTAGAATTTGACATTGACTGTTTGCATATTCCTCCTAATGATTTCACAATTTGGTTTTCAAATGATAAAAGAAAAACAAAGTATACTCCCCCCTATATGTTTTGTGAGGTTCAATTAGGGGTTGATAGATCAGACAAAGAAATTACTTCTTTTCCTGAAGTAAGGTTAACATTGTATCACAGATCACCTGTTCCCAGAAAATTAAAAGATATAACTTTGGAAGGAGTAAGATTGTCAGAGCTTAGAGAAGGATTGGGCTTAGATTCTCCTGAGAGCATTTCAAAATATACAGTAAATTATTTTGTAAAAAACATGCTTAGCAGAATGAAACTTCAACCAATGTACAGTTTTTTTGAGAATATGCAAGACTTAAGCCCAGAAAGGAAAGATATCATGAAAGAGAAATATAAGGGTTGGGAAGAAAAATGGAATAAAGATTTAATCCGAATTGGAAGAGACTATGCTGCTTTTAAGATGGAGGGAGAATAAAAATGGATAAGAAAAAAGCTATTGCATTGGAAGAATATCTGGATAATGATAAGAATCCCTTAAAGGAAGGATGGTACAGAAATGTTGAATGGTCAGACATTGGTTTTGCTTATAAAGAAAAGAGTAATTGGGAATTTAACACAGGAGATAGTATATTGAAAGTTGATACTGTATTGAGCAGATACATGAAACCAATAAAAAATGAGGAAGTTCAAGAAGAGATAGATACAACAAGAGATAAATTAAATTTCCTTACTTCAAAACTAGAAGAATTAGCTACCGATTCTGGGAAAGTTAAGATGCCAGCAGATGATGAGTTGAGTAAAACTGCTACTTATGAATGTGAAAATAGAGAAGAATTTGAGAAATTAGAAGATGCTTTCAAGGTATTAAATAAAAATCTACGAATATTTAATGAAGTACATAGAAGATGTGGTAAAGCATTCCCCTTACATTTATATGGAAAATTAGAAGGTAATGTTCTCTATGTTGAAATTAGACCTGATCCTAGTAGTGGTTTAGAGAATATAGAACAAGTTAATTTTAAGAATAAAACAATTAGCGTAAAATATATTCGACCAAAATTAACAGTGTTTGAAATAGACAATTATCATTTTACTCTATTTTTTAATAAGGAAAAATGATTCCAATATGTTAAAATGTCAATCTCACAATTCACCATCACCAAGAAAATAGCCAAACATGGTAATCAGGCAATAATAGTTGTGCCTAAGATACTTGAGGAACAGCTTAAACCCGGAACTTTAACTCAAATAACTATTGAAATAATAAAGTAAAAGAGAATCAATAATAAACTACGTCATGATGATCATAGTCAAGAAGTTTTATGACTTTTTGATGTTCTATAATTTCATAGACTAAGACAAAATTTCTGATATGAACGCTTCTTTGTCCTGCCATATTTCCTGTTAATGGCTCGCCAATTTGAGGATTTTCAAGAATTTCCTTAATCTTTCTACTTAAAATTTCAAATTGTAACCTATCTTTTTTCGCAAGTTTTGCAAATACTCTATCTAGTTTTCCAGAAACTTCTAATGTATAAGTCATCAGGCATACCTCTTATTAAAATCCTGTATGCCTCCAACTTTAATAAATTTTCCTTTTCTTATTGCTTCTAATCTTTGTAAGTATTCTGCTCGGACTTTTGGTTTTTCTTCTAGCTGAGCTTTTATGAAAATATCTATCTGCTTGCTCATGCTTATGCCATTTTGCCTGCAAAACTCAGAGAATTTCCTATAGGTTTCTTCTTCTATATTAAATGTTTTTAATACCATATTAAATAAACTTATTTAACCTTATTTAAATACTTTTCGGTTTGGTATTCTTAATAATTTACTTCTATTCTCAGTTATAGAGTTCTTTTTAAACCTAAAAATCTGATCTCCAACAATTAAATTCAGGGCAAGCTCGTAGTCCTTGGAGGTGCCAGAATGGTGTATGTTTCTGGCGGGGCTATCGGTTTTTATCGACGACAAAATACGATTTTACGACGATAAATTGAAGCCTCGTAGTCTGGCGGTTAAGACGAACGAAAACTTTAAAAGATGATTAATTCTTTTGGATTAGAGGCGATAGGCTTCAGACCTTATTCTGTAGAAATATGAGACAATATGTTGATGAAAAAGGAAATATAATACAAGAGCCAGACTTAATTGATATTCTAAAAGGGAAGGATCCTCAGCTAGGAAAAAAAGCAGAGGATACTATAAATAAAATAGGATTACTCAAATCATATCAAAGATTTCTTTATCAATTTCCAAATGGATCTGAAATGAATTTAATCCAAGGAAGAGGCAAAGACTGGGAAGATTTTATTAATTTTATTGATGGGCAAGAAGGCTTACCTGAACTTATCCCTATGCTTGAGGATTTAAGTGATGGAAGAAGAGATCTCCGTGGAGATAAAGTAGTTGTTGTGCGTTCTGATAGACCTTTCTATGATACTCTAGATATCTCAAAAACTGCAAAGCCCCTGCCAGATGCTAAAGCAGAAGGCTGGATTGGGACTTTAGAAAGTAAATGTATAACAGATCTCCCAGATTCAGAACTTTATTCTCTAGATGGGAAAGTTCATAGAAGAATTATATTAAATAAGGCTGTTCCCCTCACAAAGAAGCAATTAGCCTCATTTGCAATAGGAAGCATAATCTATTATGATAACCATCATTTTGATGAAGCTATAACTCAGGTACTGGAAGAATTCAAAAAATTGCCCCTTGGCAATAAAAAAGTCATTATCTATGACAAATATCCTAATGTTGATTATGCTGTCTTAAAACATAAATTAAAGGGCGATGAAAAAGAAATAGCTCATATTAAAGATACTCTTTGGACAGATTTTGCACCTTTTTATGGAAAAAGACAAATTCCAAATTCTCACCTATGCACTACAGTAGAATACCTTAAGGATAAGCCGTGGCAACTGGTTCTAAAGGCAGAAGACTCAAGAGATATAGGGGAAATATACGAAGAAGTAATGGCTAATATTGGAAAAGACATTCTTCAAATCACAAATAAAAATAATGAAATTTGGATTTACATCGCAAAAAATCTTAAAGACAATTTTTCAAAGGAGCAATGGGAAAAAATTAGAAAAGCCCCGCTAGGGGATCAAGACAAATGGTTTAAGAAGTTTACTGATGAAGAAGGTTTTAGCTTAACTAGTACAACTTATATTGCAATGAGGGTGCACAACGATAGGACACTTTCAGAGCCCAACACTGAATTGCTAATTGGAAAACTTGAAAAGGCTTTATCCCCCTTTAATTATCAAAGACATAAAACTTCCATTTCCATGGGTATAATGGATTGCCCCCAAAATAGTCATTTAATGGAGATGACTAATTGTTGTTATACAGAAAATTCCAGACTTTTTTCTGGAGAAGTTATGGTTTACAAAAAATGATTAATCCAACCAAATCCTTCACCATCACCAAGAAAATAGTTAAACACGGAAGTCAAGCAATCATAGTTATACCAAAGATACTAGAAGATCAAATTAAGCCCGGAACTTTAACGCAAGTGACTATTGAGATAATAAATGATTAAACCATCGCTCTAATCTTTTTTATTTCCTCAAGTGTAATTGAAGAAATTCTGTTTTTCATTGCAAGAACAAAATCTGAAAGGTCATTAAAATCAATGTTGACTTTAAGATTTTTTAAGTAGTATTGGTTGTCAATTCTCAGTCCTTTGTCTTTATCTAGTCTTTGAAATGTTCCTTTTGGAAGCATTTTCTGCTCTTCAAATAATTCTACAAGTTTTATTGTGCAATCATGAATTTCACATTTAATCCCAACTCTGATTAAAAATGAGTAAACTGCAAAGTATTCGCAATAATATTTCATTGTTGCTGCCCACATGTTGGATTTGTTGTGAACATCTTTAAGCAAGAGCAAAGTTTCCTGTGCACTTTTTAGGTAATCCTCTGAAAGATTTGTATTAGGTTCTACTAAACTAATTCCTTTTTCCTGTTTTTTGCACCAATTTAAATTGATTTTAGCCATTTTACTATTTCTTCTGAGCCTTGAATTATTAAGTGTTTATTTAATATCTCTTTCTTTAACGAAGGAGTTATAGAGTTTAAATCTTTTGTGCTGATTAAATGAGCTTCAATATTAAGTCTCTTTTCTAGCTCTTTTATTTTGGATTCATCAAATTTGCCAGTTATCAAAATGTCTACATCCCCTGCCTTTCTAGCATTCATCGTTGCAGAGCCAAAAATTAGAGCCTTGTTCTCATGATCTAAGAGCTCATGCAGAAATCCAACTATTTCTTTTAAGATTAAGTCTTTTTGGCATTGAGCAATAAGCCTTTCTTTTTCAGCTAGAACAAGATAGTCTAATAATATTGGGGAAGATTTTAGCTGATACATGGTCAGTCTGCCAACTATCTTTTTTTCAAGTATCCCCTGTTTTTCTAGATTATTAGCATAGAGCCTTACAACAGTATGATTTTTGCCTACTTTCCTTGCTAATTCAGACAAATGAATAAAACCTTCGGTAGTAAGAAAAGGTTCTAGATATGAAGCAATTGTTAATTTATTAACCATATTGTTATTAATATAACAATAGTATTTAAATCTTTCCATCTATCTTGTTGGATGCAATAATATGCGACAATATTTATAAATCATTTTTTAGGTCACGGGGCGGTGACTGGAGAAGTTAGTGATTACTTATTGAGGTATGTTCTCATTTATTTAACCGTCCATTATCTCACTCCGATTTGTATGCTATCATCTAAAACTTCGTTCATTAAATCTTGAAGAATATTTGTCTGTTCAATTTTATACCCATATAACTCTTGGAGATGTTTCTGTTCTTTACCAGTACTATCGTAGACTTGATCTTTAAGTAAACTTAAGTCCCTTTTGTAGTTTGTGATGTATATGTTCCCTGCAGTGGTTAATTCATTCTTCACTTCTTGTTTTCCTGCCTGTCTTCCACTTTCATAGCCAGCATTATATACTGTTCTACCACCAAAGCAGCTTCCAGCAACAAGAGCAAGTGTTACAAGTCCTGATGCAATTTTTTGTTTTGTGTTCATTTTTGTTTCCTCCTATTAATTTAGTTATTATTCTAAAGTAATGATTTTATATAAATATTTCTCTTAATATTTTTATCAAAAACATAATATTTATAAATATAATTTGTTTTGATAAAATATGCTAGATTTGTTTGACAAAAAAATAATTTATGAACTAGAAAAAGATTCATCACAACCAATTTCAAAGATTGCTAAGAAGATTAATAGATCCAAGGAATTTGTAAATTTTAGAATCCATCGGTTGAAAGAAGAGGGGATACTCTTAGGATATAGTGCGATAGTAGACATGTCCAAATTTGGTTATTTTACTTTTAGAGTATATATTAAATGGCAAAATATGACTAAAGAAAGAAAACAAGAATTCTACAATTATATAAAAGTGATGGATAATGTATGGACAACCACAGTTCTTCATGGAAAATGGGATTTCGCATTTTTTGTGGGAGTCAAATCAGGTAATTATATAGATTCTTTTCATAAATTATGGGATGAGATACAATCGAGATATAAAGAAAATATCTCTGAAAGCAAGATAGCAATATATGCCCCCATACATAACTTTAACAAAAAATTCTTTATAGAAGGACAAAGGGAGACAATAGAAAGAATTTATGGAAATGGAAGTCCAACAAAATTCGATGAATTAGATGAAAAAATTATAAATGCCTATGCGGGAAATGTAGACAAACCCTTAACTGAAATAGCAAAACAGATTAAAGTTAATTCCGAAACATTAAGACAGAGAATCAAACTTCTTGAGAAAAAGAAGGTAATTGTAGGTTATAAAATTAATCTAGATTTAAATAAAATGGGCTATCAAGGTTACCGTGTTGATTTTTTGCTTAATTCTGTCTCTAGAAATAAAGAATTATTTAATTATTTAAAATTCCATAAATATTTTTATCAGATCAATAAATCTATTGGTGGAGCCGATTTCGAGGCAGAAATCGTTGTTAAAGATTTGAATCAACTACTAGAAATTCTTGAAGAAGTTATGAAGAAATTTAGTGATATAATAAAAAGTTATGATTATATGGGTTACTCTGAATTTCCAACACTATCCATTGTACCAGATTAAACCCAAACTAGCGCCCACTAAAATGCCATGATGAGGCTGTCGCTGGCGGGGCTATGTACCTTTTTGAAGACTTTAGAGGGTTTTTTATTTAATTGGAACCCTCTAGAGTTTTAGCTTTAAAAAGACCTCTATAATGGGGGATAGAAATTAAGGAAAGCATTAGAAAAGAGAGAAAAATCGAGGAAAACTAAGAGAAAATGCAAACTAATCTGATTCGAGTAATATATTTAATAATACAAATCTTTAAAATGCATAAGTCTTGATATACAATTATGGTTACAAATCCTAGCCTGACCGAAGCGATTAACTCTTTGAAAACAAAAGAAGGAAGAGCGGGGGCCGTTTTTCAATTGCTTACTAAGCAAAGTGATGCAAATGCAATAGAGATTGACGGTTTGGCTGGAGATGCCTTAAGGATTGGGGTTGGATTTGCATTTCAACAGCTAGAATTTGAAAAGGGCTTCGCAATGGCTCAAAAAGGAAAAATTCTCGAATCAATTATAACCGAAATAATTGCGGTACCACATGAATTCAAGATAACAGGTTATTCGGAGGAAAAAAATATGGGAATTCCTGGATCAATCATTTCTCTTCCCGGATTTAAATATGATTTTAGCCAAGGGGATTATGGAGGAGTAAAGCGAGAAGAAGTAATTAATTGGGTAAAAAGTCTAAAAAGGGCTTTAATAAAAAAAGTTCTTATACCTAAGGAGAGGTATAATGAAGCTGTTATGCAAATGGATAAGCTGGGGGATATGGATGGAGAAATGGTTGATATAGCTATTGAACATTTGCCTTATTTTAAGATGGCAAAGATAGTTTCTAAGACAGGAAAAGGTTTTCAAAGAGCAATAGAAAAAGCAGAAAACGATAATCGTCCATGCCTGGCAAGATGGTTAAAACAACAACATATAAATTCTCTGCTAAATGGAAAGTCAGAAGAGCATGGATTTTCAAGAAGAGAGAAAAGATATGTTGAAAATGCTATTTTCTATGCTGACACATATTTTGGAAAAGAAGAGGCTGATAGAACTCTTGAGAGCGGGTTGGAAATGGTAATAGATGATTTTAAAAAAGAAATTTGGAAATGGAATTTTGATACTCAGTCTGCAGAACAGGCAGATCATAATGTTTACAACAATAGAAGATTAGAAACTATGGAGAGAAAGACTGCTCTACAAAGGGCTAGGATGGGATATTTAGAAAGACCTCATTCCTATGCTGATCTTGCCATTAATTTGATTTCTCAACTGCCTGAAGGAAAAAAAGATGAGTTTAAAAAAAGATTATATCATACATGTGATGACTCTTTCTTTGATTATTTTGGAATTGCCGCGGCATTAAAAGACAGAGATAAAATTTTAGAGTTAGGAATAAAAGGATTATGGATTACTAGCGATTATCCATATGCTGAAGGCAGAGAAGCTGTAAAAGGGATATTAAAAGGAGAGCTTCAGAATCCTGAAGAGAAATTAAAATATCTCTGCGCCTTGAAGAAAGATGAGGCGATAGAAGAGGCCAAGGGGTTAAATGTAGGAGACATGCTTCTAGATGCTTGGATGAAAAATTCTACTGGCAAAGAGGACGAAGTTGCCATTGCAAGACTTGCATCTACACTTGGTAAAAATGATATTGCAAGAAATTTTTACATTAGAACTAGGGATTTCACAAAAGCAGTCGAAAATGCTGAAAACCCTTTAGACAAGGCAAGTCTCTTGATTCAAAGTCTAGAAGATAAAATAGATTGGAGAATAAAATTTTCTGGCCATTCACTGGCTCCTATAGAATATTTTGAAAGAAATAGATTTAATCAGGAAATATCCATTATGGAAACTGCTATAGGTTTGGCAAGAGGACAAAAGGGGAATAAAACTGAATATTATAATAATGTGCTAAGGCTTACAAAATTTTTATTTGAAAAAAAAGAGTTTCAAGAAGGAGCATTGCTGTTAAGAAGTGCGATGGTACCAAGAGAGTCTTATTTACCTATGATGAGCAATGGATTATTAGAATCCATAGAAGGCACTGGAGACTTTGGGGGATGTTATTGGATTAGTAGAATGAGGGGGAAAAAAGAACAAGCAGAAAAATACAAAGTTTTGGCAGTTGCAATGAAACAAAAAGTGTATTCTAAACTAAAAAGTTTTGTATATAATCTGCCAAAAAGTCCTTTTTAAAATAAAAAGTCACATCTTTTCTTATTAAGCATTTCTGCAGCCTTCTTTATGATTTCTTTTGATCAAAATCCTGTAAAAACCTGTACATAAAATGTCCCTCTAAATTCTTCAAGAACATACCTAATTCTGGCGGGGCTATCTATCATTTTGGCAGATTTTGGGGATATGGGCTTACCTTAAGTTTATTTCTTAATTGTTCTCCTCGAGATTCAAGGCTATTTAAAGACTTCTATGATTCACTAGTCCGATTCTAGTATCGCCCATGCAATTTTTAGCAAGATTTAAAATATTACTTATATATATTAATTTATGAAACAATCAAAAAGAGAGCCCGGAAAATATAGAATATCTCCAACAGAGCATATTGCAAATACTCCAAATCCTAAATTCGAAAGTTCTCATATAAAAGTAATGGGTTATAACCCTGCAGAGATTTCTGTTAATCGGGGGATATGTTATAATAGCGCTGATGCTAGAAAGATTGCTGAATATTTGGGATTGACAGATAAAAAAAATTATACCTCAATTCATACCCATACCGGAAATTGGTCAACACAAGATACAACAGCACAAACAGAACCAAGCCAAGGAGATTTACTATCCTTTTTTAATGAAAAAAAAGCTGAATTTTTGCGCATTGACCAACAAAATTATAAAGATGGAACTATCTCTGGCTTTCTTCTTTTTAAGAAAAAAAATAAACCCACTAAATACCAATTAAAACAAAGAGAAATTTTGTTAGAGGCACAGAGTAATCCTGATACTGACACTGCTGTTCGCGAAAAACTACATAAATCAGTCAATTTAGTTAAAGATAAACCTTCCAAATATTTTGCAGATGAATATGGGCTAAGTTATAAGTTCTTTCCTATTTCTCCAGATAATCCAATTAATATGAAATTAAGAGAACAATATAAAAAAAGAGGGGGAGGAGTCTTTAATTACCTAAAAAATTTAATTCATCTAAAAAAAGAGGGGTTAGAAGGAAAAGTTGCGGTTTTTGTTACTTCTATCTTTAGTTTTATCTTAGCTTTATTTTTTCTCTCATCAAACCTAACAGGTGATGTTATAAGTAGCTTAAATCAAACTTCTTCAAATGTTATTGGGTTATGTTTACTTCTTTTGGGTTTAGTTGGAGCGTTTATGTATTTTAGAAAAAAGAAATAATCTTTTTATATCTCTGGTATAAAAGTTATACCATAGCCCCTTGAACCTGCTCTGAAGGTCTTGGTTCCTAACGGATATATTAAGAAAAGATTAGAAATCGAAGGTTTTTTAAACTCTGAAGCCATTATAATATCAATATATTCCCCGGTATGGTCTTCGGGCAATGCCGGGCAGTTTTATATTATTTCTTTTATAAATTTGTTAATGCATATTGATACATTTGAAGAATGTTTTAATGCACTTGAAGAGCTTGAGATAAAATAAGCATTTTCTACTTTCTTTCCTAATTGCTGAACTTTCTTTAGAGCAGGAACAAAATCTTCATCACCTGAGACAATAATAGCAACATCATAAAGATTTTCATAAGCTCCACTTATCAAATCAACAGTTAAGTGAACATCATCTCCTTTAACTTCATAATCTATTATTTTTCCTTCTTTTCTTATTTTTCTCATTTTGCATAGAATAACCTTAAATAAAGATAGTTTTCTAAGTTCATCAAAAAATCTTTGTTGTTCCCAATATGTCTTAAGATTATAATTTATATCCAGAGGAGCGTTATAGTAAAAAACAGAAACTATTTTTCGATTATTCTTTAATTTATTTATCAGTTTTTGAAAATCTATTTTTGATATGTTTAATCTTTTTAGGCTATGATAAAGATTGCTTCCATCAATGAAAATAGAAATTCTTTCCTTCTTTTTATCTGCCATAAAAATAGATAGGCTTAATTGTTATAAATCTTTTCATTCATACCTTATATTTCTGATGCAATACTTATACTATAGTCCCCTGAATCTGCTCTAAAGGTTAGGGTTTCTAGCGGGGCTATTTTATATTCCATAAACTTTAAATATAAGCTTTTCTTAAAAAAATCATGGCAGAAAAACAAATAGGGGAAGTTACGAACTTTTTTGAGCATGTAAATGCAGCTGCTATAAAGTTGACAGCTCCTTTGAAAGTAGGAGATACTATCGAATTTAAAGGGGGAGAAATTGACTTTGAGCAGAAAGTTGATAGCATGCAAATACAGAGAAAACCAGTTAAAACAGCTAAGAAAGGTGATGAAATAGGAATTTTAGTCAAAGACAAAGTTCGAAAGGGTTATAAAGTTTTTAAGAAATAATGCTAAGAAGTTATTTTTAGTTATAACACTTTATTTTATTTGTAATATTATTCTTTGATAATCTGATAAACGATTTTAAGGTGGGGCAATTGTTCATCAAGCTTAAGATGATTGCCTTTGCTTATTTCTTTTTTAAATTACTGATTTTTATTGATAATATAATAAACTATTTTAGAATAAAATTATATCTTTATGTTTGTTTCTTTTGGGTTTCCGTGCTGCTCAAAAACATCTGCATTCAAGCAATCAAAACAAATATGAATAGTTCCATTTTTTTCTTTTACCCTTCCTGTGCCATGACATTTAGGGCAATTTTTATTACTTTCCATAGTTTTTGAATGAGAATTATATATTTAAGGTTTTATGTGATTAGATACTTATCTTATTGGTAATCTGAAAAACGATTTTAAGAGATGTTTGTGAGGGATTAAGCTTGATTGTCTATCCTCTTTTAAATAAAAAGAAATCCACATCATTTATGATGTGGTGCTGATAATCGCTAATGCTGTGATTTAAACGCTTGTGGAAGCAGGTTCAATAAATTGAAGTCCACAGAGCAAAGCGAATAAGAGTAAAGATATAAGGAAGCCCACGCATTTATGCGTGGGAGGATGTCACGTTTTTGTATTATGGGTATAGTAAGAGTTATATTCTTGTTTACAATTAATCTTTTAAACTTAATTTGCTATTTTTAGTTAATGTTTTATTTTAAACATCCAAAAAGAAGGCGAGTGGGTAATTTAGATTACAGATTAGATCCTGAAACAACTGGAAAATGGGTTGTTTATGGAAATAGAAGTTATATTGGAAAATTATGGAAAAAAACAAGAGAGCATGTAAAGACAGGAGTTTTATATGAAATAAAATTCACAAGATGCTCAAGGGGAAACTATGCTCTCCTGGTTTATGCTGACAAGGAAACAAAAGATAGGTTTTATGAGTTTCTTAGAGATTTGGAATTAGATCCAATCTGGATTAGTAATTTATACACCCGCAGAATAAGAAAAATAAACGGGCTTTTGAAAAAAGTTAGTTTTGGTTTCTGAATTTAGCAGAAGGGTAATTTTATAAAGTAAATTAGAATTATAAAACTGAAAACACTAAGCCCTTGTCGTCTAGAGGCCAAGGACACAGCCTTCTCAAGGCTGTAACCCGGGTTCAAATCCCGGCGAGGGCATTTTTTTATATACGATAAAACACTAATTTAACGACGACAACCCCATAGTGTAGAGGCCAAAACGAAAAGCTTAAAAGAGAATAAAATCTATTAAATTAAACCCGTGGGTGGTGGAAAGAGTTCTGATAAAATTAAAATGGCAACTAAAGAAATACATCATACATGGAATCACTGGCATTTCTTATTTAATAGGGTAATGGAGTATGCAGAAATTCTTAATGGGACCCATAGGTCTGCTTACAAATATGTTGAAAGCCCAAAAAATGAGACAAGTGAAAGATCTTACAAAACAGAAATGATTGAGGAATGTAAAGAAATATTTGATAGAAAGGATTATATTTGTCAGCCCTTTAGCGTTTGGTTGGGAAAAGAATTGGATTCTTCTCAAGAAATTATCAGTTCTCTTAAAGATATTGGAACAGACCTTCGAAGTGCAAGAAGATTGGATGAGATGGCAAAAGATTGTAACAAATCTCTTAGAAATGCATGTTATGGAACTGGATCTCTTGAGTGGAGAAAATATTATGAATCTTGTAGGGAAGCAAATATTCTAATCTATGGAATCCCTAAAAACAGAGACATTTCTGGAACGATTCATTCTATTAAGAAATCTGTGTTTGATCATTAAAGAAACTAGATTTGGATATTTTAGAAAAATTGATTCAGTAATTTATAACAACAGGGAAAATCAACAGACTATTTAAGTTCGGCAGGGGCATAATCTATTTTTTTATTCTCGATAAAAAAGGAAACCTTTATAAAAAGAACTTTCTTTGATATATATAATATAGAATATAAATAAAAAAGAGAAAAAGGAGGTAAAAAATGGCAAAATCAAAGCCTGTAGGAAATTTAATTAACATAGCTGCATGGATAACCGGAGTTTTAGTATCTTTGGCAGTAGGTTTTGGAATGGTTGATGGCGTTTTAACTGTTAGATTTATACCAGATGTTATAACTGTCATAGCTGGTTGGTTAGTAGTTGTGTTAACTGTAATAAGCGTTGTATTGGCAATAGCTAATAAGCTATAATCTTAATTTTTTATTTTTTCATTTTAATTTTAAATTCGTTTAATCAAAAAAATCCGAAATCTTTTTATAGAGAAGAGTATTTTATCCTGTATAAATAAATGAGATAAATATCACAAATATCTAAAACTTGAGCGCTATGGAAATATAAATCGAAGCGTTTATGAGTTTGAGATTAGTGATATCGGTTATAATAAACAAAACTAGTAATAATCAAAACGGGATAATAAGAAATAATTATCATAAGCTAATGGATAATTGCCTCATATAAAAATCGTTTGATAAATTACTGATAAAAACTAAAAAGAGTGAAAATGGTAAGCTGGTTGATAATAGGCATATTAGTTGTATTGGTGTTTTTGGTATTAAATCTGGGCCATATGAAGCATAGAGTATGGGTTTTTTTGATAGTGCTTCTTGTCCTGTTTTTGTATATAAGCATAAGTGTGGTGTATCACAAATATGATTTAAGCTTTGATTCAACAGAAGGTGCTGTTGATTCAGCTAAAATTTATCTGGGATGGCTGGGAAACGGGTTTAGCAACATGAAGACTTTAGTTGGGAATGCAGTTAAAATGGACTGGACCACAAGCAATGAAAGTTCGCCTGCTAAAACAAATTCTTCTTCTAAAAGCAATTCTGATAAATTAAAATGAAAACACTGATGTTTGTTGTTTTATTTCTGCTTATAGGAGCTTTTTTTATTATTGCTAATGAGAATATTAAGTTAGACAGCAAGGAAAATGTTTATTACCTTTTTGATAAATATGGGCAATGGTTTGATAAATTAATTGGAAATGGCAGGACTGCTGTTGGTTATGCCATTAAAATGCAATGGCTGCCTGAATCTAAGTGATTAAAATAAGCCCCGACTGAGGCTTGAACTCAGGACCTTTACATTACCAATGTAACGCTCTAACCAGCTGAGCTATCGGGGCATATAAATTTCTATATACTTAATTTTATAAATGCTTATATTCTATGCTGACAATGGAAGATAGACTAGATTTAGATGATGTAAGAGAAGAATATAATCAATTTAAAAAGAAATATGATCTGCCAGAGTTTAATAAATTAAATGAGGTTTTTGATATAGAAGATTTAATAGAATATGAAAGCGAATTTCTCTTAAGAAGAATAAGAAAAATAATATCTGAGAGAATTTCAGGATATCTAAGGTTCTTTGAGATTATTCTAAATCCAAGCAATTCTCCTATTTTCTTTTTCAAGATAATCAAAAAGCTTAACAATGATGACAGAGAAAAATTAAACAAAATCTATGAGAGATTTGGGAATTTAGAAATAGGGTTAATCAAATTAGATTTGGATTATGATGAGAAAAAAGAAGCTGAATTCATCAAAGATATATTTAATGTTTTTTCTGAGATAAAACCAGATATTTTAAGCGTAATTGATAAAATGCTTGATGGCGGAAGCAGGGAAGAAAAGGATAAAAGCAGTTATTTTGGATGAGATTATTTCTGTTAGTTTATTAACTAAATAGTAGTTACAAATAGAAAAGCTTATAAAGGGATTATTATTCTTAAAATTATAGGTTATTAAAAATAAAAATGTCAATAGAAACACTTGTTGAATTTCAGAAAATGATTGAAAAGATGAAGAATCCCAGAGAAAGGAGAGCATCTTTAGATTCATTCTATGCTAGGTTAAAGCAGTCTGATTTATCTGAAGTTCAAGTAGAAGAGATTGGAAGAGCTAGTGAACTATTGGAAAAATATGGTTTTAAGCCGCATTCAAGAAAATTGATGATTAAGGCTGGAACTGCATTTTTGAGTTCTATGGATTCAAGAAAATTAAGTGAAGAGGATATGTATTCTGCTTTACCTTATGTTAATAGAATTAGTGACCAAATGGAAACCGCAGGATTAGTACGGCTTTCTGATGATTTAATTGATTATTTTACACGCCAGATTATTTCGATGACTCCCCAACTACCAAAGCTGGGATTGCCTCTTTCAGAACCCGTAGATAAAGCAAAAGCTATTGCTTCATATGCTCCAGAAGGGTATAGAAAAAAATCGAGGTTTGTTGTTTTGCCTGGAATGCTAGGGGTGCCAAAGGAATTTGAGCTTGAAGGCAGAGAAGTATATGCAGGATATACTAGAGATGGATTCATGAATATACGTTCAATAAAATCAAGAAATAAAATGGGGGAAGCAATCCTTGGACAGCCTCCAGAAGGAATTCCAGATTGTGTTACTTATGAAAGATTAAGAGAGCATCCTTTAAGAGGCATAATGTTAATCACCTATAGCGCCCCAACTGGAAAAAAATAATTAGAGTTCTTCAATCTCAATTTCCAATGATGCAACAGGCATTTTGATTTTGTTGTTCTTCAGAACAACAGGAGAAATTTCCCCTAAAAATCCAACTGAATGTTTTTTACTATTTTTGTTTATAATTATCTCGCCGAATCTGCCATCTATAAATGCAGGATTTAAATTTTCTCCCGCCTTTATTTCATACTCTATGTTTAACATTCTCATCATATAATCCAGGACCTGTTTTATTTCAGTGAAATTAGCTTTTTCATAGCATAAAGAAATGCATAATTTTTCTGTTTCTGCTATCTGGACCTCACTTTTTTCATCGTGCTCAAAAACTTTCCCAAGCTCAAATATTTTCTGAGGATATTCTGCATCTGAGTTTTCAGACAAAATTGTTATAGAACTTGCAAGAAGAGAATTTCTTAAAATATTGTTTTCTGTTTTTGTTTCTTCCACCTCAATCATCATCTGCTTGAATTCTTTGATGTTTATATTTTTGAACTGTTTTTCTTTTGTTGATAGATAGTAAGTTGAAGTTTCTAAGAGATTCAAACCAGTCAAAACTTCTTCTATTTTCCTTTTAAGAACTGCAACAGAATTTTCTTCTCCTATTGTTGAAATTTTTGGGAGTTCTGGAATAAAATTATCATAGCCGTAAGCAATTGCTATTTCTTCGCTTAAGTCAATTTCATGAAGAATATCTGTTCTGTATGCAGGGATTAAAGCTGTTGATTGCTCTTTATTTTTTTCATATCCAATTCCCATTTTCGCAAGCAAATTTTCAGTTTCTTTTTCAGTTAAAGATAATCCAAGAGTTTTGTTTATATTTTCAACTGAAAATTGCATCTTTTCTGGCTCTAAATCAGGGCTTATTGTTCTTTGCTTATCCTGGATTTCCATTGAATAAATTTTTCCTCCCATGTCAGAAAAACTTGTTACAATCATGTTCAATGCTTTTTGCAGGTAATTAAGATTAAACCCTGAACATTCAATAAAAACTTCTTTTGTTTTTTCCGTGATTTTTCCTGTCTTATTAGAATTTATTATGGGAGGCATTGACAGGATTTCATCATTTGCATCCTGAAAAATGGGAAAAACTTCCTTGTCTTTCAATAAGTTTGCATATTCCCTGCCTGCCGGATGCTGGTTTAAAATCTGCCTTCCGTTTATTTCTTTTGGGAATTCTAATGGCTGGAACTTTATGTCTTCTGGTTTTTTGGCGAGAAATGTAATTGGAAGCCTGATTGCTTCTAATGGGTAAATACCAACAGCTATTTTTTTCCTGTTTCTTCCATAACTGCCATGAAGTTTTTCCTGAATATCAATTATCTCTTTTATTTTTTCATCATTTAACTTCAAGTCTTTTACAATTGCACATGCAGTAAAAGGCCTTACTTTTTTTACTGACTTATCAATTATTACTTTGTAATCTTTCTCTGGCTTTTCTGTTTTGTAGGTCTGCATTCCTGGTTTTTTAAGAAAACATAGCAAGGCTCTGCTAAAACCCTGAAATGAAAGTAAATCAGGCCTGTTTGGAAAAACCTCAACGCTTACTTCTTCATCATTAACATTTTCTATTGGAGTTCCAAACAGAGCTATCTTTTCCTGCATTTTTTCATCTATCTTGCCTATTTCCTGTTCAAGCTGTTTTTTATTTAAAGTTAAGATTGTCATTTTCGTTTTAAAATATTCTTTTATATTTAATGTGCAGAGGTGTGTAGACTGGCTGTGTTCTTTTGAATCTTTTCACATTTTCAGCTCTTTCAGCATTTTTACTGATATTTTTTGTGTTTAATCCCTCGAATTCTCCTGATTTTTGTTCCAGAGTTTTCAGCAATTGTTTTTGTAAATAGGTTTCCATTTTTATTCTATTCCTATGTTCCAAAGTCCGAATCTTTTAATATCTTCAAGTGGATAAGCTTTGGCTATATCAAATTTAGTCACAAAACCCACTTTCTTTTTTATAGTCCTTCCAGTATATTTTTTTGTTTTAGGATCATATTCTTCTAAAATTAAGACATCCCCCTCTTTTATGTCAAAATCAGCTAATCTGATTTCAAATTTCTTTTTGCCTTTTAATACTTCTTGAAAATATTCTGGCCAGGTTTTCTTTTTTATTTCCATTTTATTGTTTAACAGTAATTTAATAGACGATTATACTCTTGGGCTTCTCCCTCATAGCTTGATGTCAGTTGCTATAGATTATTTCGTCTTATTTATTATTGATTCAGTTTATCCTTCAAATTATTTATTTTCTTTCTCTTATTGCTGAGATGAGCTCATCAAACTTGTTGTTTATTGTTTCTTCCAGGCTTTCAAGCTGGTCTTTTATTGCTTCAAGTTCTGTTCTGTTTTCGTTTTCTTCTGACATTTTTAGATTTTATTCTGTATTTTTCCTCCTTTTCTAAAATAATAAACTGCTCCGATTAGTCCAATAACAAAAAATATTATCCCAATCATATTTAATGTTTTTGGAGCTAAATTAGCTATTGCAAATCCCGTTAAGTTAGGAGATAAAAAAAATATGGCTCCTAGTAATCCAATAATAGAAGCTGCTGCAAGTCTAGAATCTAAAGACTTGTTTTCTCTCTTTACAAATGAACTTTTTGATTCATTAGGATGATAATTTTTTGCAGAGAGGATTTTATGCTGAAGATGATATTTACTTGTGAAAGCATCAAACGCATTAGGTAGTTTTGAATAATCATCACTTTTTAGTGCACTAACTAATTTATCATTATATTCATTTACATCATTAAGCAATTCGGTATGCTTTTTACCCCAGGCAAAATAATTAGCATTAATTATATTTAAGAATGTTCTAAATGGATGCTTATCAAAATCTTGTCCGGATGTTCCAAATTGGGGAGTGGACTTAGTTTTTTTAATAATTTGATATCCTCTAACCTCGCCCGTGTCTGAATCTCTTACTGCAATAACCATTTTTTTAATATTCCCGTCTACTATAAAAGTTCGCAAATCATAATTAGCTGGCAGAGCATTAATATTCATTAACCTATTCAGTTCTTTCTTCCCTAGACCCTGTTTTTTGTATTCTTTAGCTTCTGCACCTTTAAATTTAGGGGTGATCGTAGGATGCGTATGAATATGAGTGTAAAGTTTATTTTCATTTGCTAATTCAATCTCGAAACGTTTACTACTATGTATAGCCCCTGAACCAGTTGATTTCTGGTAGTCAGTTATATCCTCTGCTTCTTTTCCGAGATATTTAACAAGAACATGCTCCATTTCTGGATGTGGTGTAGCTTCGATAACTTCTTTTGTTCTTTTTATCTTTGTTTTTTCCATTTTTCATCTCCTCCAGATTTTCATTTTTCTCAGCTGATTTATGTTATTTTTATACATGTCCCTTAAGTCTGTGATATTAAAGAATTCCATGATTATCCTGTCAAATCCCGGGCCCCAGGCTAGAACCGGAATATGTCTTCCGAAAAATGGAATAGTGACTTCCGGCCTGAACATCCCTGCCCCCCCTAATTCCATCCATTTTTTATGGACTGGATGGAACACATCAATTTCCAAGCTAGGTTCTGTGTATGGGAAGTAACCCGGGCGTATTCTTATTTTCTCATAACCCATTTTCCTGAAAAATTCAATTAAGTAGCCGAGGAGCTGGCGGAAATTTGCATTTTCATCAACTACTATGCCATCGGTCTGGTTGAATTCAAAATTATGGCTCCAGTCAACTGTTTCATTCCTAAAACATTTTCCTAATGCAAAGTATTTTGCAGGGAATTCTTTTTTTTCTGCTATTTTTTTTAATGTCTGGGCGGACAAACATGTTGTATGGGTCCTCATTACCACCTTTTTTGAATCTTTTTCATTCCAGTCTTCCTGCCACCCTTTGCTTCCTTTTATTTTTCCTTCATGAGCTGATTTAATGTTTTCAACTAATTCTTTTTCCGGCAGTTTAGCTGTTTTATTTTTAATAAAAAAGGTATCCTGCATTTCCCTGACAGGATGGTCCTGTGCTGTAAACAGAGCATCAAAATTCCAAAAACCTGACTGTATCATATTACCTGTCATTTCCTTGAAACCCATCTCAAGCCATATTTTCTTTGCATAATCTGTTGCCTGATTAACAAAATGTCTTTTTCCACCATATATCTTTGGAACATTGCTTATGATGTCATACCTCCTGAATTTCTTTCCTTTCCATTGCCCGGATTTTATTAATGAAGAAGTAAGACCTTCAACCAGGTTATCTGCTTCTTTCAGGTCCTGTTTCATTAATTTTTCCCCGAGTTCTGTTGATGTGAAACTTATTGTCTTTTTGTCCTGAATGTCTATAATATCTTTTCTTGATTTTAAGCTGTCAAAAGCATATTTTTCCTCTGGCTGTAATTCATTAATTTTTTTTGGAAGAGATTCCAGGAATTTTTCCTCTAATGTTTTCTGTGCTATTTCCTGCTTGCTTCCTGCTAGGATTATATTTCCGTTGATTAGATTTATCAGAGCTTTCTTTTTCAAGGCCCCCAGGGCAGCTTTAAACTCATTATCATTTAAACCCGAGAGTTTTTTTGCATCCTGCAGAGAGATAGAGTTCTTTTCACCTATTATACTGATTAATTTTCTTTCAGGAAGCCCGTTTTTCAGATATAAGATGCCATTAACTCCTAATTCAAGTATTTTCTCCTGTTCTGAGCTTAATTTTACTATGTTCTTATTTGACAGAAACTCTAAAGCTCTTAATACTGATGTCTTGCCCAGGCCAGTATTTTTATCAATTTCTTCAATGCTTTTTTCTTTTAAATGAGGGATTATTGCCCTTTCATTAGGTGATAATGATTCAATTACATTATCAAAATCCAGTAATTTTTCATGTTTTTGCCCTTTCATATACTTTAAAATTGAAGATGTTTTAAAAAGCTTGTGTGACTATTTTAGAGTTAATACTTATCTAGGCTTCGCCCGAAAAGTCTTAATCTATTAATTTTTTAAAGAATGCTTGGAGTTCGTTGGTATAATTTAACTATTCTTGAAATTCTTAACTTGTATAACTCAATTGCTTTATCTAAACTTTCGCTAATGAATCTCTTTTCTAGATAAAATCCCTTTTTTATATCTTTTTCAGAAGAATCTTTTGGAACATACTTGAAAAGTAAAGAAGTTGTGCTCATACATTTTGGAGTTCTCTCGTATTCAAACCACCACCATATTTGACCATTAGAAAGCTTAGTTGGCCATTCTCCTCTTTTCCTAAACGCTTCTTGGCCCAGCGGGCCTAAATATTCCAAAAAAATGCTATCGACTATTTGAGTTATTTCTTTTATTGGATAATTCATATTATTCAAATAAAATATGACTAATTAAAGATTATTATGTTGATGAATCACAAAAAGATTTTACTAAATTATTCTGGAATTGCTTGATTTGTTGAGGCCCCTAGTGCCAAGAGAAAAGAGAAAGCATCCTGCTTTTTTAATTCGGGAATAAAAATAATCTCAGTTTTTGTTCTTCTGCATAATTTAATATTCTGAATTATTCTTGAAAGAATAATTGCCTTTTCTTTTTTTGGGAGCTTTTGAATTTCTCTGATATCTATGCTTATCTTTATGTTATTTTTGCTTGCTAACTTGCATAAAACCTCATTTAATCCAGAATCTCTCTGCTTTAACCTATCTTTTCTGTTGAATTCAAGCCCTGTTACAATGTCAACATCTTTGTTCTCAAAAATCTTCCTGTTAAATTCATCATCCTGGGCCTGAACTATAACTTTCTTATTTTCTTTTTTAAGTTTAAGAATCTCTTTCCTTGCTTCATTTATGTTGGTTGTGTTTATGATATTCATAATATCTAAACATTTTTAAACCTTAAAAAGTTTCCTGAATGCTATGGAACAAACATATTACTTCAAATTGAAATTGCAGGGAACAGTAAGAAATCCTGTTTTAAATATAGTCCCTACTGCCTATGTGAAAAAGTCTGCTCCTTATCCAATTAATTTTGCAGAATTAAATGTTCCAATTCTTGTCAACGATTCTACTGTAACAGATAGTTTTGATTTGGAATATTCTCTTGATTTTGAAAGGAGCCTTAATGGATATGGTGAGAAACAGGATTTGTTTAAAAGAAAAAATTTGATGAGGGTTTTGCATGACCTTGAGACAACAATTGACAAAGGATTGAGGGAAGTTCTTTGTTTTGAGTCTAAATTAAAAAGCAGAGTTAAAGTTGTTTCTGATAATGGTTTAAAAACTTATAAAACTGGCAGGCTTGGAAAACCTCCTAGACACACCAGAGTCTATCAAACAAGAAAAAATCTCTCTCCCTAAAGAGGATTACGGGAATAAATAATCTTATTAACTTATCCTCGTTCCAACAAAATGTTTTTTGTTTAGAACATTATCAAGATTTTTTAAATCGTGCCCTAAAATATAGGTTGTTATTTTATATTTTTTAATTATCTTTGCTGCATTTTGATCTAATACAAAGTGTTGCCCCGGCTTAAATTCTATTTTTTTAGTCATTTTATAAAAATCCTTGTGTGAAATTTCAGGTATAAATTTTGTTTTTTTGTTTTTTTTAGGATCTTTATCATACAGTCCCTGAACATTTGTGAGATTAATAAAATCGCAATCAAAAAAACGTGCTAATTTAGCTGCAGTTCCATCGCTTGTTTCATGTTTTGCATATCTTAATGCCCCGCAAAAAACAACAAAATTCCTTCTTAAAAGATTTTTAATCTCTTCCATATTATGCGGAATGCCTTCATTAGCATCTTCTCCAAAAAAATAAGTCATAAATCTCGCGTTTAATCTAGTAGAAGCTATCCCTAATAAACACTGAAAAAATTCCCTTTTGTTTACATAAGAGAGGCCATTGATATAATTTCTTGCGGTTTTTCCTCCCCCGCAGACTACAACAAATCTGTATTTTTTGTCATATTTAAACAGTGTTTTCTTGAACTTCTCTAAGAAATTAGTGTTGATTTCATCGGGTATAATCAAGCTTCCTCCCAAACTTATTATGATTACCTCTTTTACCATTTTTTTATTACTGATTATTAATCCTAATCAAGGGGTTTATTTAAAAGTTTCTAAGGAAACTTTTAAGCCACAAAAATCCTAAGATTTTTGATGTTTAAAGATTGCTTTTTCAACATATAGTTTTTAGTATAATAATGGTTTTTAAGCATAATTTTGTAGTGATGGCATGCCTCATGAATACACTTCATCAGAATACCTTGCTCAATCATTTCAGAGTTTTGTTATTTCTGAACTTCCTTTAAGATATCATATAGACAAAGAAAGATTAAAAGAGGTTGTGCGCAGTGGAAAATATGTTACTTTTCCTTTTATTCAAAAATCACAGATAAAGGTCGGATTTGATTCAGCATCCCCTAATGATACCTGCAAGGTCTCATTGGAAATCAAGTTGGAAAATATCTGGAATGGTCCTATTGAAAAGGAGATTTTTATATTGAGGTCAAGAACAGGAAAAGTCAGCGTAAATCTTTATAAAAAGCTTATGAAAACGTTTGTTGTTAACAATTTTGGGAGACTGGCAGGGATAATTTAAACATTAAACCGCAAATAATTTATTGTCTTTTACATTAAATATTTTTAATCTTGCCCCGCAATCCAGCCAGCCATGAGCGTAATTCAGGCAGCCATATGAATTTACATAATGCCCATTTTTTTCAAAATGTTTTGAGTCTTCTAAATAGCATTCAACCATTTTTATTATATCTTTTGCCTGTTCTTCTTTTCCTTTTGATATATTTTTCTTGGCAAGTTCAAGTGCTTTTTCACTGATTTTTCTATAACCACCTAGTCTAGCTTTGCATACAAGATTTATTTTTTTAGATTTTTGCATATAACAAACTAGCAAATGGGCTTTTTATATTTTTAGAAATCATGATGAGGAAGGAATATAATCAATTTGCCAGTTTTGCTTCTAAATTAATTTCGAGTATACGGTAACCTTTAATCTTATCCCTTGGGATTTGTGGATCATTAGGCAGGTCTTCCCATCTTGCAGAAATAATTTTATAATCTTCAAACTTCATTCCCTTTTTATAAGACAAGATCAAATCAGTAAGTATCGGGGCTAATTTTACTGGATTTTTAAGCTCATCTGTTCCTAAAGAGGTATCAACTTCATATGTAACATGGCTCTTTCCTAGTGCCCCTACATTTTCTATTGAAACAGGCATGCCCCCAATATCTTTTGGAATCATGTCATCTGTGAAGAGATTGAAAAGCATAATCCCCTTTGATATCTTTTCCTTTGATAACCCTGCGCGGGTAACTAAACAGTACGATTTAAATTCCTCTTCATAACAAATTGCTGCGCTTAAATTATACCTTATTTTAGAACCTTCCCTTAATAGCTCTGTTAGTTTTATTAGTACACCGTCCACGAAATCTCTTGCCTTTTCATTTCTCCTAGTTGAATGGTAAAACTTGATTAATTCTGCAATATTTTCCTTTTTCATAGATTCATTAAGATTACTTTGAATATAAAAACTTTTATGTGATCTGGAAGAATGGATTTTATTTCTTCATTAAATATTGTTTGTTTAAATATGTTTTCAAAAAAGATTTTCTAACATAAGAGATATAACACAAGGGTTATGTTAGTGAGTTTTATAAGATAACCTTCAAATCACCTAAATCATTTAAAAATAGAAAGTTCTCTTAAATCTAGAAAAAGAGTGAGGGGAGGGGTTTACTCCTCCCTTTTCCTTTCTAAAGGAAAAGGAAAACTAACATCGGATTTTTATTCTTTGGTAATTTGACTTTATCGATAATGTTAATGGACTGTCAAGCTTTGCAGAGGAAATCCCCTATTTTATGCTTTTGTTTTCATAGCATATCAGTTTTTCTAAA
This sequence comes from Candidatus Nanoarchaeia archaeon, assembly GCA_028718805.1. Classification (GTDB taxonomy): domain Archaea; phylum Nanobdellota; class Nanobdellia; order Pacearchaeales; family GW2011-AR1; genus ARS1285. The sequence continues at coordinate 1,552 of JAQUKY010000010.1, read as the reverse complement.
TTACTGATTTACAGATTGAGTTCAGAATAATTTTTATGATTATAACATATTTTTATTGAATGCCCATCAAGTTATAAGGGACTATCTTGCTAAGAATAAATCTAGAACCAACGAACTCAGAGATTACTGCAGAGATGACCAAATCACCAACAGCTGCCTTTAAAATCCCCCCAACAATGGGTATTCTGGCCTGCTGTGCGAAAGTATTTATTATATTTGTTATCTCTACCTGGTTTAAAGTCACCTTGGTTGTGTTTATCTTACTGTATCTTTTTAAAAGCAAGTTTCTTCCTGGCCCCGGGCATTCTATGGATTGTATTGATGGATCTTTTAAGAATTGTTGTATTTTTCCTAAATCTAATCCCTCTGGCCTTTCGTGAGCCTCTGGCTGAACCATGCTTGGTTGTAATTGCTGGGAAGGGGTTGGAGGAGGGGTGTTTGCTGATGCTGTTGATATTGATTTTCTTAATCTTCGAACTGGAATCTGCTGAGGAGGATTAGTCCTTTGAAAAAGAGGCCTTCTTGGGAACATAAATCTTTTTTTCATTACTTTAATTTCTGGTCTTTGCTCTGATTCCTCTGTTTTTTTTGAATAGACTGGCTGCTGAAAAAAAGAATCACTGATTGATTTTTGGAATCCTTGATAAGCATCTTCAGATTTTGTTTCTATGGGTCTTAGAAATTTTTGCCTTAATTTTTCTATTTCTATTTGTTTTCTTATTTTTTCTTCTATTAGTGTTGGCTCTCCGCAGTTGATAACTAGCTCTGCAGCAAATTTTTTTAGAAAAATAATTCTATCTTCTGGCTTTATTTGTGCTAATCCCATATCTAAGACACCAAGGTTTCTTCGATGTATCTTCCTTTAAAAATCATTTTAATATTTTGGAAGAGGTTTTGATCTGGTCATTCCTTCAAATCTGTTCCCTTCTGCAGGATTAAATCTGTTTGTTTCTACGGGCATAGGTGGAGGCTGAGTTCTTTGTCTTACCCTTTCTTCCATTAACATAATTCCTTTTGCTATTGTTTTATTCTGGTCTAATAATGCATCTAGTTTCTTCAAAAATTCTTTATCTGACTCTGATCCTCCCCCGCCAGAGTATTTTTCAGCAAAGCTTTTTGCAGAAATCTCAAACAATTGTAAAATTTTTGAAATATTATTGGACAAATCTTCAAACTTAATAGCCAGATTTGTCAGTACTTTTTGCAGATTGACAAAATTATTCAATAAAGCCTGTTCTAATTCTGCTTTGCTCATAACCTCATTTTTTGCAGATTCCACTTCTTTTCTTACCATAACTTAATCAAGAAATACTAATTTATAAATATTTGGTAATGAATGTTTAGCAGTTTAGTTTATAGAGTTTTCCCGTTCTGTGTATTACTGATAAAGGTAAAGTTACATTTTTTAGACCATTAAAGTTTGCCTGTAGTGTCCGCTATCAATGTCCTCTCGATTATTTAGTTCAGCCATTTTATCTTTAATTATTTTTCCTTTCTCATCTTCTCAAGGAAAGCTTGATAAGGAGTTCTAAGCTTTCCATTTGTCAAGCTT
>JAQUKY010000009.1 GCA_028718805.1 Candidatus Nanoarchaeia archaeon | reverse complement strand
AAAGTTTAATTAATTGCTCTTCTAATTTATTATTAAACTCGGGTAGGATATTTTGTTGAAGCATATATCCTATTCGAGTTCTGAGATTAACTATTTTTCGGTTTTATTTTAAACTCCGGACAGAGGAGATGGTTTATAAAATAAACTGAAAACTCCTTTTGGTAAAAATGTATATTTATAATCTTTAATTACTAATAATGATTCATAACTTCCAATTGTATCTGAAAATTTTCTTCTAAAATCGGTCATTATCTCATGCATGTGCATTGGATTTTTTACAGCTAAAAATATTTGAGCTTCATATTTCCCTGTTGTCTTTCCACCATACGCAACAAATGGATGAGCAGATAAATAATTCAAAAATTCTTTTTCTTTCGTAGAATTCACTAAATGGAAGAGTATTATATAGAGATGATATTTTAGATAAGTAATATTTATAACAGGATTAAAAGCGATTATTAGGTTGTTATTAATCATTTTTCTTATACGATTGACTATCGTATCTCTAGGAATTCTTGTTTTTTTTGATATGTCAGAAATAGAGGCAGAAGCATTTTCAGATAACGCTTTGAGTATTCTGGCATCATTTAGATCCAACTTTATTTGGTTATCATAATCAAAATCTATTATCCCTTTTTTTATCTCCTTTGCAAATGAAGTATCTTTTTTTTCAAATTTAAATTTTAAATCAAGATTTTTGCAAAAATCATCTTGTAAATCTACATACTTAATTAAATTAAATACAGTTAAATTTTCATAGTCTTTTAAATTTTCTCCACAAACTAGCTTTATTTTTTGTATTACCTTATCAAAATGCTTAATGTCTTTTGCAATAAACTGGAAAACAAAATCCCACTGACCACTACACTTCCCAAACCAAACTCCAAATGGGTGCGATGCAAGAAAATCTATTATCTTATTCTCTTTTTTCTCAGATAAGTTCTCAAATTTCAATAATAAGGTGTGTAAATAATAACCAACTTTTGAGGGGTTTAAAATAACTACGCTGCCCCTTATTACCCCTCTTTTTTCAAGCTGGTTGATTCTGTATCTAACAGCATCTTTTGACAAGCCAACTATTCTTCCTATTTCACTTGGGCTTAATCTTACATTCATGGTGAGCGCGGCTAGTATTTTTTTATCCTTGAGGGTTATTTTGACTTCTTTACCATAATCAGATTCAACTACTTTCCCTATAAACTCTGCCATTTTCAATCTAAATACATATTATATATTTAAATTTTTCGTATTTAGCGTAAAAAATCATAAGAACTTTTTTATATTCAGATACTGCCTTTAAACCTTAAGGGAATAAGAGTTCTGATTAAAAATGTCAAGATTAAAGTCAAAAAGTAAGTTTTTGAAATTATATTTTTTGTCTAGATTTTTCTCTCACCCAACATTAAACATGGGGACAATTTTTGTAACTAGGAGATGTGATAGAAATTGTATTTATTGTTATACAAAAAAGAATGTTGATGCTAACCAAGAACTTAGCACTCAAGAAAGTAAAGAAGTTATTGATAAATTTAATGAATTTGGTGTTTGGTATCTAGCTTTTTATGGTGGTGAGCCAACTTTAAGAAGCGACTTGGCTGATAATATTCGCTATGCTAATAATAAAGGAATGTTTACTATTGTCCATACAAATGGTTCTTTTAAGAACATTGGGATTGATGAGGTAGTAAACGCAGGAATTGATGTTGTTGATATAGCAATAGACAGTATAACCAATCCTGCACTTAAAAATTACTCTGAAGTAAAAGAAAAATTAGAGAGATTGATTAGAACTGATGTTGGGGTAAAACTTAATCATTGCATCACCAAAGAAAATTGTGATGAAACTACCAAAATTTTATGGTTAACAGAACATTATAAAATTCCTATTTCTATACATTTAGGGGAATCTTCACCTTTGCCTACCAATATAAATTATGATTCAACCCCTTTCTTTAAAAGAGGAGATAAAGATGATATTCAAGAAGTAGAAAAAATATCAAGATTTTTGGCAGATAGATCAAGAAAAAGTAAACTTATAATTAATCCCCCAGAATATTTTGAAGTCTGGTCAAGATTTATCAGAGGAGAGAATCTTAAATGGGAGTGTAAAGCTGGAAAAAGTTCCTTATGTATTGATTATAATGGTGTAGTATTGTCTTGTGTTAGTGCCAGCTCTCCGATTAATCTCGATGGCAATGCTTTATATTATAAAGATTTAAATAAAAGTAATATTAACAATGTAAAACAAAAGATAAAAGAATCAACCCTTCAATGTAAGTCTTCATGTTTATCCTGCACATATATGCTTGAAAATAATTCTATGATGAACATTCCAAGAATTTTAAAGATTGTTAACTCTTTTTGATTAATTTTATATTTTTTTATACTTTAGAACCCTTCAAATTGTAATTATTTTCTTCTTTTTCCTGAATTTTCTGTAAATAAAATATCCTGCTACCGCGATTATTAATACAATCACAATTGTTGTAGATGTGCCATTGGTGGTTATCCCTAATTCTTTAGCGCTTCTTATCTCCAAAGGCAATTTAAACTCTTTTGAATAATCTTCATTTAAAGAATCTTTATAATCCATTTTAAGTAATAAGTCTGTTGTTTCTTCCTTTTTTATTTTTATTCTAAAATCAACAGACTCAAAATCATCGCTGTCTAAATCTCCTATATAGTCTATATTGCTTGAAATAATCTCATAGTTTTCAGAATTTAAGAGCTCTACTGTTAAAAATTTAACATTACCAACCCCATTATTAACAAATTTTACAGTAACAGTTCCAATATCATTCCCCTTATAAATTTCAGATTTTTCAATCTGGGCGATTATATTAGGAATTCCTTTTACAATCAATCCAAAAGTGTAATTATCTTCTTTATCTTCCCCAACATTTGCATAATTAAGACCGAGGTAGCTTACATAATTCAATATCAAAGAGGCATCATAAATCCCTTCACTTGTAGTTTGGGAAGCAATAATATTGTAAGAAATGTTTTTAGATTCCCCAGATTCTAATCTAGATATTTTTACTTGATTTGCATCATTTAAAAAACTAAATCCGCTTGGGAGTTCTAATTTTGCTCTTAAATCGTCAAGAGGGAGTTTTGCATTATTTTTTATAGTTATGTCTAATATGGCAAGATTTCCCGGGACAAGATTTTCAGGAGTAGTTTTAATGCTCTCTATTCTTATCGCATGCCCCATATTTGCGATTGTTTGGTTCTCATCTGTGTTTAATGCACATACTTGTGAGATTGCAAATAAGATAATTAAACTTAAAATAAATTTATTTATTTTCATTTTCTCAAATCTCCTTGAAGTTTGAGAGACAGAAAATTTTAATTTTCTATATCCCTCTTTTTATTTATAAAACTTTTTTACTTTAAAAAATCTCCTATTTAGATTTTTTAAGCCACAGAAATTAAAAATTTCTGATGTTTAAAAATCTATTCTTATTCATATCTCAAGGTATCAACAGGTTTTAACTTGCTTGCCTGATAACTGGGAGTTAATCCCGATATAATCCCTATTAAAAGAGCAAATAATAGACTCCCAACAATAAGAATTGGATTCAAGCTTGCCCTTATTATATTGCTTCCTATATATGCTGCAGCTACATACTCAATTGATTTTGCAATAATAATTCCTACAATTACTCCACTTATTCCTCCTATTAACCCAAGAATTCCTGCTTCAATCACAAAGATTAACAAGATATCTGAGTTTCTTGCTCCAATTGCTTTCATTGTCCCAATTTCTTTGTTTCTTTCTAGAACAGAAGTGTACATTGTATTTGCAATTCCTATCCCTCCAACAATAACAGAAATAGAACCAATTCCAACTAAAAATGCAGTTAATATGTTTAAAATAGTATCAAAGGCTGATAAAAGCTCTTCAGGAGTTTGCACAGTAAAATCAACTGTTTTTTCATCAACATTTCTAAATTTTATTAATTTTCTTTCAACTCTGTCTGCAACTGTCTTTAAATCCTCTCCGGTTTTTATTTCAACATCAATCATATCTACCCTGTTCCCGGAGTTAAATAGTTCTTTTGCATCATCATAAGAAATATAGAGATTCTGGTCATCTCCAGGATTCCCAATTGCATCAAGAACTCCTATTACTTCAAATTCAACATCATTTATTTTTATTTTATTCCCAGTTTTGACTGGTTTGTCAAATAAATTTTTATATTTATAATTATACCCTATAACAACTTTTTTCTTGTCTCCTGCTCTGAGAATTCTTCCTTCATCAATACCTAAGTTCATCGAATCAAAGAATAGCTCTATATAGTCAGGGTTATCTAATGGGATGCCCATGGCAAGATAATATCTGTTCTTATTATCAAACCCGATTTTTGCATTTCCAACAACAGCATATGCTATTCTGTTGACCCCATTGACTTTTTCAACAATATTTGCATCATCAACAGTTAACTCTACTGCTCCTCCTGCTCCAGGAGCTCCTGCCTGCCCCTTTGGTTGTATAAAAAATATATTTCCTCCAAGCATTTGAAACTGTTCATTAACAAAATCATTTAATCCTAAAGATAAACTCATTAGCACAAAGATAGTTATTATAGCAAGAAATATCCCAAGAAGAGTGAGCATACTTCTTGTTTTCTTTTGTTTCAGGCTCTTAACTGCAATTTTGAAATAATCTGCTATCATTTTAGGTTTTTGTTTTTAGTTTTGTTAATTGGATAAAGAATCTCTTTTAACTCTTCTATATCTTTTATTAGAAAATCTGGAATTTCTTTTAATAATTTTTCTTTTGGTTGGTATCCCCATGAAACTGCAACAGTTATCACTCCTGCCTTTTTGCCTGCTTCTATATCATGAGTCATATCCCAAACATAAGCAGTTTCATTTGATTCAAAACCATTTCTCTCCATGATTTCAAGAATAGTTTCAACTTTATTATGCACACTTCCATTAATCTCTACAAAGAATTTTTGAAAACCATAATCTTTTATTTCTTTTTCTAGCTTTTTCTGTGGATGCGAACTTAAAAGAGACATTTTAACTTCCTTTGTCTCCAAAAATTTTAATATTGCTTTAACTTTTGGAAATGGTTTTGGTTCATTAACAGAGTTTATCTCTTTAAAAAATAATTTATCTACCTCTTCCTTATTAATATTATTTCTGAATTTCTTATAAAATTCCATATAAGGAAGAGTAAATTCTCTTTTGTATTCTTCTAAACTTAAAATCCTCAATCCCAATTTTTTAAAAACATTCATTGTTGCAGTATAAACAGGGGTTAAATCATTACTTAATGTTCCAGACCAATCAAATATAATATTTTTAATCATTTTATCCTCTTAATGCCTGCACAGGGCTTAATTTACTTGCCTGATAACTTGGAACAACTCCCGAAACAATTCCTATTAAAGATGAAAATCCAACTGCAAATATTATCAATGGAATTGAAAGATTAACCTTTATAATCTCACCCCCAAAAAAGCTGTTTGCAATTGAACTTACCCCTAATGCAGCTGCTGACCCGATTATGACCCCAATTATTCCTCCAACTAAACCCAATAATGCAGATTCTATTAAAAATATCCATAAAATATCCGAGTTTCTTGCTCCAATTGCTTTCATGGTTCCGATCTCTTTTTTTCTTTCTAAAACAGAGGTATACATTGTGTTTGCAATTCCAATTCCCCCAACTACTAAAGATATCATTGCTATCCCAATAACAATTGCATTAACCGCTGTTAAGATTTGGTTAACTGCAGAAAGCATTTCAAGAGGAGTTTGTACGGAAAAATCCTCTTCACCAATCTTTTCATTCCTGTCTTTTCTCATAGCCTGCTCAATTCTCTGTGCAACAACTGCAGGATCTTCTGTCTCCTCAACACTTACTCCTATCAGGTCAATTTCATCTCCAATATCTAAATTTTCTTTTAGCTCATCATAGAACATCACAACAACATCATTCATTATAATATTTCCAGATGATTTAAGGATTCCAATAACTTCAAACTCTTCACTATTAATAATTATTTTTTTCCCAACCTGTACTCCTTTTCCGAACTTAGTGTCTTTTGCGTAATTATTCCCAAGAAGGACTTTTTTGTTGTCCCCAATCTTTAATAATCTTCCTTCTTGGGCTTTTAAATCCAAAGCAGTATATTCTTCTTTTAATTTAAATTCATCATCAGCAATACTCCTTACATAACCAAAACTAATCCTATCGTTATATTCTACTTTTCCCATTCTTATTAAAACTGCAGAAACTGTTTTAACACCTCTTGTTTTTTCAACTAATTCTAAGTCATGGTCAGTTAATTTTTCTATAGCAGTGCTTCCCGGAGGCCCGAATCCGGTTTCAGCATTTTGCACAGTAAGATAATTTGTTCCAAGGCTTGCAAACTGTCCTGTAACAGCAGCCTGTAATCCCTGCCCTAAGCTTATTAGAGCAATAACGGCTGCAATTCCTATAAATATCCCTAACATAGTCAGCCAGCTTCTAAGTTTTCTTCTTCTCAGATTATTCAGGCTTAATTTAAAAAGATCAGTTAACATGTTAATTCTGCATAGATTTTATGTTTTAATAATTTATCTAATGCCCTAGGATAATAAATTTTACTTTTTGAAATGATCTTAGTCTCCGCTCAATTTGGAAGAAGTGCTTCAAAAGCTTTAAAAATGGGGCAAGGGTAGTAAAAATAGTCTTAAGCATAAAAGAGTTCTGATAAATATTAAAGTTACAGAAAGAAAAATGCTCAAAGAAATGAAAAAAACTGCAATAATATCTTTTGTAGCAGGAATTTTAGCAACAACCGCGTTTTTACATATTAAAGATAAATTAATGGAATTTATTTATCCAGAAAATTCTATTCGATATTCAAGTAATTTAACTAGGCAAGAGATTAATAAAAACAGAAAAGAACTAGAATATATTCTAGGGGATGGATATGAAGAAAGATTTTCAGAAAAATACAACAAATTTTTAAAATATAAAGAATCTCTTGAACTTGCGAGAGTTTTGGAAAAAGAAGGCTGTTTCAGCAACTATGGAATAGATGATTATATTGCCCTACTAAAGACTGGAAAATCTGTAGAGCTAGTTAAAGAACTTGAAAGCAGGTTTAGAGCAGATCTTTGTAATGAATATACATTATTATTGAATAATGGGCTACCTTTAAATATTATTGGGTCTATGGATCGTTTTTATGTAACGAATTTAGCAAAAGATTTAAAAGATAATCCAATACCCGAAGAATTCTTAAAATATTTTAGTTTTAATGGGTGTGATAACTCCATTAAGGCGGCAGCACACAATCCTGTTTTAGGGGCAGATACTAAAAAGATACAAGAATATTTACAAAATCAATTAAACAAAATAGAACAGATAGACAGAGAAAAATCTGATTATACAGAAAATTCCTCTAAAATAAGCAATATTAAAAATATTAACACACTTTATTTAATAAAAGAGTATGTCGATTATTTCGAAGACCCAAATAATTTAAAGGACATAACTAGAATGCTTGATGAGGACTTAAATGATCCATTCTCAGAGCATGGAGGAGTAATTATTTTTGAGGACAACAAATATAATTTTAAAACTATAAACCCTGCAAAAAAAGATCTGAAAAATTTAGAAGATAATGTATCCTATAAAACCCCTGCTTGGACAAAGTATGTTGGGTGTTTAGGAGATTTCCATCTCCATGCAACAACAGAAGATGACTCTGAATATGCCGGTCCAAGTATGGATGGAGGAATTTTATTTGGCGGAGATCTTGCAGCCTTAGAATCAGAAACTGATAGAAATGCTTATAGGATGAATTGTGTGATAACTAAACTAAAAGGAGATAAATTTAATGTAGATATTTATTTTAAGGATGTAATTTCATGGCATATTCTTGGGAGCAATAGTGCTTATAGTACAGGCAGAGGTATAGTTTTAGACCTTGGGGTTTATGATATGATTAGAGATTGATTGTGGTCTTTCACTTAACAATCATCCCATCTCTTAATCTGTAAACTTTATCAGCGTGTTTTGCCATATTTGGGTCATGCGTTACCATAATTATTGTTTTTCCTTCTTCATTCAGCTCTTCAAATATCTGGATTACTCCTTCCCCTGTTTTGCTGTCTAAGTTTCCAGTTGGCTCATCTGCAAGTATAACCTCAGGGTCATTTGCTAATGCTCTTGCAATTGCAACTCTTTGCCTTTCTCCGCCAGATAACTCGCTTGGAAGATGATTAAGCCTTGGCCCCATTTTTAATCTAGTAAGTATCTTAGTTGCTTTTTCAGTTCTTTCTTCTTTGTTTATATTCTGAAAAATCATAGGAAGCATAACATTTTCTAGTGCAGTCAAGGTTGGGATTAAATTAAAGGTCTGGAATATAAATCCTATTTTTCTGCCTCTTAATTGAGCTAAATCAGATTCATAAAGATGTTCAATATCAACATTATCCAGATAAATATCCCCTGTTGTTGCAAAATCTAAAGCACCAACAAGGTTCATCATTGTTGATTTACCAGAGCCAGAAGGGCCTATTATTGCAACAAAATCCCCTCTGTGTATATCAAGGCTGACTCCGTTAACTGCATGAATTTTTGTATTTCCCATAGTGTAATCTTTATGGACCTCTTCCAGCCTTATTATATCCTTTTTTTTATGCTCTTTAGATTTATCCATTATTATTTTTTTATCCATATTTTTAGCAAGAAACTATAGTATTTAAAATTATAAGTAGAACTAAATAAGATATTTTAGCTTATACAAATTATTATAAACAAAAAATCCCGAGGATAATTATGACAGAGACAGCAATTCTGGATGAGATAGAACAACAAACAAGAGTTAAATCTAATTTATATAAGGTGCCAATTTGGGAGATATCCCATATGCCTTGCTTAGAAGGAAGCATACAAGGAGAATGTGCACGGAGTTATTTATCTGAAGGAGAAAATTCTATAGAGGCTGCTTTGAAATTAACCGAATCTCCCTCTTATTGGAAAAATTATAATAAATTATCTGTTGAACAAAAGAGATTTTTAAAACCATTTAAATTAAGATTTGATAAAGAAATAGAAAAAATTCCTAACTGTGAAAATAGACACATGACTGAAGAAGGGGATTATGTTTGTGGTGTTCCTTCTACAGAAGGGGAGCCCGATATTCATGGTATAAATGGTGATTTTGGGGATTGTATGTGCCAGAGTTTTTGGACGCACGATATAGAAGAATTAAGAGAACATTGCCCTTATAGAAAAATATTAAGATAGTTTTCTTTTATAATCCTTTAACTAACTTTTCAATCTTTTCATAACTTTTAACCATATTAAGTTTTCCTCTTAATTCCCTGCTCCCGCTTAATCCTTTTGTAAAATCTTGCGCTTTTAACTTAGCATCATTTATGGAGAATATTTTATATTCTTTTGTTAATTTTATATATCCAAAATAATCTTCAATTTTCTCTTTTTTAGTCTGTCTAATCTCTTTTCCTGTTTTTAAATATTCGTTTATCTGCTTGAAAATAAAAGGATTGCCGATAGCTGCTCTTCCAATCATAATATAATCACAATTAGTCTCTTTCAGCATTCTTTCAGCAGATTTTCCATCAACAACGTCTCCATTCCCAATAACAGGAATTTTTACATTTTCCTTTACTTTTTTAATTACATTCCAATCTGCTTTTCCAGAATATCCTTGTTTGACACTTCTCGCATGAACAGTTACAGCGCTTGCACCTGCTTTTTCACATATTTTAGCAACTTCTATTGCATCTTCGTTCCTGATTTTAACAGTCAGGGGAATTTTAATATTATTCGAAACCTCTTTTACAATTTCCTTAATTTTATTTTTTCTTTTTAATAAGGCAGCTCCTGCACCCTGGCTTAATATTTTTTTACTCGGACAACCGAAATTGATATCAATAATATCAAAATCTGCTTCAAATTTTCTAGCTGCTTTGACAAGGTTTTCAGTATTTTGTCCGAATAACTGGGCTGCAATCGGCTTTTCTTTTTTATCTGTTAAAGCGAGTTTTAAGTTAAGATTATCCTCTCTTGAAACAGCATTTGCACTAAGGAGTTCTGTTGAAACTAAACTTGCTCCGTATTTTTTGCACATAATCCTGAATGCAACGTTGGTTATGTTATGCATTGGAGCTAAAATCAATTTTGATTCAAGGACTGGAAATTTTGTCATGATTATCTCATCCTAACAACTTATAAAAACATTCGCTTTATCTTCTGTGGATAAAGCGCTTAAATCTGGTATCAATAATGTGTAAAACTCTGAGCTGTGTTGATGAGTGGCTTGATTGTGTTGCGCATAGCAGATATAGAAATAAGATACTAAAAACCAATCAATAATGAGAATATGTTATTTTTAGAATTTCTTGAATTTATTAATTAATTCTAAATTATCTACCTGTCCTAGGAACACACTTCTGCAACACATTCTATCTAATCCTAATTCATCTAGAACCCTTTTTTTATCTTCTTTTTTATTTTCAGTTCTATCTTTAAATTCTTCCCACAAATGGCCAATTGGCTTTCCGCATGAAAAACATCTAACAGGTATTATCATTTTATATAATTTTGAAGAGAACAACTTGTTGGTTTCACATCCGTTAGGATACTAATGCCGACAACATAACCTGCTTAGCTTCTGTGTTCGGAATGGGAACAGGCGTTTCCAGGTTATTATGGTCGTTCTCAATTATACCTAAAATAACGCATTTATAAAGCTTTTTATATAGATAAACACTAAATTTTTTATGCGGGGGTGCCGGAGCGGTCAAACGGAACACGCTCAAGACGTGTTGGCTTAGTGCCTACATAGGTTCAAATCCTATCCCCCGCATTAATATAACTTTAGAATACAATTAACTCAGCATACTAAAAATTCCTTTCTGAATTAGAAAAATCGCTATTAAAATAACTACTAGTTTTGGCAAAACCACAGAGGTTGCCAAAATAATTATTAATGCACTTATGATGTCAAGAATACTAACCGAGTTTAAATTAATTACAAAAACAGCTCCTTTTACGAGCAAAAATAAACCCAAGATAAGAACAAAGTTGCTAGGGATTATGTGGAAGATTCCGAATGTCCAAAAAACCAATCCCACAAACAAGTCTAAAATACCTAAAACTTTAATTATCATAACATTTTTAATAAACAAGTAACTTTTAAAGTTATCTAAGCGCTCGTAGCTCAGCCCGGATTCAGAGCAGAGGCATCCTAAGCCTAAGGTCGTAGGTTCAAATCCTACCGAGCGCGTTCATAAATAAACTTATAAACCAACAATATTAGAATAAATTAAGCGTGGGTAGTATAATGGTTAGTACTTTTGGCTTCCAACCAAAAGATCCGGGTTCAATTCCCGGCCCGCGCATAAAAACAAAATGATAGAGCAAGAACAACATAAAGAACAAAATTCATCAACTCAAAAATCTTGGTTTGATAGATATTATAAAATTTTATTTATCATTCCAATAATAGTTTTGTTAATATCTTTAATTTATCTGGGATTTTTTTATTCTGCTCACGGTGATTTTATCTTAAAAGACTCTTCTTTATCAGGAGGAACAACAATTACCTTACAAGCAAAAAATATCCCAGAAAATTTTGAGTTTTCTTTAAAATCTCAGTTTCCTGATGTGAGCATAAGGAAACTAACAGATATAGCAACAGATAATCCAACTTCTTATATAATTGAGACACTATTAAAACCAGAAGAGGTAAAACCAGAAATAGAAAAAATTCTAAATTACAAATTAACAGAAGAAAATTCAAACATAGAATTTACAGGCCCTTCTTTAAGCCAGAGTTTTTATAAACAATTAATAATCGCTTTAGTAATCTCATTTATTCTTATGTCAATTGTTATATTTGTACTGTTTAAATCCTTCATACCAAGTACCGCTGTAATTTTTGCTGCTTTTGCAGATATAATTATGCCCCTTGCATTAATCGATTTTTTAGGTATTAGATTATCTGCTGCTGGAATTGCAGCATTTTTAATGTTAGTAGGTTATTCTGTAGACACAGATATTCTATTGACTTCAAGGGCATTAAAGAGAAAAGCAGGAACTTTAAATCAAAGAATTTTTGGTGCATTTAAAACAGGAATATTTATGACAATAACTGCACTAGCAGCAGTTTTACCTGCTTTTTTTATTGTATCTGGATTGCCAGATTCTTTTAGACAGATCTTTTTCATATTGGCGTTAGGATTATCTGCAGACATAATAAACACTTGGATGACTAATGCAGGGATAATTAAATGGTATTGTGACAGGAAGGGGATAAAATGAAACTCTCTTGGAGAATCTGGCTTTTGATAATAGTCTTGTTAGCTTCAGCTTTAATAATATCTCCTAATTTTGATAAAGGAGTAGTTGTAAAGAGTGTAGAACAAAATTCTTCTGCTTATGAAGGAGGATTGAGGCCTAATACGATAATTAAGTCAATTAATAGCCAGCAAGTTAATAATTTAGAAGATTATACTAACATAATTAATTCAATTTTTCCAGTGCAAAATAAAACCAAATTAACTATTAATACAGATACTTCAGAAGCAGTTTTATTTACAGATAAAGCCCCTGAAATTAGTGTAGCGAATATTCCTAAAACAAGAATTAGGACCGGATTAGATTTGAGCGGAGGAGCAAGAGCATTGGTAAAACCAGTTAATGCAACACTTTCTGCAGCAGATGTTGATTCTTTGATTGGCATAATGAACAACAGACTGAATACATTTGGAATAGCAGATGTTAGTGTTAAAGCCAAATCAGATTTAGCAGGACAAAGATATATTGAAGTAGAAGTAGCAGGGGCAACTCCTGCAGATTTAGAAGAGTTGGTTTCAAAACAAGGAAAATTTGAGGCTAAGATAGGAAATGAAACTGCTTTTATTGGAGGAGACAAGGATATAACTTATGTTGCAAGAACAGGAGAACAATCAGGTATATACTCTTGTGATGCTTATCAAGAAGGAGAAATTTGCCAGTTTAGATTTATAATTTCTTTAAGTGAGGCTGCCGCTAAGAAACATGCAGAAATAACGGGCAAATTAGATATAAGTTCTGAAAACCCCGAATATCTTTCTGAAAAATTAGATTTATATTTAGATGACAAGCTTGTTGATTCCTTGTTTATCTCAAAAGATTTGAAAGGAAGTGAAACAACTCAGATTATGATACAAGGTTCTGGTGTTGGTTCAGAGAGGCAAGAGGCTTATGACACTGCTATTAATAATATGAAACACCTGCAAACTGTTTTAATAACAGGAAGTTTGCCATACAAATTAGAAATTGTAAAAATAGATACAATCTCTCCTGTTCTTGGAAAAGAGTTCACTAAAAACTTGATAATTCTTGCGTTAGTTGTTTTTGCAGTAGTATCTATAATATTATTTATTAAATATAGAAAAATAAAAATTACTTTATCTGTAATTTTAACTATGTTTTCAGAGGCATTTATAACAATCGCAATTGCTGCATTAATCAGATGGAATTTAGATGCCCCAAGCATAGCAGGGATAATTGCAGGAATGGGAACAGGAGTAAACGATCAAATTGTTATATTAGACGAGGCTGTTTCAAATAAACAATCAAGTTTAAAAGAAAGAATAAGAAATGCTTTGTTTATTATTTTTGGGGCATTTTTTACAATTATAGCAGCAATGCTCCCTCTATTCTGGGCAGGCGCAGGAATGCTAAAAGGATTTGCATTAACAACAATAATCGGAGTAAGCGTTGGAATATTAATAACAAGACCTGCTTTTGCAGAAATTGTAAGGATGATTGTTAAGGAGTAAGACTAGATTTAATAGTCTGATAAACTATCCTAATTAGGACATAAAAATATTAAGCTACTAAACCCAATTTTATTCTTTGTTGATAATCAGGTCTTAACTAAATACCTTAAGTGTTAACTTTTTAAATATAGTTTTATATTTATAATGATGTTACCTAAATGGCATATATTGTTTGCATTTTTATTTGCATATATTCTCTATTGGTTTACTTCTATGACAATTATAGATGCAAGTTTGATCTTTTTATCATCAGTTTTAATTGATTTTGACCATTATTTCTGGTATGGATTTAAGAAAAAAGACTGGAGTTTAAAAAATTCTTATATTTATCTAAAAAAACACAGAGACATTTATAAACCTTTGATGTTATTTCATACAATTGAGTTTCATATTTTTATAGGATTATTAATCTTCTTTTTTCAAGGGTTTTTGTACATTTTGATTGGCATGATGTTTCATTCAGTTTTAGATATAACAGACATGGCTTATCGTAACAAACTTGGATTAAGAGAATTTAGTCTAGTTAGATATTTGATATTAAAGAACAAGAAAAAAGATTCTATTTTTAATATAGAAATCTATTTAAGTTAGTCTAAAGGTCTATTATTATGGATAAAAAAGAACTTTTTTATATTGGCGCATTTACTTTTTTTTTAATCTTTTTTGCAATATTTTCTACAAAAATCCAATTCCATGATGTTAATGAATATATTACTGTTTCAAAAGCTTTAGCAGGGATAAATAACATAAATGTTTTTACAGGGCATTCTTCAGTATACCCTGCTATAATTTCTCTTTTTTTGAGAATCTGGCCGAGTTTTATAATGTTAAGGTTGGTTAACGTTTTATGGTTGCTCTTGTCTGGCCTGATTCTCTTTTTTTGGTTAAAAAACAAAAAAGCATTTATAATCTATGCTTTTTCCCCCATAGTTTGGCATATAAGCATACAAACAACTCCGGTACTTCCTGCAAGTTTCTTCTTTCTACTAGCCTTTATTTTTTTCAAAAAGGATAGCATAAAATATAATTATTTTTATTCAGGATTTTTTTTAGGATTATCTTTTGCAATTTATACCCCTATGCTGTTGGTAGCTTTCTTTTTTATGCTGATTTATTTTTGGAATAAGAATTTTTCTGGGTTAGTAAGGTATCTTGCCTTTTTTTTAATTGGGTTTTTACCAAGATTAATTCTTGACTTCTACTTATATGGGAATCCTGTTTACACTTTAATAAGATATTGTGGTGCTAATTTTATTATTTCATTGGGAATGAACCCGGTAGTTACAAATTACGAAATATTTTATCAGTATCAGGGGTTATTAATATTCGTTTTAATCTCTCCTTTTTTGTTTAGATTGTATAAATTAAAATGGGGAATCTATAAGAAAGAAATTTTATTCTTTTTGATTATTGGTTCTATTTTTTTGATAAGGGCTGCATTAATAAAATATTTTATTATTTTAACTCCATTAATAATTGTTTATTTAAGCTCTGTATTGTCAGAAAGAGAAGTAAAATGGCATTGTATAATCTCTTTATTTCTTATTTTATTTTTGACGTATAACTATTTTACAATTAATGAAGAAAATATAATTGAAAGTGATTTAAAACAGATTATATCCGATTATAAAGTAGATTATCTCATAGCGTACCCCATAAATCAGGCGCAGATGTTTGCATCTTTGTCATGGGATGAAAAACCAAGATTTGTTTGGTTTCAGGATTTTAACGCAAGTTTAACTAATAAAACTAAGATCAGAGGATATGACTTTTCTTTTAATTCCAAAATCCCCCTAAAGGAGAGTCTGGTTATTTCTGCCTCATTCAATAGGTTTGACAGTGACTTAATTTATGAGAATTATATGCTGGTATCAACAAAAGATTTTATACCTCCTGAATCATTTAAATTAGAACGATGTTATAATCGTCTCTGCATATACAGTCCATTATCTTAGAAATATTTAAATTTATACTTGATTGAAAGAAAAAACATCTGCATTCCTAACTTAAATGCCTTTACAAAACTTCCCGTTACAGAAGATTTTCCAATCCTTTTTCCATAATGAACCGGAATTTCAATAAATTTAATTTTTTTTAGTATTGTAAGAAGCATCATTTCAAAACCAAAAGAAGAGCTTCCCTGCATGAAAAAAGGCTGAATTTTTTTAAGGGCATTTCTTCTAATTAATCTCATTGTACATCCGCAGTCTGAAAGAGAAGTGGTATTAAAAAAAACTTCTACAAATTTTGCTAGGGCCCAGTTACCATGCCTTAAAAAAGTCCCCATATTTGCGTTTTCAAGAATTAAAACATCTCTTGTTCTAGTTCCAAAAACAACATCAAAGTCATCAGAATAAGCAAGCAATTTAAGAATATCTTTTCCAAAGAAGGTCCCATCGGGTTCAGACATTATAATTAAATCTCCTGTTGCTTCGTTTAATCCTCTTCTATATCCCCACCCATACCCCTGCCTTTTTTCGAAAATCTCAATAGCTTTGGTTTTTGCAATTTCTTCAGATGTCCCTTTAACAGCGTTATTGTTAACAACAATTATCTCATCTACATAATCTGTATTGAAGAACTCTTCTATAGATTTTTTTATAGAATCTTTCTCATTATATGTTGAAAATACGACTGAAACTTTTTGTTTTTTCCACATATCTTTTTATAAAGAGCAACATTTAAATATTTATCCTAGTGCTTAAAAGCATGTCAAGATACTATAGTTTAATTAAAAGATTATTAAAAACATATGTTTTTAACAGACATGTAACCCCCAAGAAATTTATGAATCTGGTTCTTATAGCCTTCCAGCATGGATTTATCAAAAATTCCAGAGTATTAGGATATCCAACAAGATTAGTTATAGAGCCGATAAATATCTGCAATTTAAAATGTCCGCTGTGCCCAACAGGGCAGGGAAATAAAGCTCAGCCCAGAGGAAAGATTAGATTATCAGATTTTAAATTAATAATTAACGAACTTGGAGACTACTTATATGAAATAGATTTATTTAACTGGGGAGAACCCTTTTTAAATCCTGAAATTTATTCAATGGTCAGTTACGCCAGGTCTAAAAATATAAGAGTTAAAATAAGCACAAACTTTAACACCCTAAAGCCGGGGGAAATAAAGAAAATAGTGAAGTCAGGTTTAAGCTCAATTATTATTTCGCTTGATGGTGCAAGCCAGGAGAGTCTTGATAAATACAGAACAGGCTCAAATTTCGAAAAAGTTATTTTAAACATAAGGGCTTTAGTTCTTGAAAAGAAAAAGCAGAACTCAAGGTACCCAAAAATAATTTGGCAGTTTTTGATAATGAAACATAATGAGCACGAAATAGATAAGGCTAAAAAAATTGCTGAACAGCTCGGAATAGAAATAGAATTCAGACCAGTAAGAACGGATCTTGGAAAAGAAATTTTTGAAAATGACAAGAAAAAGATAGAAGATTATAAGGAATGGCTTCCTTCAAGGGATATCTACAGCAGGTTTGATTACAAAAATAAAAAAAGAAAAGTAAGAATTAAAACCTGTATGTTTTTATGGACACAATCTGCAATTGGCTGGGATGGGGAAGTTTTTCCTTGTTGTGCAGTTTATGATTATAAATATAGTTTTGGAAATATGTTCAAAGAAGGAAGATTCAAGAATGTTTGGAATAACTATAAATATAAAGAAGCAAGAAAGATGGTAAGGACAAGGAAAATTACAGATTCTTCAATTGTATGTGGTCCATGCATGGTTAATGGTTTTATTGATTTTTAAATGGTCTAAAATTGTATATCCCCTAAGAATTATTAATGGATTTATTTTTATCATGCGAGATCTTTCATTAATTCAGATTTTCCGGAAAATATATTATTTATCTCGCCAGGATCTTTTTCTAAGTCATATTCCTCAATATTTTTATGATGAGTGGATTTACAAAGATTACAGAAATTATTTTTAGCGATAATTAATTTTTTATTTTTAGTTCTAACTGCCTTAATGTCTTCACAAAGACCATCAAAAGTTATTATTTTATCCCTTAATGGCAGATTATTTTTTATAAGAGGGATTAGAGATTTTCCATCAAATTTTTCATCAGACTTTAAATTAAGATAATCTAGAATTGTAGGGACAATATCAATATTTTGAACAAAGGAATCAATTTCTTTTTTTTCAAAATCTGGAATATGGGCTATTAAAGGAGAATGAATTGAATCGTCATATAAACCAGAGGGGCTGAAATAAATACCATGTTCTGTTAAGTTAACCCCGTGGTCTCCCAATATAAAAATTATTGTGTCTTGTAATAAATCTTTTTCGCCCAAAAAGTTATAAATTCTTCCGATTTGTTTATCAACATCAGTTATAGATAAATCATATTTATCTTTCATTCCTTGGATAGTATAAAGAGATTTTCCTTGAATTCTTTTTTTTAAATATTCCCTTTGACTTTCATTAGTTATGCTATTAAGGGTATTTTGGATATCTTTTTCATCTCCTTGTTCTTCGTATTTTACATGCGGAAAAGGAAAGTGAGTATCCCAATAATGCAAAAACAAGAAGAAGGGTTTTTTAGTGTCTCTTATTTTTAATAATGCAAGGGAGGTTATATTTTCGGCAGATTTAAAAGGAGCATCAGTTTCATCTGAAACTTCTCCCTCCCCATAATAATCAAACCCCTCTTTAAACCATAGACCAATCCAGTCTATTCCTATGGTAGTATAGCCATTTATTTTTAAAAATTCCGGAAGCCAAAATTTTCTTTTTTCAAATTTCTGAATCTCTTCTTCTTTAGTATAGGGAAGTTGATGAATTATCCCGTGATTCTTTGGATATTTGCCAGTTAGTATAGAAGTTACAGAGGGAGCAGTAGAATTGGCAGCAGAAAAATGATTTCTGAATAAGATTCCATTATTAGATATTCTTATTAAATTTTTATCTGTTTCTTTATCATAACCGAACAAACTGAGATTTTTAGGTCTAAGAGCATCAATTACAATTATTATCACATTTTTTGTAAGTGTATTCATTTTAAAAAAAAAAGAATCTTCTATTTAAAGATTTTTATAGTGCCTTGGGCAACGCCAATATCTCTTTGTTCTTTTAAACTAAATAAAAATTTATAAAGCTCTCGTGATAAGGTAAAGGATGGAGAAATTAAAACCAAATATAATCTTTATAGTAATGGATGCATTAAGGGCAAAAAATCTTAGCTGTTATGGTTATTCTAGGAACACTTCCCCAAATATAGACCTGCTTGCAAAACAAGGGATTTTATTTGAAGAAGCATTTTCAACGAACAATACTACTAATCCCTCATTTTTATCTATACATTCGGGGAGGCATTTGCTTAAAATAGATAAAGACACTTTTATTTACAATGAAAAGGAAATCAGTTCTTTTTTCAATTCTGGGGGAGTTTTTATACAAGAAATATTAAAAAAACTAGGGTATAAAACTTATTGTTTAAATTATTTATACGACTGGCAAAAAAAAGGTTTTGACTTTTATTTTAAGCAGGAGGAATTAAAACCAAAATCAAAACTTGATGTTTTTCTAAGAAAATATCCGAAGATTTTTAAAAAAATAAAACAGTTTTCTTATTTTCTAGCAACAAGAGCTTATCTTAATTATTTAGTATCTAAAAATTTAAGAGCAGGAATAAAGCCAGGAAAAAGTGCTGAAGATGTAACAAAAAAGGCAATAGAAATAATAGATGAGCTAAAAGACAAAGAAAATTTTTTTATTAGGATTGATTATGAGGACACACATTTCCCCTATTATTCGGGAGGGATATCTAAATTTAAAACAGATAATGATACTAATAATTTCTTCGATAAAATTTCTTTGAATAATGCAAATAAAAGGCTTATTGCGGTTTGTAGAAATTCATTAAAAAGAGATATAAAAGTAGGAGAAATAATAGATAATTATGACAACGCCATTTATTATAATGATGCTTTTATAGGAAACATGATAAAAAAATTGAGAGATGAAAATATTTTTAACAACACCATTATATTTATTTTTTCAGATCATGGAGAAAGCCTCTATGAACACGAGATTTATGTGGATCATGCAGGGATATATGATGTATGTTCAAGGATACCTCTAATAATATGCGGTCCTGGTATTCCAAGAAATAAGAAAATAAAGGGGCTCGTCCAGCTTGAAGATATTACTCCTACAATTCTTGACATTTTGAATATAAAATATAACCCCCTTCAATTTGATGGAAAAGGTCTTTTTCCATTAATTTCATCAAAGAATAGAATAAGAGAATCGGTATTTTTAGAAGAGATTTTCAATTTAAAGAGGAAGGGGTTAAGGACAGAAGATTACAAATATATTGAAACCCCTTTAAAACTTGAATCAGGAGAAATTGTGCAACGTGAAGAACCTTTAATAGAGCTTTATAATTTAAAAAATGATTCAGAAGAGAAAAATAATCTGGCTAGTGAAAATAAAGAGTTAGTTAAAGAAATGCAGTTAAAAATGCTTAATGAAATAAAACAGCTGAAGTTAAATGACGAAAAGAGGAGAATAAAAAAATCTTTTTTGATGGAGGATAAACTTTATAAAACAGAGTAGTTTTTGAAGCTTATGGGAAAGCAAATATTGATAAATTTTTCAGAAGAATTGTTAAAAAAACTAAAAGAAAAAGCAGATGAGCTGGGATTTAATTCTATTGAAGAATATGTTTTGTTTGTTTTAGAACAAGTAACTTCAGATGCTGAGAAAGGAAAAGGGATTAATAAAGAAGAAAGAGAAATACAAGAGAAAAAATTAAGGGATTTAGGATATTTATAGTTTAGAACCTTATTTTAAATAGATTAATTTTAAAAGGAAGATTTACTGATATTTTATATGGGCAAAAAAGAGATAAAACAAAAATTAATTAATAATTCTATATGGGGGTTTGTCGCTTCTATGATAAATAGGGTAGGAGCATTAGTTTTTACAATTATTCTAGCGAGATTTTTGATGCCCGAAAATTATGGGATCTACTCGCTTGTACTTTCCATTGCGATGATTTTTGCAACCTTTAATGATATAGGCATAAGCAGAACTTTTATTCGATATTTGTCTTTTTCAATAAAAAAGAATAAGAAAGAAGCTTCTGCTTATCATTTTTATTTATTAAGAGTAAAGATTATTCTGACTCTTTTCCTCTCGGTTTCGCTTCTAATATCTGCCTACCCTCTGTCCTTTTTTGTTTTTAAAAATTCTTCTTTATTCGCCCCGCTTATAGTAGCCGGTTTATATGTTCTAATTTTAACTTTTGAAGGCTTTTATTCTAGTGTTTTTTATTCAGTTAACAGAGTCGATTTTATAAGTTTTAAGGAATCTTTGCTGCAGATATTAAGGATAACTTTAGTGATATTTGTTGTTTTCTTTATCAATAAGGCTTATCAGATATCTGGAATATTTTTCGCAATGGCTATTGCATCTTTTTTATTATTGATTTTTAATTTATATTATATTAAAAAACTTATGCCTTCTATCTTTAAAAAGACAGATGTAGAAATTAATAAAAGAAAAGTAAATAGATTTATTGGTTTTTTAACCATAGCAAATATTTCAGGAATATTTTTTTCTTATATAGATTCAATTATGCTGGGGATTTTTTTACCAAATCATATAGAGTTCGTAGGTTATTATAGGGTCGCATTTTCTTTGATAATTGGGATTGCAGGCATTTTATCTTTTCTAAACTCTATACTGCTTTCTTTTTTCAGTAAAATGAATATAAAAAGATCATCAATTATTTTAAATAAAGCAATTAAATACCTTTCAATTATATCTATCCCCTCTATTTTCGGATTAATAATTCTTAGAGATTTTTTTATAAGATTCTTTTTTGGAGTTGAATACTCTTACTCATCATTTTCTCTTTTATTACTGTCCCCCCTAATATTTTTTATTGTAGCCATTGGCCTGTTTTCATCATTATTTTCAGCAGAAGAAAAACCACAAATTTTTGCAAAATTGATTTTAATAACCACTTTAATAAACATAGTATTAAATTTTATCTTAATTAAATCATTTCTTTTAATCTCCCCACATTGGGCTATTGCGGGGGCAGCTATTGCAACGACAATAAGCTGGATATTTTATTTCTTTTCTTCAGTGTATTATATGAAAAGAGAGTTTAAGATATCTTTATTGTTTGGAAATGTATTTAAACCAATTTTAGCAAGTGCCGTAATGGGGATTGTATTATATATCTTGTTAAGTTTTATTAATAATCTTAATTTCTTAACGGCAATATTTATCATTTCTGGGAGTGCAGTTGTTTATCTAATTACCTTATTTTTAATAGGCGGGATTAATAAAAGCGATATTGAGTTATTATATTCCTTTTTTTATCCCAGCAGAAGGCTAATATAATTTAGATAAAAAAAGTTTAAGGTATTTTAAGATGTCAAATTAGTTTCAAACTTATCAATCGCGCTTAATAATCTGCCTGAAAAAAAATCTTTTTTTATTCTTTTGTTTATTATATTATCCAAAAGTTTTATGTCGTAACCATAAACTTGCCCAGAAAATTTTGGGGTTGATTTTTTAGGGTTAAAGTTTCTTTCTATATTTTCATTATCTAATTCTATAACTGGCTTGGAAGCATGCCCAAAGATAATTTGATCTTCAAAACTACAACTATCGATATAAAAATGACTGTATAATATGAAGTAATATGCTGCAAGACAGTCCATAAATCCCTTTGTTTCTAACTTCTTCCGGAAAATAGCAAATTTTCTTTGTTCGTTAAATTTTTTCATTATATTTAACTTGAATAGCCCAAAAAAATCTCTAGAGATATTTCGGATAAAAGGCCTTATAACCCCCTCCCTAGAATATTTTTCTAGATAATCATAAAAGATAGGGTAATCCTTTAAAAAAGGATTTATAAACCTCCTAATATGAGTAGGCCCTCCAGAAATTTGATATTTTTTATCATATACTTCATTATAATTAAAAAGTAATTTCAAATCATCAGCATAACCAAAAAAACATTCATCTGCCATATAAAAAGGGGTTTTTATTTCATACCATGGCACCCAAACTTTGTATTTAAATATATTTCCTTTGGGCAAATCTTTTTTTATTGTTAGAAATGTTTTCTTTTTGGTAAAAAGCTTTTTTAAAAATAAAGGGTTTATATAAACATCAGTTCTTGTTTTTAGAACAAAATGATTCTCTCCAACATGTTTAAGTCCTTCATCAAGCGATTTCATTTGATGCATAACATAAGTTCCGCCTGTTTCCTCAGGTTCTTCATTTTCAATCAATATAATCTTATTTTTTTTTAAAAAGTCTAAAGTATCAGGATCTTTTTGGAATTCTCCAATCCATGTAGAAATAATGATCTTATCAACAACCCCCTCCTTTTTTAATTTAATAAGGTCTGAAATAGATTTTTTAAACAAATTAGGGGCTCTTAGTAATCCGCAAAAGAGAATGTCAATTCTTTCACTGTTTAACATTCCTAAAAATGTAAAAACGCCTTTAAATATTTTTCTTATTTATAATTATGATTACAAATAAATATTAAAACACCATATAATTTATAAAGCATTTTTTTATTCGTTTATCTATGATTGATAGCTATCTGTTTAAAAAAGATGTAAATCCTGAAGAGAATATAATTGCAACATATTTTGTGAAAAGTAAAAACCTTGAGAAAGCGATAAGGGGGATTGCAATTGGACAGTCTGTGGGAAATCCGGATATAAGGACCCAAAGAGACTCTCATTATATTCTAGAGAATCATCTGGCTAAGATAATAAAAACAGATTATCAAAATGGAAATTCTGTTAAAATAGCCTATCCCTTAGCTAATTTTGGTGAGGGTGACGGAATCACACAGCTTTTATGCACTTTAATGGGTGGACAGATGGATATTGACATTATTGAAGGATGTAAATTAATTGATGTCACATTCCCCGATTCCTACTTAAAGCAGTATAAGGGTCCTAAATTTGGAATAGAGAACATTCAAAAACGAACCGGCGCAATAGGAAGGCCAATTCTTGGAGGAATTGTAAAGCCAAAAACAGGGATAACTATCTCTGAATTAGAAGGTTTAGTTAAAGAATTACTAGATGGAGGGGTTGATTTCATAAAGGAAGATGAAATTCTCGGGAACCCAAAATGTTGCCCTTTTTATGAAAGAGTTCCAAAAATTGCTAAATTAGTTAAAGAATATTCGCAAAAACAAGGAAGAGAAATTTTCTATGCAGCATGCATTAATTCAGATTATCCAGAATTTTTAAAAAGGGCAGAATATGCTTCAAAACACGGGATAAACGCAGTTCATTTGAATTTTCATTCAGGACTCTCTTCTTATAAATCGCTTAGAGATCTTGATTTAAATTCTGCAATTTTCTTCCAAAAATCAGGAGATAAAATTTTAACAGGGAAGAATAATCCTTATCATATTTCTTGGAATGTAGTCTGCAAATTAGCAAGAATGTCCGGAGCAGATTTTATCCATGCTGGAATGTGGGGAGGATATTTATCAGACTCAAAGTCAGATTTAACCAAAGTTTTGGATATTCTAAAAAAGGAAGGTAGATATGCCGGTACAATAGCCTCTTTGTCTTGCGGTAGCAATCCTGGGTTGGTAGATACTACTATTAAAAATTTTGGTATAGACCTAATGATGAATGTAGGAGGAGCAATACAAGGACATCCAATGGGAGCAAAAGCTGGAGCAATTGCAATGAGGCAGGCAATGAATAAACCCCCTTATGAAGATATGTATGATTACATGAAAGACAAACCTGAACTGAAGGCGGCGATTGAAAAATGGGGGTATGTAAGAGAATAAAATGGAAAAAATTAATATAATTATTCCAATGGCTGGGAGAGGTAAGAGATTCATTGATGCAGGGTATATTCTTCCAAAACCTCTGTTAAAGATAGAGGAGAAAGAAATAATTGCACACATAATAGATATTATGAAGGTGCCAAATGCTCAGTTTATTTTTATTGTAAGGCAAGATCACTGTGATGAGCATCAATTAGATAAGAAATTATTGGAACTTGAACCAAATGCGATAATTGTAAGAATAAATGAGATAACCCAAGGATCAATTTGCACTGTTCTTCTTGCTAAGAAATATTTTAATGATAGCAATCCAGTTATAATAAAAGATTGCGACCAAATAATAAACTGGAATCCTGAGCATTTTTTAGAGTTTGTAGAAAGAAATCATGCTGATGGGGCAATTGTTAATATACATACAGAAAGACCAAATTATAGTTTTTCAAGAGTAGATCATGCAGGGAGAATTTTTGAAACTGCTGAAAAGTCTGTAATAAGTAATCATGGTTCTGTAGGAATTTATTATTTTGCTAGGGGCTCTGATCTTGTGAAATATGCAGAGAAAATGATAGAGAAAAATATAAGGGTAAACAATGAATTTTATACTTCTCCAGTTTACAATCAATTTATACAGGATTTTAAATTAATTTTACATTATCCAGTAGCAGAAATGTTCCAGTTAGGAACGCCCGAAGAGTTTCATGAAAACAGAAATAAGGTTATAGAATTTTTGAGGATGAAAAAAGAAAGAAATAATAAGAATTCCAAATTTCTTTAGATGCAACAGATTCATTAAAAGAGTTAAAAGCAAGGAGGTTATTCACCACCCCAATTTTATTTTACTTATAATATAATCTGCATCCTGTTCAGTCATATTTTGGTGCAGGGGCAGACATACTCTTTTGTCATTAATTTCATCCAGGCACGGGTAATTTCCCGATGCATATTTTTTAAATACAGGAATTATATCGTTTCTTTCATGAACTATTGAGGTTTCTATTCCATGATAAGCCATCTGTGGAACAAAATCATCTCTTTTGTCTACTAATATAGTATATAACCAATTTCCGCTCTTTCTATCGGATTTTTTTTCCAATAACTTAATTCCTTCAATGTTTTTTAATTCCTTGTCATATTTCTCGACAATTTTATCCCTTTTATTCTGCCAAACATCATAATCTTTTAGTGAAGAAATACCGATTATTGCATCAAGATTATTTGCATGAAATTTTCCCCCGCATTCAAAAGTAGGATATGGGGAATAGCCCTGTAATGGTTTTGGGATCCTTTCATCTCTTCCAATACCAAACCATCTTCTCCTCCTTAATGATTCAGCATTCTGCCAGTCCATCCAAAATTTCTGAAAATTTTGAAAGTCCGAGAACATATCTCTATTTTTAAGTATTTTAAAAATATCCTCTGAAAAATAATCACTCGGCGGAATAGTTCTTTTTGGATTTTGTGAAAAATAATCATTTATTCTCTTCCCAAATAGCTTCCTTAGTAATTCTCGGTTATTTTTATCTTTGCTGTAATTTATAAATTTTTCTTCTGAATTTCTGAATGGTATTGCTAATAATCCTCCGTCAATAGTTGTCATTTGTTTTATTGACTGCAATGAAATCATAGTGTAATCTGCAAATTTAGAAATATCTGAATCATGATACTTCGCCCCAAGACAATGAGCCCCATCAACAATTACTTTTAAATTATTTTTTTTTGCTATTTCATTAATTTCATCCATATCCCCAGGATAACCTCCCCAATTTACAAACATGATTGCTTTTGTTTTAGGAGTTATTCTGTGCTCAATATCTTTTGGATTGATATTCAGGGTTTCTTTTTGTATATCTGCAAACACAGGAATTGCCTGCCTTAACAATATTTCTGTATTTGTAGCTGTGCAAGTTAAAGGAGTTGTAATTACTTCATCTCCTGCGTTTACATCAGCTCCCAATAAAGCCAAGTCAAGGGCAGAAGTCCCCGAATTAGTGAACAATACATAATCAAAACCGAATTTTTTCATGCAGGCACATTCAAACTCATCAACAAAAGAACCCTCTCCGACAAAGGGTCTGCTATTATCTGGGGGGTATAACAAATTTTTAATTTGTGAAATTACTTCCTCCCCTGGAATTGGTGGATAAAATAATTTAATGTCCCTTTCCATTTTCAATTAGGGTAACTGATGGAAAAGGATTTATAATAACATAATTAAATGGTTTATTTTTTAGCCATTGGTTGATTGACTTCTTATTGTATTTTTTCATCCATTCAACATTATCTCTTTCTATAGACCCGCCCTCCATTATAATCAATTTTGCTTTTGGAAGCCAGGGAATTAAAATCTCTTCCAATATCTCTGCATGATTTCCAAGATCAATATGTAATAAATCTACAGAATTATATTTTTCTTCAATTTTTCTTGCATCTGTCTTGAAAAAAGAAATGATATCACTATACTCCTGTAAGTTTTCTTTTGCAGTATTTAAGGAACAGGAATTAAAGGGATATCCGTCCCATAAATCATAACAGTCTATACTCCCAAAATCATTTTCTTTGACGGCTTTTGCCATATGATATGCTGAATATCCTGCCTTTGTTCCTAATTCTACAATTTTATCCGGTTTGATGATTTTTACTAAAGAATAGAATAAGGTTCCAAAATCATTTTTTTCATAAGAAGATTTCCAGTCCATGTTATCCTAAACTTCAAAAGTCAACCATTTTTAATTCATAAAAGCAATCCTTTTTTATTTTTAAATATAATGTTTGTCAGATATATAGGATTTATTATAAAATAAGATAAAGACATTTTTTAATGATTTAGCTTTTGAATTTTAAAATTTTAGTTTAGAAAGTTTAATTAAGAAGAAATCTTTACCCTTTAAGATGTAGCTTAACTGGTAACCACTAATGCTCTAATTTAAGCGCTTGAACAACAGGATATTAAACGAGAAATAGTTGAGAGTTATTGAGAAAGCCTATATATTCATGTGTTGGGGTCTCAAAATATTTAGTTAATGGGATTCTTTAAATGATTAAGGATCTTTATTGCAAAAAACTTCTAAAAAACTTCTAAAAAACTTAGGTTTCGTTATAATTTTAAAAGGCATATAAAAAAGGAAAAAAGTGATCAAAAATTCATGATATCTTTTTGAATTTCTTCTCATAAAGATTAATTTATCCTTGATAAGATTTGTAAATTGTTCTTTACTGAGTTTTTCATCTTCTTCTTTTTTGTGCCAAGATTTTGCTTTTGAAAGTATTATCTTGTATCCTTTTTCTTTCATTCTCAAACAAAAGTCTATATCAACATAATAAATAAAATAATCTTCACAAAATAACCCTATATCATTGAATACTTCCTTTCTAATTATCCCATTTCCTCCGGATGTAGCATTTATCTCCCTTAAATGATCAAATTGGCCGATATCAATTTCATCTCTGCCTATGACTTTTAATTTGCTGGTCAAAAGATTAATTTTTAAGTCTACAACCCTAATTTTATTTTTCTCTTTATAATAATAAGATTTGCAAGCAACCATTCCTATTTTTTCGCTTGATTTAAATAAATCCATAATTTCTTTTAGATAATTCTTATCATATACAATGTCATGATCGAGAATACATATAAACTCCCCCTTAGAAATTTTTATTCCCTTATTTGAATTTTTAGTGTAACCTAAATTCTCTTTATTTGCTCTATATTTATACCCAAGCCTGTCTAAAATTTCTAGAGTATTATCTGTACTGCAATCATCAATTATTATTAGTTCATAATCTTTAAAGGTTTGTTTTTTTATAGATTCTAAACACTCTTCTATAAATTTGGAACTATTATAAGTTGGCAAAATTAAGGAGACTAAGGGTTTTTTCATTTTTAGCAATGCAATTTTTAAATCCTCAGATATTTTTAAACTTTCTGTTTTGACTTCTTAATTTAACCTGAAGAAACTTTAAAAATTCGTTGGGTTTATCAGTGCATATTCCATCAACATTCATTTCTAATAATTCTTTCCATCTTTTTTTTATGTTCTTATTAAACACATTTTCAGAAATCAACTCAGGAGACATTGCATAATATTTTTTTCCAAGCGAATGTGCCAAGTCCACATATTTTCTATCTATGTTCTGTTTTTTTATTTCATCGGCCCATATAAAATCCGCTTTCCTAAATTCATTCTTTCCAAAACCAGAATCTTCATAAAAATGTAATCCCGCGTTATATTTAGGATATTTTTCTTTTATGATATCAATTAAATCTAGAGTTAAACTATCACAAGCAAAGAATCCAATTCTTTCCTTAAAATTATATTTATTTAAGATATATATAACTCCCCCAATATCTTTTAAATCTTTAATATGAATAAAAATCTCGTTCTTTTTATTTTTATAATTTTCAACTAGATTACAAAACTCTTCTAATGTTAGTAACCTCTGCTTATCATTAAGGATTTCATCGTGGCACATATAATATTGATTATTATAAAATCTTACATCTGTTTCAAAAGAATATCCTTCTCTTAAGGCATTTTCAAATGCCTGTTTGCTGTTTTCAGGATATAATCTTTTATAACCGCGATGAAGAATTAATTTTTGTTTCATCCTATTTCCATTTAAGGGGCCTGTTTATCTGCTCAAAACAATCTACCCCTTCAGTACTACCAAGGGTTGATATAAACTCGCAATTTATTGTTTTTATTTTTTTTCCGTCTTCAATCATTTCATTGTACACTAAATTTGGGAGATATGCCCCATTTGCAGCAGTTCTTTTTTTTAAAATCATTTGTTCTGCATATTTGACAAAATCACTTCCCCTTTTAAAATATGAAACACAGGCTGTTGAGTGCGTGGAAATAGGAGGTTTATCCTTTTCAGAAACTCTCTTAACAAAACCATTTTCATCGATAACCATATATCCCCTATTCCAATAGTATGATTCGAACTGAGTTATAATCCCATCGCAATCATTTTTTATCTTTTCAAAGTTACTTTTAAATTCAGCAAGGTCTAAATACTGGTCTGCCAAATCTATTAAAAGTTCCTCCTTATTATTTATTAGATCTTTTGCTTTTAGAATGGAATGAACAGAGCTTTCTGTCATTTCATCAAGAACAATTATTTTTATATCTTCTTCAAAAAATTCTTTTAATTTGTCAATAATCTTATATTCTTCTTGATACTCTCTTAAAACGATAAAAATAGCTTTTTTGTAAGAAAAGGGTCTTGATTCTGCAATCCATTTTATAATTTCCTTGCCTTGTACTTTTGTAAGAGGCTTTATCATGCCTCTTATCTCAAAATTTTTGTCTTTGCCTGCTAAAGGGATAATTATGTTCATTTTTCATTTTTTAACTCTTCTTCTGCAAGCTTTAAATCATTTTTACACATAAGAGTTACCAATTCTTCAAATTTTACTTCTGGAGCCCAGCCCAATTTTTTTCTGGCCTTTGCCGGGTTTGCCAAAAGTAAACTAACTTCAGAAGGTCGAAAATATACTGGATTTATATCAATAATAACCCTGCCTTTTTTGTCAAGATAAGCTTCATCAATTCCTTCTTTCCCGTTTGACTGTATATCCAGCCCTATTTGTCTTGCAGAAGATTCTAAAAATTCTTTTAAAGTGTGTTTCTCTCCAGTACCTACAACAAAATCTTCTGGCTCTTTTTGTTGTAACATTAACCACATTGCTTTTACATAATCTTTAGCATAACCCCAATCTCGTTCAACATTTAAGTTTCCTAATGAAAGTTTATGTTGTAGTCCAACTTTTATTCTAGCTAAAGACCTTGTAATTTTCCTCGTAACAAAATTTTCTCCTCTTCTCTCAGATTCATGATTAAACAATATCCCATTTACTGCGAATATGTTATAAGCCTCCCTGTAATTAACAGCTGTAAAATAAGCAAACACTTTTGCACAAGCATAAGGGCTTCTTGGATGAAAAGTTGTATTTTCATCCTGAGGGCATGTGGTTACTAGCCCAAACATCTCTGAAGAAGAAGCCTGATAAAATTTTGCTTTAGGACAATGATCTTTAACAGCTTCTAAAATTCTTAAAGCCCCCCCTCCTGTAACATTCAAGGTGTTTTCTGCAGTATCAAAACTAACCCTTACATGGCTTTGAGATCCAAGATTGTAGATTTCATCTGGCTGAACTTCTTTAACTATTTTTTCAATAGATGAAAGGTCTGTTAAATCTCCGTAATGCAAGAATAATTTTTTAGAATAGTTTTGAGAGGAATATTGATCTGGGATAATTAAATGGTCTATTCTACTTCGATTAATTGTGCTGGATCTTCTAACTACACCATGCACTTCATATTCTTTATCTAAGAGAAACTCAGTAAGATAACTTCCATCTTGTCCAGTTATTCCGGTTATTAATGCTCTTTTCATTTAAAACAGCTTATATTTTTATCTTCAATTATATGATTTTTGTTCATTAATCTGAGAGCCATAAAATTGGTTTATTTCATGTTTAATTTGAAATCTCTTATCATTATTAATTAACACCGCTCTAGATAATTCAATACATTTTTCATCATATTCTCGATTTTTTTCCTTTTCCCATTGTTTTTCTATATTATCATAAACAATTAAATTTATCTCCTTTAATTTTTTAACCCAAATCTCATAACCCTTGAGGTTTTCTTCACAGATTTTTTTTAAAGTAATTAATTCCTTATTAATTTCATTTGATTTCTCTTTATTACCAATCTTTTCTTTTTTTATTTCCAAGACAGAGATCTTGTCTAAAAGTTCTCCTATGGAAATATTAACTAAAATTTCCAATGACATATATAATCCCTCTAAATTTTTAGGGTTTTTAAAGATTATTAATTATTAATATTCATTTTAAATTTTCAAATTTAAAGAGAAGATCGTCATAAATCCCATTTAGATAAATCTTAAAATATCTTTTAAAAGGGATATATCTCTTCCATTTATTTTTAAAAAGAAACTCTTTTTTTATTAATTTTAACTCTGTTAATCCATATTCTAACAAGTGCCATTCATCAAAAGTATTCTCTGTGAAAAAATTCTTGTGCTGCAAATCCGACTTAGCTGCATAAGAACCTGCATGCGGGACAATTACGATTATTTTAGAATTTTTTTTAGATATCCTTATTATCTCTTTTAATATTCTAATTGGGTCTTTTGCATGTTCCAAAATCATCTTCATTAGGACTTCATTAAAAGTATTATCCTTAAAAGGATAAGGAATCCTGTTTACATCCCATTTAATATCTGTTTTAATGTCATTTCTGCAATCCAGGTTAATCCAGCCCTTTTTATAATCTTCTCCACAGCCCAGATTCAGTTTTTTCATTTTTTCTTTAAGAAGCTCTTAACGGTTTCAATTACTTTTTCTGCTTTAACTTTTTCATTTGTTTCTAAAATAGTTCTAGAATTTTTACCTAATGGTTCTGTATTTTTATGGTCAATGATACTCTCTTTTAATTGAATTACAATTAATTTTGTTTTTCCTACCCAGACAATATGTGATATTCCATTATCTAAACTTATTGTTAGAGAACTTCTCTTAAGAAGTGGATAAATCATTCTTATATTAACTTTTCCTAACTTTATCATATTTTTATTTCTTTTAGTAAGCCAGTTCATTTTCTCCTCATCAATACCGCATAAAACTATTTGATATTCCGGATAATCTTTTTTAAGATATTTAATAACCCTGTCAAATTCTTCTAAAGCCCACTGTCTTGCAGGAGTGTTTGAGTCAAAGGCAATACAAATAAATTTTTTTAATCTGTTTTTCTTAATAAAATCTTCCGCTTCTTTTATGTCTTTAGAATCTATAGCTATTTCCGGCCAATTATTCTTTACATTTAATCCAAGTCCGTTATTTAAAATTTTTAACATATTATCAATTTCATGATTATTAAGCCCTCGTTTTTCAGAGTGCTCTAATAAAAATCTAGACGGGAACTTTGTATAAAAACCAATTTTATATTTTACATTTCCCATATACAAAAGAAAAAAGGTATTAAGAAAATCCCCCCTTAGATCAAATCCAATATCAAATTTTTCTCTTCTTATCTTATTTAAAATAAAAGGGTATTTATAAAAACTTTTTAAAAACTTTTTTCCATGAGGCATAATGATAATTTCATCTATATCTTTATTCTTTTCAATTATAGGTTTATTCGCTTTAGAAGCAATCACAGTTATTCTTGTTTTGGGGTATTCTCTTTTGAGTTCTCTAAAGACTCCTGAATAAAAAATTAGATCTCCAATATGGTCATTTTTTATTACCAATATTTTTTTTGGATTAATTAATTTTGGATCCATCTTTAATTTTTTAGGAAAGTATAAACAATCCTTTTTTACATTTTTTCTCTATGTTTTTTGTCTATTAATTCAGCTTTTAAAATTATCTGTCTCCCAATCCTATGTTTCAAATATTTAACTCTTTCAATTCTAAATCCTTCTTGATAAAGTATCCTTTTTAACTCCTTCAAAGAATATTGGTAAATTCTAAAACCAGTAATTTTAGTAATCTTCTGATAGAAAAATGCAACAATTTTTCTTAACAAATTTTTCTCTTCTGCATCAAAGATTAGATATCCTCTTTTTTTAAGTACTCTTTTTGCTTCCCTTATTGCCCTTATTAAATCAACTTTATTCAAATGATTCCATACCCTCATCGTAACAACTTTATCAAAAGACTCGTCTTTAAATGGAATTTCAAACATGTCTGCAGGGATACATTTTGCAAGAGGATTCTTTCCATGTGCTATTTTTAGCATATCTTCTGAAGTGTCTATTGCAATTATTTTTCCAAGATGTTGAGTAAGAAAACCGCTGCTGCAACCCAACTCAAGAACATTTTCATTTGGTTTTTTATCAATAAGCTCTAAAAAAATCTTTAATTCTATTTTCCTTTTTTCTTTTCTGTAATCATTGCCTTCTCTTTGGGAGTCATAGGTTCCTGTAACTTTTTTTTGCTGATAATACTTTGTAAATTCTTCTGTCTCTTTGCTTTTCATCCTATAAAATGAATAAGCCTTTTTTTAAAGATTTCTATGTTTAGTCTTCTTTTGCTTTTAGAGGGTATAATAAAATTTTTCATGGGAAAGTTTATTAAATAAGCATCCATTTATCTAATCATGAAAAAACAAAAAGAGAACAAGGATAATAAAGTGGAATACGGAACAATATCTCTTCCTCAGCCATTAATTGATAAAATAAAATTAAAGATTCATGGAACTGGAATTTCTTCTGTATCTGCTTATGTAGCCTTTGTACTAAGGCAGCTTCTTTCAGGAGAATCTGATCCTGAAGTAAGGAGTAGATTGAAGAAATTAGGATATATCTAATCTAAATATCATCTTTTATTACAATAATGTTTATAAACCATAATTATCTATAATTATCCATAATGGTTGAACAAAGATTTCAAAAAGAGTTCAGAACAAAAAAATGTGAAGAATTAATGAGACCCGAGGTAAGAGCGCTGATGGATCTGCCTTTGGATAAAAAAGTAGAAAAATCATTAGAAATACTTAGGGAAGCCAAAGGAAGATTTAAGAATATTGGTATAGGATTTAGTGGAGGAACAGACAGTCTTGTTTTATTGCATCTTGTTTTAAAAGTCTTCCCAAATACTCTTCCTGTTATTTTTTCAGATACACAGCATGACCATCCAGAAACTTACGAATTCATAGAAAAGGTAAAAAAAGAATGGAATTTAAAGAACTTTAATACATTCAAGGCAAATCAGAACAGAGTTAAAGAATTTATTGATAAGTTTGGGCTGCAAACTCCAGAATTTACTGAAATTTGTTGTGAATTTCATAAAATAGAACCTATGAGAAGAGGAGTAGACACTCTGAAATTAGATGCATTAATAACGGGAATAAGAGGAGTGGAGCATGAAGAAAGAGCAAAAGAAACAATTTTTTCTCCAAGAAAAAGCCCAAAACATATAAGAGTTCATCCGATACTTTTTTGGAGGCCAGCAGATATTTTAGAATATGTAAAAAAAAATAATATTGAATGTAATCCGCTATATAAACAGGGGTATACTTCTTTAGGCTGCATGGAATGCACTTCTCTTAATAAAGATCCAAATGCACATGAACGAGCAGGAAGAGGAGTTGCTAGAGAAACAATAATGGAGAAATTGAGAGCATTAGGATATAGCTAGTAAATTTTTATTGTTTTTCTAGAAGATAAATGCCATTCACACAATTATTAGGCTGGACTGCAACAATACTATTTTCTATAGCGATGGTTCCTCAAATAATTAAAACTCTAAAGAAAAAGAGTACGGATGGCGTAAGTATATGGTTATTTATTATCTTTTTTTTGCAAATATTATTGCACTTATTTATGCTCTTCTGATAATTCAGCCCCCACTTATGATTAAATATATCTTGGGAATCTTAGAATCTGCATTTTATATATTCGTTTTTGCTATTTGTTATAAGAATGATTAAATCTCACAAATTCGAAAAACATTAACCCCCTTTACTTAACGCCAATTTCATGTCCCGGTAACTTAACACTCTCTCCAAAAGCCACGCATTTAACACACTAATTTAAGCTACGAAAACTTAACTTAACCGTAATACCTAAATTTTATAAACCCCTTCTATATCTAAATTTTAATGAAAATTTGTCATATTAATATGTTTTATTATCCGACTATGGGCGGGGTTGAACAAGTAATGTACGAACTTGCTCAAAGGCAGGTAAAAGAAGGACATGAAGTTCATGTTTATTGTTGTAACTCAGATAAAACTAAACGAATCAAGATAAAGGAAGAGATAATTGAAGGAGTTCACGTTCATAGGCTGCCTTACTGGCTTAGACTTTCTTTAAGTACATTTATTTGGCCTTCTCTTTTATGGAAATTGAAAGGAGATTTTGATATAATCCACAGCCATGTTTCAGGACATGATTATATTCTTTTTGCAGGTTTAATATCAAGACTTAGAAAATATAAACATATCCATACAACTCATTGTCCTTGGGCAGGAACAGAGTTCAGGCCTTCTATCTTAAAGCCATTTTTATTTTTGAATGACTTATTTTTTAATAAATTATCGTTTAAACTTATTGATAAAGTTATTGCAATAACTCCTTGGGAATTGGATATTATCAATAAATACATAAAAGAAAAAGGCAAGATAAAAATTATCCCAAACGGTGTGGATAAGGTTTTATATAAGGAAATAAAGAAAAATTCTTTCAAGAAAAAAAACAACATAAAAGAAAAAAAACTTGTTTTATTTTTTGGGAGATTAAACCCAACAAAGGGCCCTGAAATACTTGCAAGAGCTGCAATAAACATAACCAAAAAAAGAAAAGATATAGCCTTTATTTGGGTAGGTCCTGACGAAGGAAAAGCAGAAGAAGTTAAGAAATTAATTAAGTCCTACAAAAATATGCAGTATATTGGGTCGATTAGAGGAAAAGAAAAGATAGCAGAAATGTATCAGGTAGCAGACATTTATGTTTTGCCGAGTTATAGAGAAGGTCTCCCTCTAACTTTATTTGAAGCAATGGCTTCTAAGCTTCCAATTATTGCAAGCCCGGTTAATGGAATTCCTTATGAGATGAAAGAACCTGAAAATGGTTTTTTTGTAGATTATGGGGATGTTAAAAAACTTGAAGAAAATATCATAAAGATTATTGATAATAAAAAATTAGCGCAAAAAATATCAAAAAATAACTTTAGAAAGTCTAAAGATTATGATTGGAATAATATTTATAAAAAATACATGGAGGAATACAAGAAATTATTGAGTTAATTATGAAAATAACCTTAATATCTGCAGCAACGTATCCTTCAGATCAGGGGATAAGAACAATTTCTTCTGTATTAAAAAAAGCAGGACACGAGGTTAAAATGGTTTTTATGACTTTGAGTGAAGATTATTCAAGGTTCTACAAAAAAGAAGAATTAGTGCAGTTATTAGGATTGTGTAAAGACTCAGGATTAATTGGCATTTCATCTTTTGTCTCAACTGCTCCAAGAGCAATTCAAATAATAAAATATATCGAAAAAAGATTAGCAATTCCTATTGTATGGGGAGGAATTCATGCAACAATTTCACCAAAAGAGTGTACTGAATATTGTAATATAGTTTGTGTTGGAGAAGGAGAAGGAGCAATTCTAGATTTAGTTAATGCAATGGAAAAAAAGAAGAGGATAGATAAAATAAAAAATCTTTGGATTAAACAAGGAGAAAAAATTATTAAAAATCCAGTGAGACCTTTAGTTAATGATTTAGATTCTATTCCTCTTCCAGATTATGATACAAAAACTCATTATATTTTAAAAAATCACAAAATAAGAAGATTTAAGGAAGAGGATTTAGATGGGGCAATATTCTTTTTAACAGGAAGAGGATGTCCTTATGGTTGTGATTATTGCAGTAATAGCCTATTAAACGAATTATATAAGGGAAAAAGGAAAAAAATTGTCAGGTGGCATTCTCCGGGCTATATAATAAAGGGAATTTTAGAATTAAGAGAGAAATTTCCAAGTTTAAGTTATTTTGATATAAGAGATGATACTTTTTCTCTTAGACCCCTAGAAGACATAAAAATCTTTTGTGGATTATATAAAGAGAAAGTTAATCTGAGATTTAAATGTTTAGGAGATCCGAGAACAATAACTGATGAAAAAATTAAACTTCTTGTTGATGCAGGATGTACTGATATAATAATAGGAATACAAGGAGAGGAGAGAGTTAACAGAGAGATTTATCATAGGAATCAGACAAATGAAGGAGTTTTAAATGCAGCAAGAATATTGAACCGATATAAAGACAGGTTAGCTGTAATGTATGATGTTATTACATGCAATCCTTATGAAAAACCAGAAGACATAATCAATATGATTTGGCTGTTGCAGAAAATTCCAAAACCCTATTTTCTTTCTGTAAATAATCTTGTTTTTTTCCATGGATCAAGATTATATGAGCGGGCCGTAAATGAGGGGATAATTAAAAATCCAAAAGATTCTGCAGTAACCTTAAATTATTGGGATAGAAGTGCGCACATCCTATTAAAAAGGAAAAATATGTATCTTGTATTGATATTAAATTTAATGAGGGGGGTAGTCACAGAAAAAAGATTTGGAATAATGCCTAATTTTTTAATCAGTTATTTATTAAAACCAAAGAGAGTACAAAAAAATATTAAAAATAATTTCCCAACACTTCTCACGTTGAGATTTGTAAAGTTAGCGGACTTAATAAGAGAAAGAATATTTAAACCAACCTATAGAGGTCTTCCTATTCCATTCAAGGTTTGGTATGATAAGATAAGATATAGGGTTTAATTTTCGTATACACTTGGATCCGTTATATTTGAGAATTTAAATGCTTTTTTTCTTGACTTGCAACCCCCGCAAATTCCGCAATGAACAGGAAGATTATTTTTAAATCCTTTTCCAATATAACAGCTGTAGGTATCTTGTAAGTTGATATTAAGTTTTTTTGCAATTTCAATAACTTCTTCTTTATCTTTTTTTAAAAAAGGAGCAATAAATTTGTAATTCCAATCTTGAGTGCAGAATTCAATGGTTTTATTCATCTGCTTAAGAAATTCAGGAGTTGTATCTTTAAACTGCAATTCTCCCTCATGCTTTATCCCCAAATAAACATCATATTTTTCATTTTTGGAAATAAATTCACTTTCAGCAATTGCTAATCCTATTAACAAAAACAAAGCATTTCTGCAAGGAACATACCAAGAGATTAGCTCATTTTCATTTTTTATATTCTTAATTTCCTTTTCATTAGTTTGTTTATTAATTAGCGAGGTACTTATCTCTCCTAACCATCTTAAATTAATTATCTTTAATTCACTTTCAAGTTCTTCACTTGCTTTCTTCACACAAGATAACTCTTCTTTTAGGGATTTTTGGCCGTAATCTAAAAAAATTAGCTTTAAATTTTCTATTTTTTCAATCTTCTTTAAGTAATGTGCTAAAACTATACTATCTAACCCTCCAGAACAGAGTATAATCGCATTATTCATATTTCTTATGATTTTATTTAGTATAAAAAACTTTATATAATAAGATTATGCTGTTTCTTTATGATGCAGAAAAAAGCTTCGGAGTTAAAACAAGGAGACATAATCCTTGTTTATGGCGATAAAGCAATAATTAAAAAAGTAGAAACCTCTGGAAAGGGAATTAAACAAGGAAAAGTTAAATGCAGAATAGAGGCCGAGTTTATGAAAGATAATAAACCAATAGTAATAATAAGATTAGCGGAAGATGTAATGTCTGTAGAATGATTAATATAATTATAACTTCTTATGGAGAATCCAAATCAACTGCTAAAGCAGTTAAATGTTTTCTTGATCGGGATATTAAAGAGAAATTTAGAATAATAGTTGTAGACCCCTTT
The DNA here is from genome assembly GCA_028718805.1 of Candidatus Nanoarchaeia archaeon. Taxonomy (GTDB): domain Archaea; phylum Nanobdellota; class Nanobdellia; order Pacearchaeales; family GW2011-AR1; genus ARS1285. Next base: position 14,721 of record JAQUKY010000009.1, on the reverse strand, counting down.
CCGGAAGTAAAAGATTACCTTAAACAGCACATCAATAATGAAAATGTTGGATTTTTTTTAGATCCTGGAGAAGGAAAAAGTTATGCTCTAAACCTTTTATTTGAAAAACTTTATTCAAATAACAAAGAGGATATTTTTGTATTAAGTGATGGTGATGTTTATGTATCTCCAAATGCCTTAGATGAAATTTTAAATGCGTTTAAAGATATGGAAGTTGGTTGTGTTACAGGAAGGCCGGTTTCATTAAATTCAAGAGATAACTTTTTCGGTTATGCTTCTCATGTGGCCTTTGATGGTATTCATAAAACAAGATTAAGGCTTTCTGAAGAAAAAAAGTTTTTTGAATGTTCCGGATATTTATTTGCGATTAGAAATTCAGTTTTACACGGATTTCCGTTAGAAGCCTCAGAAGACAGCATTATTCCTTATTTATTCTGGAAGCAAGGTTATAGAATAAAATATCTTCCAAAAGCAGAAGTTTATGTTATTAACCCTCAAAACTGGAAAGATTTTAAAATACAAAAAATAAGAAATATAAAAGGCCATGAAAATTTAAGCAAAATTGCTCTAGATATACCTAGAACAAAGACCCTCTGGAATGAGATTAAAGAAGGATTTTTTTTTGCATTATTCTATCCAAGAAATTTAAAAGAAGTTTTTTATACAATTCCACTATTCGCAACTAGGCTCTATATATATCTAAAGGCATTTTATGAGCTAAAATTCAAGAAGAATAGTTATGAGGATGGCTGGAGAAAAAACCAGACAGAAAGTACAAAGCCAATGGACTGATTTTTAATGATGTATTTTACATCAGTAATCTTTAAAACCTCTTTAATTTATAGAAAAATATGGTAAAAATATATATTGCAGGACCCCTATGTGACAAAGAAAACAGACAGTTTTTAGAAGAAATTGATAAGATATGCAAGGAGTTTGGATTTGAAACATTTGTCCCCCATAGAGATGCGGGCTTATATGACAGAGATAAAAATAAGATTAAAGAAATCTCCAATAAAGATTTAAAGGAGATTCATAAATGTGACTTAATGATAGGAGTATTAAATGGAATTTATGTTGGAGCAGGGACTGCTTGGGAAATGGGTTATGCCCAAGCAATTGGAAAAGAGGTAATTGGATTAAAAACAGACAGAAAAATTAGTGATTCTATCCCAGAGATAAGTGTAATAATTGCCGGACAAGTTAATATTGTTGAAAGTATTAAAGAATTAAAGGAGAAACTAAAAGATGAAATGGAATAAAAAGTGTAGATTTTTTAATGAAAAATATGCTTGTGATACCTTATCTAGTGAAGGCTATAAATCTTGTTATGAATGTAAATTTGCACGAGAATATTCTAAAAAGATACTAATTATTAAACTGGGAGCAATTGGGGATGTTTTAAGAACAACCTGCATTTTACCAGCTTTAAGAAAAAAATATGGAGACGACATTTTAATTTATTGGATGACTAATCCTGAATCAGTAGATTTGTTTAAACACAATCTTCTGGTTGACAAAATTCTTCCGTATAATCTTGAAAATGTTTTAAGAGTTCAACAAGAGAGGTTTGATATTCTATTTGCTTTAGAAATAGATACACCCTCTACTTTATTAGCTAACTTAGTTAAGGTGAATGAAAAATTCGGTTATTTTTTTGAAGATGGAACAACCTCTTGTTTTAATAAAGGAGCAGAAGCTTACTTGGAAACCGCCTTTCTTCACCATGTTAAATTAAAAAACAGAAAAACTTATCAGGAGCTTATTTCAGAAGCATGTGAATTGAGTTTATATTATAGCAAAGAAAAACCCATGTTTAATTTAACTGAAAATCATCTCAATTTTGGAAAAGAGTTTCTTATTAAAAATAATATTTTAGGTGAAAAGATAATCGGGGTAAACATAGGTTCAGCAGATAGATGGGCCAGTAAATTTTGGGATAATGAAAAGATTAAAGAATTAATAAGGCGATTAAAAGAGCGCAAGATAATTATTTTAGCAGGCCCAAATGAAATAGAAAAACAAGATAAGTTAGTTAATGAGATGAGGGAGGAAGGAATATTCTTATTAAAGAATAATCCAAAGAATACTTTAAATGAATTTGCAGCGATTGTTAATATTTGTGATACAATTATTTGCGGGGACACAATGATTCTACATCTCGCCTCTGCTTTAAATAAGAAAACAATCGCTTTATTTTTTGTAACTTCTCCTTGGGAACTTGAAAGTTATGAAACAGTTAGCAAGATAATCTCCCCGCTATTAGAAAAGTATTTTTATACTAATCAATATATTGAGGAACTAGCTGAAAGTATAGATATAGAACAAGTTTTAAAAGAAATAGGAGGTGAAAAATAGCGAAATGATAAATCAAAGCATAGAAATATTAATCCCCGCGTATAATGAAGAAAAGAATATAGAAGAGGTAGTTCAAAAGTCTTTATCATGGCTTAAATCTCAGACCAAAAACTATCTTGTTACTGTTGTGGATGATGGAAGTTCAGACAATACAGGAAAAATATTAGATCTTTTAGCAAAAAAAAATAAACATGCGAATATTATTCATCATAGAAAAAATCTTGGAATAGGAAAAGCATGGAGAACCTTATATAATGCATCGAGCAAGGATATTGTTTTTACCTGCCCAGCAGACCAGCAATTTGATCCTCTTGATTTTTCAAAAGCCATGCCCTACCTATCTGCAGATATAATCTCAATTTATAGACCCAAAAAATATGATTATAGCTTATTCAGAATTCTGCTAACAAATGCTCATAGATTGATAATAAGGATTTTTTTTGGGCTAAATATCAAAGATATTAACTGGGTTAAAATGTATAAAAAAAGGTTTTTAAAAGAACTAGACTTAAAATTACAAAGCGGTTTGATAGAGACAGAAATATTAGTAAAGGCTAAAAAAAGGAATGCAAGGATAGTCCAGGTAGAAGCTCCATATTATTTCAGGCCTTATGGGAAATCAAGGGGGGCAGGTTTAAGAAATATTTCTCAGACAATATCAGAATTAATTAGATTATGCCAGATAATAATTAAATTTAAATAGTGATTTTGGATTAAATTTACCAATATGAAAAGAGAAAAATTGAATGTTGGGATAATCGGTTGCGGATATTTTGGTTCAAATTTGATAAGAAATTTTTCCCAGATAAGTGCAGTAAATCTATATTGTGCTTGTGATATTGATGAAAATAAAATAAATTCTGTAAAACAAAATCATCCTGACATAAGAATAACCTCGGATTATTTTGAGGTATTAAAAGATCCAGAAGTAGACATTGTTGTAATAGCGGTTCCTGCTTTGTATCATCATAGGATTGCTAAAAATGCCTTAATCTACAATAAGCATGTTTTAGTTGAGAAACCAATGACAATTAGTAGCAATGAAGCAAAGGAATTAATTGAATTGTCAGATAAAATGAATAAGACACTTATGGTAGACCATACCTTAGAATATGCAGAACAGATTAATAAAATGAAGGAAATTGTGGAATCTGGGGAACTGGGGGAAATTTATTATATCCGCGCAGATTGGCTTAATCTTGGATTGTTGCAGCCAGATGTTAATGTTGTCTGGGATCTTGCAGTTCATTTAATTTCTGTTTTAAATTATATAACAAACCAAAAACCAGTAATTGTAAATGCAAACGCAGAAGGATTCATAAGAAATAACATTCCGGAAATAGCAAATATACATATAAAATTTGACAAAAAAATGTCAGCATATCTCACTGTAAGCTGGATTGAACCGAGAAAAACAAGAACAATTATCATTGTTGGAAGTAAAAAATTACTTGTTTTTGATTTAAAAAATGAAGAAGAACCAATAAAGATTTATGATAAAGGTGTGGAATTGGCAGAAGTAGATTATGCAAAGCAATTTAAAGTAGAATATCGATATGGGGACATTTATTCTCCGAACATAGAGACCATAGAACCGCTTAGAACAATGTGCTTGCATTTTATAGATTGTGTGATTAATAACAAAAAACCGAGAAGTGATGGCGAATCTGGCTTAAAGGTTATTAAAGTTCTTGAGGCAATTGATAAATCTTTAAAAAACAAGGGGGCAGAAGTAATTTTAGAAAATGATTAAAGAAGATGTTAGACTTGGGCAAAATGTAAAAATTTTTCATCCAAATCTTGTGAATTTATATGGATGTGAGATTGGTGAAAATACTAAAATTGGGTCGTTTGTTGAAATAGGAAAGAATGTTAAAATAGGAAAGAATGTTAAGATTCAGGCATTTGCGTTTATACCTGAAGGGGTAATAATAGAAGATAATGTTTTTATTGGTCCTCATGCATGTTTTACCAATGATAAACATCCTAGGGCGGCAAATCTTGACGGAACTTTAAAAGCAGGGAATGAGTGGGAAATAACTCCCACAATTGTAAAAGAAGGAGCAAGTATTGGAGCAAATTCAACTATCTTATCTGGAGTAGTCATTGGTAAAAATGCCTTAATCGGTGCGGGAGCAGTTGTGACGAAAAATGTAAAAGATAACTCAATTGTAGTTGGAAACCCAGCAAAAGAATTAGAAAAAAAAGAACAAGCATCATTAAAGATTCCCTTCTTGGACTTGGCCAGTCAATATAACCTTATTAAAGACGAGTTTGATCAAGAGATGAGACTAATTTTAAAAAATACAGCATTCATATCTGGGGAAAAAGTCAGAAATTTTGAAAATAATTTCGCTGGATACCTAAAAAAGAAACATGTTATTGCGGTTAATTCTGGAACCTCTGCGCTGCACCTCGCATTATTGGCAAAAGGAATTGGATTTGGAGACGAAGTAATAACAACTCCCTATACATTTATAGCAACAGCTTCAGTTATATCTCATACAGGGGCAAAACCAGTTTTTGTAGACATAGACGAAGAAACTTATAATATAGACATTTCGAAAATTGAAGAAAAGATAACTCCCAGAACAAAAGCGATAATTCCAGTTCATTTATATGGACAGGCGTGTGATATGGATCCAATAATTAAAATAGCTAGAAAATATGGTTTAACAATCATAGAAGACTGTGCTCAGGCAGCAGGAGCAGAGTATAAAGAGAGGAAAGTTCCTGTTGACGGCATTGGCTGTTTTTCTTTTTATCCAACAAAAAATCTCGGAGCCTTTGGAGAAGGAGGAGCAGTAGTTACAGATGATGATGAAATTGCCATGAAAATTAGGATGCTAAGAAACCATGGCCAAGATAAAAAATATTGTTATGAGTATCTGGGGTATAACTATAGAATGACCGAAATTCAGGCAGCGGTGCTTAACATAAAATTAAAGTATCTTGAAAAATGGAATGAGCAAAGAAGAGAAAATGCAGATCTTTATAATAAATATTTAAAAGGTATTCTTAAGACCCCAAAAGAAGAGGAGTATTCCAAACATATTTACCACATATATGCTGTAAAAGCTCCTGAAAGAGAAAAATTAGTAGAACATCTTAATTCTAGGGGCATTGACACAGCAATACATTATCCAATACCCCTGCACCTTCAAAAAGCATACAAACATCTTCTTTTAAATGAGGGAGATTATCCAGTAGCAGAAAAATGTTCTAATGAAATTCTATGCCTTCCAATTTTTCCAGAATTAACTGAAGACCAAATTAAGAAGGTTGTTGAATCAGTAAAAGAATTTTATAAAATATATGGATAATCAAATTTCAATTAGAGATTCTGTTAAAATAGATGGAATAAATATATATAATGGCAATAAAAACAGTGTAACTTTTCATCATGCAAAAGAGGGTTCAGGGATTATATTTGTCGTTGGTAATACAAGAATTCCAGCAAAATTGAAATTAGCGATATATAGAAAAAAAGCTATTGGGTTGGATTACCACGGAGAATCAGTTGATGGAGTAGAGCATTTACTTTCTGCAGTATATGCCTTAAAAATTGATAACCTAATAATAGAACTTTCTGATGGGGTTTGTCCTGAAACAGATAATTGTGCCCAAGAATTTTTTGATGCTTTAAAAAATATCAGAATTGAACAAGCAACCCCAAAAAAATTCTGGAGGTATAAAGGAGATAATGAATTATCTATTAAAAGTGATGATAAAATCAGGCCAGACCACTGGATAATAAAGCCCTCCAATGATTTTATCATTGATTATTCAGCATGTTATCCTCACAAAGTTGTTGGAGAGCAAAAATTTAGGTTTAAATTTTCTGAAGGAGATTATAGAAACCAGATAGCAGAAGCCAGGTCTCCATGTTTTACTCAGGATAGTTTATCTAAACAACTTTTTTTTATGCCAAAGAGTGGATTAGGAGGGGTAAACGGGAAGAATTTTTTATTAATTGGTTCTAAAGAAGATAAATGCTACATAAATCCTAAGGAATTTGGAGTAAGATATGGTGGACAGGAATTTGTTAGACACAAAATTTTAGATGTTTTGGGCACCCTTGCATTAACTGGAAGGCATTTTATTAATACAGAATTTAGACTTAAGATGACAGGACATGAATTTGATTTATATGCATTAAAAAGATTATTTAAAGAGGGATATTTTGTTTAATAAAAAAGATTCTTATATAAAAAATTCAAAAACCCAAAAACTTAAATATATTGAGTTCTAAGGCTGAGTATAAATAAAGAAATTCCATGAAAAAAATAGATGATATTAGTAATAAAGAAACAGAAGAGGCAATTTCTTTAAAAAAACATCCTAAAAGTTTAAATGGATATCAAGGAAACACCGAGGAAATTCTCGCCAGCAGAATAAAAAAGTTAATTAACTGGTTGAAAAAACCAAATAACTTTATTCTTGTTGGGATTTTAATCTTTGCATTTGTCTTAAGATTGTATTATTTCCATGTAACCCAGAATCAGGCGCTTTGGTGGGATGAAGCAGAATACATGAACATGGCTAGGGCATGGGCAGGAGACCTGGCCTATCATTATACATTCGTTTCAGTTAGGCCAGTTTTGCTGTCTTTGATAATATCTATTTTTTGGAGAATAGGCAGTGGAGAATTTCTGGCAAGAATCTTCATTTTTATAATATCGATGGTATCTATTTTTGGGGTGTATTTACTTGGAAAAGAAATGTATGATGAAAAACTTGGTTTAATTGTTGCTTTTTTTATGTCAGTATTTTATCTGCATTTATTTCAAACATTTAGAGTTTTAGTGGATTTGCCTTCTCTGACTTTTTTTACCTTTTCAATTTTTTTCTTTTATAGGTATTTTAAAACCAAGGAAAAAAAGATGTTGTATTTTGGGGCCGCATTGGTGGCTATAGGAACCTTGTTTAGAATAACTACCGCAATGTTGTTATTTGCAATTTTGATTTATTTACTGATAACAGAAAGGTTGAGTTTTTTAAGGAAAAAGGAATATTATATTGCAGGAGCAATCTTTGTTTTAATACTATTACCCTATATAATCTGGGGATATTTTCAATTTAATGGATTTGTGATAACCCAGGCAGGGGCCTGGAATGCTCCCCAAGGAAGTTTTTTGGCAAATGGGTTTGAGAATATGAAGTCTTACTTCTCTGCCTCTAATTTTAAATTTGATTTAACATGGCCTCTCTTAATATTTTTTTATCTTGGAATAATATTTATGTATAAACTGATTTTAGGATTTGACATTTTAATTAAGGGAGAAAATTTTGAACTAAAGAGAGATTTGTTGCTGATATTATTAGTTATAATTCCAATACTTACGGTATGTTTCTCAATAAGCAATTTTTATGATGACAGGTATATAATCACTGTTTTTCCAATAATGTTTATTATTTCAACAGCATTTATTCTAAAATCTTATGAATTTATTAAAAAAGGGAATAAATTAATTGCAATAATCCTCTTATTTATTTTAATAGGGTATATAGGATATTTGCAATTACAAAATGCAGATTCTGTAATAAAGATTAAAGCAGAATCATATTATCCAGTTAAAGAAGCAGGTATTTGGTTAAAAGAAAATTCAGGCCCTTATGATAAAATAATGAGCATTAGTGCACCGCAAATAGAATATTATTCTGAAAGGCGGGTAGTAGGTAACAAGAATTCAGAAGAGGATTTTGATAAAGCTATGGCAAATGAGAATTTTACTTTTTATATGGTGTCTGTATTTGAAAAACACCCCCAATGGGTACTTGATTACCCAAAAGAGAGCAATCTAACTCCAGTTAGAGTTTATTTTGCAGATGCGCAACAACAGAATCCAATTCTTATTATTTATAAAATGCCGGAAAAATAAATAGGACTAACTTAAGGTCTACTTCTTAAGCAAAAATAAGCTATAAATAAAAACTAAGAAATTGATGATGAGGACAATAATAGAGAACTGAATTAAGCTTGAATGAAATATGCTGAGTAATACAATTAGAAGTATTACAAAAGAGGGTAAAATGACAGAAAGTTTTTTCGTTTTGTTTATAGATAAATTATATAGAATTATCACATAGGATATTGATAAGAAGGTAAAAGCGAGCCCAATTATAAATAAAATATTAGATATACTTACATATTCAGGCCCAAATAAAACGCCTATAATCAATTTTGGAAAAAATAGGTATATAATCAAGGCGATTACAGATAAAATAGATACAATTTCAAGGGCCCTGATCAATATTTTTAAAGGGTCTTTCCCCTTTTCATGTATCTCGCTTGTTAATGGGAACATTGTTTTTCCAATAGCACTTGTCCCAAAAAAGATAATCTTTCCTAACATTGAAGCTACAGCATATTTTCCTGCTAACTCATCTGTAAAAAATCCTTTTACTAGGATTATATCCAGACTATAGAATAATACGATTGAGATTGTAGCTATGAGTACTGGGATTCCATAAGAATATGCCTCATTAAAATCTGTTTTTTCTTTTTTGCTTATAAGAATTTCATTTATAGCAAAAAATATGGAAAAGAGAGCAATAAGTGAAGCCATTAACAAACCGCCTATTGCCCCGTAAACTTTCCATCCTACTAAAACAAAAGCGATTGCAAGTAAGACCTTGAATAATGATTCAATTATCATATTTATCCCAAGCCAGGTAAATTTTTTCTTTCCTTGAAGAACTCCTCTCATTATCGAAATAGAAAAAACATAAAAAAGTATGGTGCTGGTAATTATTAATAATAAGAAATCTATATTTAAAAATATGGATAGAAAGAAAGCGAAAGGCAGAAAAAGCAGGAAAAGAAATATAGAATATCTAAAACCCTTTTTTAAACTTCGATATGTTAGGTCTTTTATCTTCCCAGATTCATTTTTTATATTGAGTCTGCTGACATATTTTGTAACGATTGTTTGTATCGCTTCACTTGGAATATAAAAAATATAAACAAATGACATTAAAACGGTAAGTATTCCGTAATCTGCAGGACCCAAAAGCCTTGCCATAGAAAAATGAAAAAAATAATTAAGAAAATTAAAAATATTTATCATAATAAACAGAGCCAGACTGCCTCGAACAAACGCATCCTTTTTAAAATCGTTTATTTTCTTAAACATTTTTAAAATAAATCCCCCCCGAATAAAACAATGGCGGTTAAACAGATAAGTATCTGGAATATAAAAATCAAATAAATAACATCCCTTTCATAAACTTTTTTCTTAAATTTTTTAAGTATAAATAAGGATAAATGTGTCATGCTGTAAATTTTATTATAGGGCATTTCCAAACTTCCATCTTTATTCGGGATAGCAAAAGATTGCTTCCTTAATCCGCCCCTTATTTTTAGAAAAGTTTCAATTACATAAGGGATGAATATGAAAACCGCTATCTTTTCAAAGTTTCCAAGAATAGCCATTATCGCAATTAATGCTCCAATAGAATAAGTAAGGATATCTCCAGGAAATACTTTAGCAGGATATTTATTATAAATGTAAAAAATAATTAGTGGGGCTACCATTATTATCCCAATTAATGCTAACCAAGGAGAGCCGGTTATATAGGCTATAAATGAAAGAAAACTCAAAATTATTATGCCCTGCCCTGTTTCTAAACCATTAAAACCTGCTAAAAAATTATATGTGGCTGTTGTTCCTGCGATACCGAGAGGTATAAGAACAAAAGGATATAATGCCCCAAGATTTATGACTCCTAGAAAGGGTATTCCAACTTCATGTGAGCCTGCATTTATAACTACTAAAGGTATTGATGCAACAAAGGCCATAAATAATCTGAATCTTACAGACAAGCCGCCATTTTTCCAGCCAAGCAGGTCATCCACAAGCCCAACAATAGCCAAAATTAAAATGACGCTTAATAAGGCAAAAATTTTAAGGTTTATACTGCCATCTGTTAAAATAAAAGTTCTAATTGCAATGTAACTTAGAACCCCAAAAACAAAAGTCATGATAACAACCACTCCCCCAGAAGAAGCAACATTTTTAGGGTGATTGGGTTTATTCATATCCTCCCATAAAAGATTAATTTGCTGGCATTTTTTTATCCACTTTGGCAAAGCTATTATTATAAGGACAAGGCTTATTAAAACCGGGATAATTAATATCAAATCCATTATTCATCTAAAAATTAAGAGTTTTTAAAGATTATACCTATAATCTTATTAAACAAATAAGCTCATAGTATCTTTATAACTGCTGGCCTATAACTTAGATTTTTAAGTTTTTATTGCAATAATTGAATGGTCGTCAGTTCGATTAATCAGTAAATTTATATCATTATCTTTAAAATAATCAATAATTGCTTTTTTTGTTCCTGCTAAACATCTAAAATCATCTGATATTAAAACTCCCTTATCTTCTAACAAAGGATATAGTTCTTCCATTTCAATTTTTGTAGATTCATACCAATCAGTGTCCAACCTTAATAAACAAATCTTTTTTGGTTTACTTACTTTCAAAGTATCTTCAACCTTTCCTTTTATAAACATTAAATTTTTCTTTGGATAATCTGTAATAAACATATTTTTTTTTACACTATCTATTTCTGCTTTTGCATAATCACTAAACTCTCCTTCTCTTCTTTTCTCCCATACTTTTATCCTTTTTTCTCCTTTTAATAAATCATAATCCTCATCAGTAGGTTTTGTCATTCCAAGAAAGGTATCATAAAGCCAAATCTTTCTGTTATTAATGCCTCTTTTTAACAGGGTGAGGGCAATCAGCATACAGCAACCCCCCTTCCAAACTCCACATTCAACAAAATCCCCTTCTAACCCGGCATCAATTATGTAATTAATAGAATTATATAAAGAATATAACCTTTCTTTAGAACCGGTTGTATAATCTTTTACTTTTTGATATATTTCTAAAAATTCAGGTTCAAAATATTCCTCTCCAACAATTCTTTTTATTTCTAAATTATTTCTTTTTAATAAATATTTAATTACTTTTTTCATCTTTTAAATAATCTGTGTTTGCATGATTTATATCCAGCATCATTTTTACAATTTCCAGCTTATATATTTAGATGAATTTTTGTCTGTGTATCTTGCATCTGTTTTTTCATTGCCGGTATACTTGATTTCCCATATTTTTATAGGCCCCTGAACGCCTTGAAAATATACAAATTCTGGAAGGCTCATGCCCTGGCTGTTAAGATTATCAATTATAATATTTTGTTCGTTATGCGCAAGTTTAAAATTAGGAAAATTATTAAAAGGGTCATTTAGTATATACACCTGAGTTAGCATTCCTCTCATTAGTCTCGGGGACAAGAACATTGCTGCCCCCATCTCATTTTTGCTAACTCCATTGCTGCCTTGGGCGAGGGTTGGGAGAATATAAGCTGTTGCCTCTATTCCTGATTCAAAATAGACAAGGTCCCCTTTAAAATATAAATATCGTAAATCGACTTTATATTGTTTGTTTTGGTATATCATAATCGCATAGGGCTGTAAAAATTTCTGAGTTTTATTATTATCCTCTTTTATTGGGATAATTATTGCTCCTATTCCTGTTTGTTGTCCCGGCAGAAATACTTCTTTTCCAGACATATTAATAGTTAAATCTTCATCTAAGGCAATTCCTCCGGTATAAACTAAAAGAGTTTGATTTTTTGTTTCTTGTGTTTGGGTTTCATCCAATAAAAATGTCCCAATCCAGGAGTACCTATCATAATCTTCATTGCTTCCTATACTGGAAAATGCTCCATATTTTCCTATATCACTTGAATCAATAAGAAAATGCGTTGCATTATGATTATATAAAAATTCAAGAGCATCCTTTTGATTATCTCCTGTTAATACTAATCTTCCCATCCAATAATTCCAGAAAGATGCTGCATTTCCCCCATCCAGCACAGTAGCCCGGTTTCCAATGCTTTGAAGCCAATATCCATAATCCCACCAGTGCGCGAAAACAGCATCTGCAGGGGTTTCTTCTCTAACCCACTGCATTGCCTTTTGCCACTGTTGGTTATAATAAGAGGGGACCATATTATATGATTCTGCTTTAACTTCTTTATAAAAACTCCAGAAAGAAAAAATGCTTATAAAGATAATTAAAATCATAAAAATTCCAAGTAAGATTCTATAAATTTCATCCTTTGTTTTTCTAAATTTACTTATAGTTTCAATAATCAAATAGCCAATAAAAATTGGGGTAACAGGCCCAAGGACCATGATTAGTCTTACAGCACTTCTTGCAGTAAACAATGTTAAAATGAACAAGGAAAAAAGAAATAAGTATTCATAATCCACATGCTCAAATCCATCATTATTCTCTCTGTAATATTTTGAATAGTAATAAATAAAAGCTCCAATCAAAAGAAAAGTTGTTCCAAGATAAAAGAATTTGCTTATAAAATTTGCTCCATTAAGAATACTTGTTGAAGAATACCTGGAGAATACCATTCCAAAAAAGAATAGGATGTACAATCCAGTTAATACATAGGAATCTTTATTTTTTATTTTATTAAACATTTTCTTGAATAATAAAACTGAGCCAATAAAAAATAACCAGAAGGTTAATGCAATCTCATGAAAATGAGGCCCAAAACTGCCTTCCCATTCTGTGAAATAGGGTTGCCTATTTTCAGCAACCGTAGTGTTCCATCTACCAGTAACTGCTTCAAATAATGTTTGATTCAAAGACTGTATTTTTTCATAAATAAAAGATGGACCGAGAAACACAACAATTAAGATAAATCCAATTATAATGGATATAATCAGTGAGAGGATGTTTTTAGGTATTTTTGTTTTATTCAGAAAATTTATATTCGAGAGTTTTGTATTCCATAAGATAAAATGTATTAACATTATAAAAAATACAACAAAGGCTAAGCCGCTGCTAACCGAGGTTAATATCCCAACAAGTGTTGGTTTTGCAAAAGATATAATTAAGATTAAGGATGAAATAAACCAAGAAGAATAAACAAAAAGCTCTTTTCTCTTTATTTTATTTAGTAAAAAGGCAAAAAAACTTGCAATAGCTATTGCATTAAGAACATAAATGTACCCCCCCCAGATCATGCTCATTAATGCTGTTGAAGCTCCTGCTAAGATCCCAAGAATCAGAGAGTCTTTTAGTTTTTCAGATTTCCATGCTTTGAGGAATAAATAAAAGGTTAAGAACATAAAAAAGAAAGCAGCAGATTCTTTTTCAGGTATTCCCGCGAGGGTTCTTGATAAAAACACAGGTATTACAATCATAAAAAAAGTTGATATTAATGAAATAAGATTAGCCATTAATTTGTTTTTATTATTCTCTTTTTCATCATTTTTTTTTCTAATAAAAATTTCTCTCACAAAAAGAAAAAAGGAGATTATTGTTAATGCAAACATAATAACTGGAAAGATAACCGCAGCATATATAACTGTGGTGCTATTGTTAAAAATATGCAATAATTTATAAGTCCAAACAATCATATAAGGTAGCAGCATTGTTTCCTTTGAAGTTGGGAATCCCAAAGGAATATTCCTCATAGTATCTGTTTCAGGCAAGTCTCCTTGTTCAACAATTGTTTTAGCATATCGCTCAAACAACCAAGGATCTAAATCAGGCCCGAGTGTCCAAGTATTTGTAGTAATGTCCCATAATCCGGGTTTACCTCCATGATCTGTCATAGGCAGGCTTCTTATGTAGATTCCAAGAATAAGAGCAATGATTAGAATTCCAACAACCCAAATTTGCTTGTTTTTTATAAAATGAATTAATTTCTTTTTTCTTTCTTCAACTAATCTTTCTGTTTCTTCTAAATCTGCTTTTCCTCTGTTGTCTTCAATGATCTTATTTTCTTCATCCATTTTTTTATATTTGTTCTGTAATGTTTAACTTATTACGCTTTGGATTCTGCTCCAATAGAGTTTTAGTTATCAATTGTTACTGGTCTTAGTTAATCTTTTTATCTATAGCATATTTCGTTTGTTTGATTTGTGATATTGTTTTTATTATAAGTTTAGTTTGTTTATTTTATTCTTCCAGTAATCTTTCTACTTCATTTAAAAGTTCCTCAGCAGAAGGTTCTTTTTCAATATTCTTTCTGCCGCAGTAAGGGCAATCTTGGGCATTTGACGCTTCAAATCTAAAATTGCAACCAGTACATACCCATTTTACCATATAAAACTATACAATTTATTGGTTTTTAAATTTACTTATAAAATTAAAATTGTGCAGGACCAAGACATATTTCACCTAGCCCTGCACAATCATAAATCATAATGCTTTTTATGTCTTCTATACTGAAAGTAAACTACTAAAGGAGTTAACATTCTAAGACTCTCATGAGGTCTCTCGCAGTTATATCTCATTCTCCAAGCTTCTAAATCAT
>JAQUKY010000008.1 GCA_028718805.1 Candidatus Nanoarchaeia archaeon | reverse complement strand
ACATCCTACTAAAGAAAAGCCAAAAATAGCTTGGGAAAAAATTCCTCTTCTGATTAGAGCATAAAAAATTATCCTTAGAAATATTGTGTTACCCTTATCGATTATCACCTTTTAAGGTAACACAATCTTATTTTCAGGAGTCCGCCAGTTAGTCGGAGTTATCAGTACTCCAAAGACACTTGTGTCAGACAGATACTTTTTTATATTACTTAAAACTTTTGATATAAAAAGAGATAATAAAATGGTTTGGCTAATATCCCTAGACGTACTTATCCCAATAACATTAGTAGTGGTAATTTTAATTGTGTTATTATGGATTTTGTACACTAAAAATAAACAATTATACCAAAAGTTAGTTTTAGAATCAACAAGATTTCACAGGTATAAAAAAGGCATTGAGGTTCTGAAAATGGTTTCTAATACTCCTGAGAAAGATTTTGAAAGCTTAAATTCCTATGCAAGGTCCTTTTTCAAAGAATACCTAAATTTAGATTACAGTTTAACCTACTTAGAACTTTCAGAGATTTTCAAGAAACAAAATAAACAGGATTATGCTGAATTTTGCAGATTAATGTCAGAAGTTAATTATTCAGGAAAGAAAAAAATAGATGTAGCTGAAATTAAAAAATTGGTTTATCTCTTTTCTGATATAATAAATAAATACTAAAATAAGCCTGAATAATTAGGCTTAAAGTTGTCTATATATTACCAAACAATCTTATTAATACTTAATAAAAATTCCTTAATAATAAATAATATTATTACTGCAATTATTAAATAAAAGCTTAAATCTATCTTTGCAAGCCTCTTTGTTCCCACCACTATACCATTAAAAGATTTTTCTAATTCCTGTTTATTCTGGGCATTGAAATATTTCCCGCCAGTGTTATAAGCTAATGATTTCAAACTATCCTCATCTAATTTAGACAATCCATAACTTACCTCTCCTCCTTCCACAGTCCCCATACCAATAGTATGAACGAGCACCTCTGTATATTTTGCATAATCTATTGCCTCATTTATACTGCCAACATTTATCTGTCCATCACTCAATAAGATAATTGCTTTGTTTTTTTCATTTTTAAGAACCTCTATTGAATTCGAAATTGCCTCATAAATATCTGTGCCTTTTACCTCTGAAATTTCAATGTTATCTATTGCCAAATCTGCCTCTTGTTTATTTTCTGTCAAAGGTTGTTCTATTTTGCTGTTTCCAGAAAAACTTATAACTCCTATTGAAGATTGATAGGGAAAATTATTAATAAATCCTTTAGCAGTTTCTTTTGCTACAGCCAATCTATTAGGAGATAAGTCCAAAGCAGACATGCTTTCAGAATTATCAATTGCAATCACAAATGAAAAGCTGCTGGTTGTAACTTCTTTGTGTAAAGAGAGTCCTGCAAGGGAAAAAACCAGCAATACAACAAACAAAATATTAAAAATCAACAGCAGAATATTTTTTGAATAAAGATCTATGCCTTTAACTCTTGCAATTGCCTCAAAATTAGCAAATTTTAATGCTTTCCCCTTCATATTTTTTAATCCATAAAAATGAAAAAATATTAAAATTGGAATTACAAATAAAAATACTAAATAAAGCGGGTGAGTAAAACTAATGTACATTTTTTATCCTTACAATTCTTCCTCCCCTGATTCGTTCCCTTAAAAATCCTGCTATTTCAACAGAAGCAGATTTATCTGTAGAAAGTTCTAAAAAATCAATATTACTATTTTTAAAAATTTCTTTTAGAGAATTGAGTTGGTTAGTGGCATTAACTCCATAAATCCCTCTGGCTATCTCCGGGTTAATAAGCAGTTTTTCCCCTGTATTTGTATCTTCAATGACAATTTCTTTATTAATCTCAGGAAGAATCATATCTAACGGGTCTCTGACAATAATAGCAACTGTTTCAAATAAACTCGCTAAAGATTCTAGCTTCCTTTTGTAGCTTTCATCTACATTAATAAAGTCAGATATAAGAAAAACCATAGAAGTACTTCTGTCTGCCATATCAATTATTCCATCAAGAACCTTGTTTAAATTTGAAATCCCTCCGTAATTCAGGGGGTCTGAGATATGATCAACAAAAATATCAAACTGCCTGTTTCCTAATTCGAGAGGCCTGCTTTTTACTATGTTATCATTAAAAAGAAAAAAACCCACCCTATCTCCGGTGGTTAATATTAAATGAACTAATGCTGCCGTAAATTCTGCAGTATATTCGCATTTTAATTTTTCTGTTGAGCCAAAAATCATATTATCACTGACGTCAATTATAAAAATAAATTTTAAATCTCTTTCCTCAATGTATTTCCTGACAAAAAGCTTTCTTCCTCTTATACTTGCTTTCCAATCAATGAGCCCAGCATCATCGTTCTGGGTATAATCCCTGTAGCCATCGAACTCCAGTCCCTTGCTTAGCAATAACTGGTACATGACATTTTTAGGCAAAACTTTCTTTACCAATGTTTCTAATTCAGAAACAGCTCCTGCAATATCCAGATTTAATTTTCTTTCAACTTGTTTATTTTCCATCTTGCCTCTTTTTTATTCAAAATATGTTCAAAATAAAAAGAAAATTCAGTATTAAAATTTATGGTTTTGATGATAAATGGAACTGCTGAAATTGGAATGATGGAAAGGGTTAAAAAGATAATTTTATTTATACCTAAATGAAAAAAGAGGAAATACTAAGTTTATACCAGGATGAGGTTCAGACCAGTGTTAGTGTAACTTCATTTATGACAGGCGTAACTATATTTTTTACAGGATTGCTTATTACAAAATTCGATTCATACGACATATCTATAAAGATTCCCATACTTTTTTTGATATTAAGCACATTTGGGTTTTTGTATTCTACTTTAATTTATGCAAATTCTTCTGGAGAGCTTAGTAGACTGAAATCAGAAAGATTTAATAAAAATATGAATATCGGAGACTCTATCGGAGAGTACATTGGAGTTTATTTTTTAGTTTTAGCTATCCCTTTAGTGATAAATGTAATTACAGCTGACAACTTTCTTAAAATTGGTACACTAATAGCAGCTCTTGGGGGTTTGTCTGTATATCATATTTCTGGATTTTCTATAATGCAAGATCATTATCATAAGATGCATTACATGCTATTTCTTGTAGTAGTAATTCTAGAGATTATTCTTTATCTCACCCAAAAGAATATTCAATATTTCATTTATGTAGCAAGTTTTTTAATCTTATACTTATTTGCCATAACTTTCTTTTCAAGAAATCTTAGGAGAAAATAACTTCTAATTATCTTATAACTATCTTTATTATTATAGACTTTATTCCACCTTCACCAGATTCAAGATATCTTTGATTATATCGTCGGGGCTGATTTTCTGGATAGACGCCTTATAAGACAAAATCAGCCTGTGCCTCATAACATCAAAAACAACATGCTTAACATCTTCAGGCAAAACATAATTTCTTCCCTGCATTAAGGCCCTTGCCTTGCTTGCTATGAACAGCCCTATGCTTGCCCTTGGAGAACATCCATAAGATAAATACTCAGCATTTGGGAAATCTCTCTGCCTGGTCTTTCTGACTATAGCAAGAATGTAGTTCTTAATATTATCATCTAAATAGACTCTCCTGGCAATATCCTGCATTTTTATAATCTCTTTTGGAGAAGTAACCGGCTTTAGATCAAATTCCTCAAATTTTCTAAGAGTCATATTTGTTTCTAAAACCTGCTTTTCTTCCTCTAACTTTGGATAATCCATCATTAACTTAAATAAAAATCTATCAACCTGCGCTTCTGGTAGAGGATAAACTCCTGCATTTTCAATTGGATTTTCAGTTGCCATAACAAAAAATGGAAGTGTTAATTGAAAATTTTCTTTTCCAATTGTGACCTGTTTCTCCTGCATTGCTTCCATAAGTGCTGATTGAGTTTTAGGCGGCGCTCTATTAATCTCATCAGCAATTACAAAATTTGCAAATATCGGCCCCTTCACTACTTCAAACCCTTTTTCAGGAGTATAATTTGTTATCCCAGTTATATCTGTTGGAAGCATATCTACTGTAAACTGGATTCTTTTTACTTCACAACCAGTAACAGACGCCAGAGCCCTTATTGCAAGAGTCTTAGCAATTCCAGGAACTCCTTCCACAAGAACATGCGAATTGCATAATAACCCCCTTATCAAACCATCACTAATCTCATCCTGGCCAACAAGAACTTTTGACATTTCTTTTTTCATTTTTTGTATTTTTTCTGAAATTTTTTTTATCTCATCTTCACTAGGCCTATTGTCTTTTGTTGCAGAAATAGAAGCTTTCTCGTAATACCCCTTATTTTCAATTTCAGGCAACTCCGCATCAGAATATTCAGAAATATCCTCAAAATTCTCTGTTTTTTTGACATTACCTTTTTTAACCTGAATTTTATTAACCAAATTTTTAATTATATTTTTTGGATTATTAGCCTTGATTTTTGTTTCTTTCTTAGGTTTTTCCTTTTTGGGGATAATTTCTTCAGGTTCTATATCCTTTGGTTCTTCTGCTTCCTCTTCAATTATTTCGGGTTTTCCTACTGCTCCTCCAGATGATTTTGATTGTTCAACCTCATTAAATAAATTCTGATGATACTTCTTTTCTAATTCTTCTAATCTCTTCCTTAAAACAGTCTCTTCATCCATATTTCCTCTTTTTACATGTTAATACTAAATATATTTTAAACCTTCCTATCCTCGCTTAGGCTCCTGAATTGCTTTCTGTAAATTTCCAATCTCTCTTCTTTTAACAAAATAATAAATTAAACCAAGAATAATCGCCAAAACAACTGCTCCTATAATTATTAAGAATAAATATGAACTAAACTCAAGTGATTTTATAAAATCAGGAATTCTCAGCCTTGGAACAGACACCTGACTAATTGCTTCCTTGCATGAGTTTAATGCTTCATTTGCTTTTAGTCTAGCATTAACATGGTCTCCTACCTGCAAATATTTATCAGCTTCTTTTAGTATTTCAGTTATCTCCATACACTGAGGATTCCCTGCAATAAGTTCTTGTGTGAAAACAATTAAATCTCTAACCTGAGACTCGTTTATTGGCGTTAAATCAAGATGAATCTTCCCCCAGTCAGTATATTTTGGGGATTTAGAAGTTGCATTGACTAATATCTCATATTTTCCAATCTTGCTAGAATTCAATATCAAAGTTAATGTTAAATTTTCCTCCTGATTAGGTTTAAGAGTCTTAAAATAAGTTTTGTCTAAGGAAGTTTTTATCCCATTAAATAGGCTTCCGTTTTTGAATGCTAAACTGCTTAGATTTATATCATTAAAATCTTTTTTTCCAGTATTAATTAATTGTAGATTTATTCTTAACGTATCCCCCTCATATCCTGAAATCTGACCAGGCATAATTATTTTTAAGGCAATTGGAACAGTCTCGCTGCTTCCTCCAGAAGGAGTAGGAACTGGAACCGTAACAGGTTCTTTAAATTCTACTGTGAAATTATTGCTATAAATGCTGCTTAAAATTTCAGTTCCGTTTAAATCAGACATAACTACTCTCAAAACTTCTTTAGTATATCTTTGATTCAAGGGAAGCAAAATAATTCTCCAATCAGAGTTTCCTCTAATCCAACCAATATTTGTTAAGTTTTCATAAGAAGTCAGATTAAAAATAAAAGATTGATTATAATAGATATCATAATAATCTATATCTGTAAAATAAAATTCTAAAGGCTCTTCAATTCTATCATTATAAGTAGTAGATGTATCTCCAATATCTCTAATCAATTGCGGCAGGGCATTTGTATGATTAATTGTTAAATTCCAAGTCCTGCTTGTTTCGAAAAAGGGACTTCTCACAATCAAAGTAAGATTTTTTATCTCATTTCCGTATGTTTCATCTGTGAAATTGGGGGCAAATAACCAGCTAACATTAACATCATTTCCCTTTCCTAAAAAAGAGTTTCTTAAAACAGTATTAATATAAAAAGAATAGTTCAAATCATCTCCGATAGTATGATTTGCTCTAAAGGTAAGATTCGAAGTAACATTTTCCTTAAGATTAAATTCTTTATCTTCACCAGGATAAGTTATATTAGGAGTATCATAATCCATTTGTTCTATTGTTAAATTAAATCTCAAGTTATCAAAAGCCCCGCCGCTATCCGTTACATTTATAGTTATATTATAATCTCCAACACTCTCATTTCTAGGAGTAAATATGGCGTCATATCTCATCCTATTATCTGAGATTTTGCCTCCTTCAACAAACCCAAAAAGAGTTTCATTTGGCCCCTCTATGCTGACATTTACATCTAACTCTTCAGCAGAACTAGGAATTAAAAAATCATCATCCTCAATAAATAAAATAATTTTAATTTCTTTATTTTCATAAATCCTCATGTTTGAATTCCCATCAATAACACTTTCTGGGGGGTTAGCAGTAAGAGGTTCTTTAATAACCGGATTGTCATTGATATCTAAAACAGTAAAATTAAAAATTCTTAAAGAAGATAAGACTGAACTGCTTGCGATTATTTCTACTCGATTGTAGCCTACATCTACATCATTAGGGGAAATATTAATAACCCCTGTTGTTAAATTAAAAGATGAATTAAAAGAGGGAAACTGACTATTAATCAGACTAAAAGAAAAATTTACATCGTTCTGATAATCTGATAAAATATATTCAGTTAGATTAATAATTTTGTTTTCGTCTTCAGTCATGAGATGGTCCAGTTGAATGCTGCTAATCCAAATAGCAGGAGTTACAGTAAAATTAACTAACTGGCTTGTTGTTTTATTCCCCAAACTGCTGTTGTCCATAACACTAAAATTAATTAGATAACTACCAATATCTGCATTTGTAGGAGTAAAACTGATATATATTCTCCCATTAAACTCATCAAAAGTATAATTCCCCTTAAATAAATTACACGAAGGATTATTAACAGCATCACAGCTAATATAGTTTATATTGAACTTAAATGGATCATCTCCTTCTTCATCAGAAACATCAATTATATATTCAAATAAATCTCCTTCATTAAATGTTTTATTCCCCAAATTTACAAATTTGGGGGCGTCGTTGACAGATTGAAGATCTACTTCCAATAAAGCTGATTTCCAGAGCTCTCTATTATTATCTTGCACATTTAAACCAATAATTCTATTTTGCAGAGCATGATCACTATGGGTCACATTAATTATTAACATCCCTGTTTCATTCAGCTCGTAATCTGTTAAGGTAGTATTAGATATGTCTACACCATAAAATAATTCATCATTAATATCTACTTCAACTATGTCTGATGTAAAATTATAATAACATAAGGCGTCTTCAATACATTGTAAAGCATCATGATTTGAATTATCTCCATCTAAATCAATGTAAATCCCTCCCCTGTCTACATCAATTTCAGGAGCAGTATTAGCTATTATAAAATTATCTGTTCCATTTACAGAAACAGAACCGGAATTTACAGAACAATTAACCTCAAATTTATGACTCCCTTTATAATAAATAATATCATGATATTGCCAAGTTCCAGAAACAAGAGACATAGGTTGCCAGTTCCCATAACTAAGATTATAATCCTGTAATCTTATTTCACAATACGCTCCGACAACCTGACCCCCAATTGAATCAGTATAATTTGCATAAAAATAAACATCATCCCCGCTTCTTTCTTCTTTCTGAGTAAGATAATCTTCTGTATCATCCCAAAGAAGCATCTCATTTCCTAAAGAATCTGTAAAAACTCCGCTCACAAAAAACATCCCAAAATTACTAAAAATGCTGTTTATAAAACCATAATTTGCCAATAATCCTGCCCCACCACCAGAAATAATCTTATTTGCCTGCTCAACATTCATAATGTAAGTATTGGCAAAAAACAATAGAACAATAACAGAGAAAATAAAGAAAAAATTCATAACAACCTTCTCAATTCTTTTATCTTCACCTCTTATTAACACATTTTTAATTCTGCTTTCACCAAATAATTTTTTGAATTTAGTATATTTAATTATCTGTCTGGCAACCAAAAGCAAGATAAGGATTAATAAAGCAATCAATGAATATGTAACAATTGACTTAAACACAGTCGGAAGCCAAGGCAGTTCGACACAATTTATGCAAGGACCTCCGCAATCAATTCCTTCTTCGCCTTGATTTTGTATTTTATCATGACAATTCGGACAAAAAGCACATGGACCTCCGCAATCAGTTAAAACTTCACAGCTCCCATTATGGCAATTCTGAATTCCGTCAGTGCAGTTAGGATTCCTAGTATAATAACACTCTTTTATGAAAGGAGGCTTTTCAAATACAGTTTTACAATAATTAAAATCAGAACAAATTCTATTCTGCAAACCACAGAATTCTTCACTATAATTTAGAATATCGCATCTTTCTTTTATTAAAAGTTCAATATCTTTAGTTAACCACTTTTTTTTAATAAGCTCTTTAAGACCCTCGCATTGAACCCATTCTCCACAGCCCCATCTTTCTTTACAGTATAATTTTCCCCCGCCGCCTCCACCCCCGCCTCCCCCAAACGACGATTCAGGGCACTCAACATAGTTTACTGAAAAATTCCATTGAACAGAATCATTTGCCAAACCATCTGTAACAACTGCTTTAATTGTGTAATTTCCAGAGATTTCACAGCCAAAGTAATATTCAAACTTAGAAACATTACTTTTTTCCAATCCTTCATGATATTCCTTAGAAGCATTATCAACATACCAATAAACATCTAAAGGAGTTTGATCTAAATCATAAGCAGTTAGATTAAAATATAAAACATCAGTTCCGCTTATTTTTAAAATCCTATTGAAAGTTTGATTAATATTTGCATGGGAACTTATATCAAGAGGATAATAAGAGGTTATATTTGGAGCCCTGTTATTTTTTGTAATTGTTAAGCTAAAGTTGTCACAATATTTTAAGGACTTCTCAGACTGGGGCAAACATAGGCTTATAGCAGGATGTAGATTTCTGTTAACTCCTACTCCCGTAAGCCCAGTATCATTTACACAAATCATCAAAGGATAAGTTGTAAAATTGCCACTAAGAATATAACTTTCATTTCCAGTTATATTTATCACTCCTAAATTGTTAATATTAAAAGGACAAATCGAATCATTCTGATAAGTTAAATTATATCTTAAAAATTGTTTTGGGGTTTCTTCTTTTACAGAATCCAAATAACTGCCAAGATCATAAGAAAAATTGGTTCCCTCTCCTTTCAAATAAAGGTCAATTGTTTGAACCCCTATATCAAACTCAGGGGCATTATTAACTTCAATAAGGGTAATATTTGTATCAATAATATCATTTGCTTTTTTTTCATCTTCTGCGTAAATTGTTTCAATATAAGTTGCCCATCCTTCATTATCTTTTCTATGCACTTCATTAAAATACATATCATCAAAATAGGTTTTAGTTAAACTACTTGACCATAGTCTATACCTTGCATAATTATAAGTATCATTTTTCTCAAATTCAACAAAAAAGGGGTCTTGAGGATTAATAGTCACTCTTTGTATATCATCCACTCCATCATCATCTTGAATATAAAAAGAATGATTCAATTGTTTATTCTCACAAACTAAAATTTCATTAGGGATATCTATAATCCTCGGAGGAGAATCTGAAATAATCTGCACAAAGACACCAACTGGAGCAGAGGCTGTAAAAAGTTTAGTCAAAAAATCAAAAGGCGACTGAGATGCTAGTTCCCCTTTAAATTCCTCCCTGTCATTTAATATAAAAAACCCAATTAAACCCACAAGCAATAATATCAAAAAGAAGGTTCCAAGAATTAAAAGCAAATTAACCCGCGATTTTTTTCTCTTTTTTGCCAGTCCTAGATACCTTGTTTTGGTTATCCCTTTTTCCCTATAATTCTCGTATAAATAAGGACCAAAGGTTTTTCCATTTCTTTTTATGTACTTTTCATGCACCATTTCCCTCTTTAGTTAACCCGCATTAAAATAAATAAAATTAGCTATATAAATATTGTTAATTTGCGGGTTAACTGAATTAATAATAATATAAATTAAAGCTATTTAGAAGATACATGCTCAAGCTAAATTAACAAATGCTCAAGAATAAAATCAGTTATCAGGATATCAAAAATAGAGAAAGTAAAACAACAGTCTTATAAATTCTAGAATATTAGTTTAATTATGCCTATTAATGCTAATTTTGAGTTTGCAAACGCACAAGAGAAATATTACTCTGCTTCAACTGATGAAGAAAAATTAGAAGCATTAGAGGAAATGCTCAGAACAATGCCTTCTCATAAGGGTGCTGAAAATCTAAGGAAGAATTTAAGGACAAGATACAAAAAACTAAAACAAGAAATAGAAAAGTCAAAAAAGAGAAAGGGGAGTGGGAAATCTGGGATTAAAAAAGGAGAAATGCAGGCAGTTTTAGTAGGATTAACTAATTCAGGAAAATCATCAATCTTGAAAATTCTTACAAACACTCAACCAAAGATAGCTAGTTATGGTTTTACAACAACATCACCTGAAATTGGAATTTTAAACTATGCTAATTGTAACATACAAATTGTTGACCTTCCCCCCATAGCAAGCGAAAGTTTTGATAAAGGAATTGTAAACAGTGCTGATACTCTCTTAATGGTTATTGAAAAAATTCATGAAATTCCTGCAGTTATGGAGCAGACAAGACAAAACAAAAAAGCAGAAAAAATAATAATTTTCAATAAAATGGATTTGTATGATGAAGAGATAAAAAGAAAAATAAAAGAAACATTAAGATCTAAAAAATACAATTTTAGCATGATTTCTACATTTACCAAGGAAGGGGTTGAAGATTTAAAAGAAAAAATATTCAAATCCTTTAAAATAATAAGAGTTTACACAAAACATCCTGGCAAAAGAGAAAAATTAGATAATGTTCCGGTTGTTCTGCAGCCAAATTCAACCCTGCAGGATGTTGCAGAAAAAATTCTTCATGGTTATTCAAAAAAAGTAAAGTATGCAAAAATAACCGGCCCCTCCTGCAAATTCCCAAATCAAAAAGTTGGGTTAAAGCATATTGTCCAGGATAAAGATATTGTGGAGTTTTTTACAGAATAGAATTTAAGAATATAAAATCTTAAAAACCCTGAAAAACTCAACAAGAGATTATGAAATATTTAAATGATGAAGAACAATTAAAACAAAAGATTTTAGAGCTTAAGGAAGGGGCGCGTAGCTTAGCAGAAATTCATAATGATATTATTGGCGCAGAACATCTCACAAATAAATCTTCTTTCAGTTTACATTTAGCTTCTTATGCAGATTATACAAAGATAAAGACTCTCCTTCAATTATTTAATCAAAATTATGATTGTCAAGAAATGCAGGATTTAGAAAAAGAAACAGATGAAAATATTAAAGACCAAGAAGAGAATATTCTCAAATTCTTAGAATGAAAAAGTTTAGTAGCATTAATCCTTAGGATTAAGTAATTATGGGAGCATTTAATACGCCTTCTTTGCCAGTTCGTTCAACTTCTTTTTATCAATTTTACTCACTAATTTTATAATTTCCTTGGCAACAGCATTTTTCAAATCCGCAGGATGTAATTCTTTTTTTCTAAAAGAATCTTCAACACTCCCATAGTCTATGAATTCAATTGTTCCTCCATATCTTTTATCTCTTTCAACAATAAAAGGCTCTTTTTTATCCTCTTTAATAACCATTATAACATATTTCAGAAAAGCCATTATCCCATTATCTGGATCTCCTTCAACACATTCTGCACTATTTACTTTTTCCTTAATCTCTTTTTCGGTATCTGTTAAATCTATTTTTGTTTTTGGTATGCTTGCACTCATTTTCTTCCCAATTAATCCTGGGATCATAGGATTCATTACCTCTACCCTCGCATGATAAGTCAGCTTAGGAAGGTTTTCTCTTGCAAACATTAAAATCTTTCTCTGGTCTAAACCTCCAAACTGAACATCAACTTCTAAATAATGTTCATCTAATGCCTGCATTATTGGATAAACTAATCCTCCTGTCTTAGGATTATCCCCAAATTTAACAACTTCAGAAGCAGCCCTCTTGCAATCATTAACAGAAGTTATACTTGCCATCTTTAAAACATCAAAACTATATTCGGGCTTTAATTGAAATTCACTTCCCTGAACAAATTCTATATTTTTTAAATCTGTTCCAAGCGCCTTAAAAATCTGGCTAATTGCTTCTTTATAATAATCATACCTATGTTCTAAAACAGTCCAAGGAGTACCATCTAAAGCTCCGTGCAAGTCTGCTAAAAGAACCTTAACTTTGAATCCAGCTTTAATAAAATCACTTAGTTTTAATAAAGGGAAAAAATAAGCTAAATGAGGCTTTCCTGTTACAGCAGTACCCCAATAAACAACAGGATTTTTCTTTTTCTTTAAAAGATTTTTCAATTCTTCTTCTGTAACAATCTCCTCGGTATTCCTTTTTATTACTTCAAACCTTTCATCAACACTCAGTTCTTTTACCATAAAAAAACAAACAACAAACCCTTATTAAAGTTTTCGGAAAAAGTTATTTCTTTGTTCAAACTTGTCTTGCTAAGAAAGTTTGTCCTTATTAAAGTTTTCCATTGCCTAAATCATTTATATCCTGTTGTAACTTTTCAACTAAAGAAACTTTATTAAAATCTTTTATAGGAAAAGCTTTTCCAAACTTCAGGTAAACATTTCCTTTATTTTTTGAAAATACCCTCGGAATGTAAGCCATATAATCAGAATAAAAACATAAATAATCATAAATTTTAGCTTTAAGGTTCTCTCCTTTTTCCAAATGAAAATCTCTCTTGGCTTTCCACATATCAACTATTTTTAATGCATCTTTTTCTATTATATTATCATAGTAAATATCGGAAGGAACAGCGAAGATATCTTTACCTCTCTTAGCAACATCTAAAACAACACCAATTACCCCTGTTTGAGGTTTTCCAATTCCATTTCCTCTGTCTCTTGTCCCCATAAGGTAATCTAATAAATTATCGCCCGCCAACAATGTATCTTTAAGTTCTTCGTGAAGAGCAGCAAGATATAATTTTTTCTTTATTTGTCTATCTAAAGAAATTGCGCCGCATTTTTTCCAAAAATTCTTAAATGGAAACTTAAATAAATTTGCTCCTGCAATAATTCTTGGAATAGGTAAATTATTCTCCCAAAAAACATATTGCTGAACAAGAAAATCAGCTAAACTCTTATGACTAGAAACATAAAATAACTGCTTGTCTTTAACTGCTTCTACATTTTCAAGTCCTTCGACCCGGATATTATCAAAAAGCCATTTATCTACCCCCAGCCTCTTAGCAGTTAAAGCTCTTGAATTAAAGAAAACATAGTCAAAGTCATGCCTCATTCTCTTTCGATATTCAGCAACTTGCTCTGCATCCTCAATATTTATTCTCATAACTCTCCACCACCAAAATCCTTAATAAAGATTATTATATTAAAATCATATGAAACTCAACACTCTCAAAGTTTCCATAATAATTTCCCTAATTGGAATTTTCCTGCTTCTGTTCCTTTCAAGTGTTCTGGAACCAAGAGTAATAAAAATTAAAGATATAGATGATAATCTTATGAATAAAAGAGTAAAGATAGAAGGCGAAATTCTTGATACTAAAATTTACGCTTCAGACTTCCAGATAATTTCAATAAAAGATGAAACAGGAAAAATCGATATGACAATAAGCGCGGCAATTGACAAATTAAAAAATAAAGAAGTGATGGTTATAGGAACTATCCAAGAATATGAAGGGCATCTGCAGATACAGGCAGATAAAATTGTTCTAAAATAATTTTATCTCTTCTTTACCCTAATCTCAACTACTCTTCTGTTTAAACTGAATTTTTTTATCTTACTCTCAGCATGAAAAAAACCTTTAATGCCCATTAAAATACCCGAGGCCCAAAATCCAATCATTCCTCCAATATTGCTCACTTTCACCAAAAATGGAACTGCTTGCTCCTTTCTTATTTCAATTCTTTTTTTAGGTTCATAGGTTTCAAAAGGACATTTTCTCTTTTTTCTATATTTCACAATTTTATAGCCCATGTTATCCTAAAGATTAAGAAATATATAAACCCTCACTACCAGATTAGTAATAAATAAAAACGAGTTAAATCGAAATAGAGAAGAGTAAGCTACTAAAATATATCTTAATGAAAATTCAGAAACACCTTAAAATAGGTTTAATAGATTATCAAAAAAATCATATAGAAGATTGTAAAATCAAATCTTCCAAACACCCTTATTCTGAACAACCTTTCCATCTAAAATAATTCTTGCATGTCTCATATCTTTTATAAGATCCCAATGAATCGCAGAATCATTTCCCCCGCCATTTTCCTTATATGCCAACCCTAATGCTAAATGAATTGTTCCGTTAATCTTTTCATCAAAGATTATCCTTTTTGTAAACTTGTTTATTTTTGGGTTCATTCCTATTCCAAATTCCCCGACATAACTTGAATTTTCATCTGTTGCAAGCATTTGTTTTAAAAAATCTTCATTTTTTGAAGCTTTTGATTCAATAACCTTCCCATTTTCAAATTTTAAATAAATTCCAGTAACCTCTTTGCCATATTCAGCTGCAGGATATTCAAATTTTATCCATCCATTTAAACTATCTCTTACCGGCGCCATAAAAATCTCTCCATCCGGCATATTTTCTTTGCCATCTGAAACAACTAATTTCTTTCCATGAATCTTAAATTTTAAATCAACATTTTCTCCTATTAAATGGACTTCTTTTCCTTTTCTGAATCTATTTGCTATTTTATTCATTTTTTTGCTTAATTTTTCCCAATCCTGCAAGCAAGCACCATAAACAAAATTTTCATATTCAGTTAAATCCATATCAGCTTCCTGAGCTAAAGCAGTGCAAGGAAAAGCAACAGTTACTCTATAAATCTTAGGTTTTTCATTACAAATATAATTAGTAATTGAACTCGTTACTTTCTCTCTTTCAGTCATTTTTTTAGGATCTGCGCTTGTTAATTCGCGGGTATTATCTTCAGTAGTTATCCCAATATATTTCTGTGCATTTTTAACAATATAGTCAAATTCATCTGGAAATTTTTCTATCTGCTCTTTATTTGCATATTTATAGAAAAAAGCAGATAATCCTGAAGGCCTGAATCTTAAAATAGGATGAGCTCCTCTTAGAATAACCTCTTTATACAATGCTACAATAAAATCTCTTGCCTCCTCACTTCCGGAAATGACAACCTTCTCCCCCCTTTTAACAAATACAGAATAATCTACAATAAGTTTTGCTAACTGTTGTGTTCTTAAGTCAATTGGCATTTTAAATAGAAGTCTAAGGTGACTCAAACCATCACCTCAATAAAATCATCTCTATAATCTTTTTAAATATTGCTATTGTTAAAAATTAATGATAATAGAAATAATTTTAGCATTGATTATAGGAGTCATTATAGGCTCAATAACAGGCCTCATTCCTGGCATTCATATAAATCTTGTTGCTTTCTTCCTCCTCTCACTTGTGACAGCAGGATATTTTGCAGGATTTTCTCCAATCATCTTAGTCGTTTTTATAGTTTCTTTGTCAATAACTCATACTTTTGTTGATTTTGTGCCTTCAATTTTCCTAGGAGCGCCTGATGAGGATTCTGTTTTATCTGTTTTGCCAGGGCATGAAATGCTAATAAAAGGAGAGGGTTATGGCGCAGTTATTTTAACTTTATTTGGAAGCATTATAGGAATTATTCTAATTTTATTATTCTCTCCATTATTTATTTTCTTTCTTCCAACTATCTATGATTATGCACTAAAAATCATGCCACTTATATTGATTCTTGCCTCTTGTTTTTTATTTTATTTTGAAAAAAATAATAGATTATGGGCAATAATAATATTTTTTCTTGCAGGATTTTTAGGGATAGCAAGTTTAAATTTAAACTTAAAAGAACCTCTTCTTCCTCTTTTAACAGGATTGTTTGGAGCTTCAAGTTTAATAACAAGCATCTCAAAAAAACAAAAACTTCCCAATCAAAGAATAATAAAATTAAGAAAATTAAAAATTAAAAAGAAAAGCATAGCAAAAAGCATCTTAGCATCACTAATAGCCTCCCCATTATGCTCTTTTCTTCCAGGTTTAGGAAGCGGACAGGCAGCAGTTATCGGAAGCGAAGTTACAGGAGATTTAGACAGAAAAGAATTTTTAATTCTTCTTGGAAGCATAAACACAATTGTAATGGGATTGTCTTTTGTAACTCTTTATACAATCCAAAAATCACGCACAGGGAGTGCTGCTGCAATTTCAAAGCTTCTTGAAACCTTTTCATTAAATAATTTATTAATTATTCTAGCAGCAGTTTTAATTTCAGGAATTTTAGCTTTCTTTTTAACCATTTTTATAGCTAAAATGTTTTCAAAGCATATTTCAAAAATAAGTTACAATAGACTGTCCTTAGGAATTTTAATTTTCTTAAGTATGGTTATATTAATTTTCTCAGGATTTCTGGGATTTTTAGTCTTTATCGTATCAACATTTACAGGGCTTGTATGCATTCATGTTGGAGTCAGAAGAACTCATTTAATGGGCTGCTTGATGTTACCGACTATCTTGATTTACTTATTATGATTATTTCCAAAATTCTTCATTAACAGGAAATTCTCCATCAATGCATGCCTTACAAATATCTTCTAAACCAACAGATTCTATCATATCTTTCACAGTAGGATAACAAACAAAATCTGCATTTATTTCTTTGGCAACTTGTTCCCCAATTTCCTCTATTGTCCCTTTTAAACCATAAGCTGCAAAATTTCTCCCTCGAGGATCAGTTATACAAGCATGAAGTAATGCCGGACAAGAAATGATAGGATAAATCTTCTCTGCTTTAGATTTTCTTAATTTGTATATCATACCATCTCTAAAAACAGTTCCCCTCACAATACTATCATCTCCAACAGCAACATTTTTTCCCTGAACAACTTTCTTATTCATAAAAAATTTAACATTTGCGGCAAGCTTTCTTTCCTCTTCATTCTCAACTTGAAAAGTTCTTTTGGATCCAGGATTTTTTATAGCAGCTTCCTCATATGGAATAAATCTATTTTTTATTTTACTTAATTCTTGTTGAAAACCAATAGCTACCCCTCTCCCAGAGTCAGGGCTTGCCATAACTAAATCAACATCAACTCTGCTTACATATCTCCTTGCTAATCTTCTTCCCAATTCTTTTCTGACTTCCAGAACATCCTTTCCTTCAATTACAGAAGTAGGATCTGCAAAATAAATCCACTCAAAAAAACAATGGGCATGTTTATCCTCAACTAATTTTTTAGAACTCAGCCCGTTTTTGTTTATAACAATCATTTCCCCTGGCTCAATATCTCTTATAAAATCTGCTTCAATCCCGTCTAAAGATTTACTTTCAGAAGCAACAATGTATTTATCTTCCTTTTTTCCCAAACAATAAGGTTTTATCCCTTTGGGATCTCTAAACGCAACCAAACTAGTATCTCCTCCATCCTTATCTTTAACTAAAGATACAACACAATAAGAACCTTTTCCTCTTAATTTTTCCATTAATTTATTTCCAGCATCATAAAAATCACTAGTTTCATCTAAATATCTTGAAAATAAAGCTCTCATTACAGAATCGTTTTTTCCACCAAATCCCAAAAGCACACCATCCATTGCAACAGAAATTAAATGTTTTTCCCCCCATTCTTCAACTGGCTGTAATCCTCCTGAGTCTTCATAAAGAGTATGACCTATAGCAAAAGAAGAGGTTTTTTCTCTTAAACCCTTTAATCCTCCAAAAAAGTCTCTGAAAAAATAATATGCAAGTTTTCTTTCTTTAGGAGTATAAAATCCCGGTTTTCTTTCAACACTAATCCCACACCCTTCTTCTCCTCTGTGTTGCAGAGCAACAACGCCCATTAATAATTCATCTGCAACATTTTTGCCATCTACAGAATATACCCCAACAATCCCGCTCATTTTCCCTTTTTTCTCTCCTTTTTCAAATCAAAAAAACCTCCTGGCTTTTTAAACTAAATGATAATCAAAAATATATTTTAAAAATAATTTTCTACCCAAACCACTTATCCATGCTCTCCTGTTTTTCATTATCCTTCCCAAAAATACTTTCAATATATCTTTTGGTTAGTTCCAAATCCTGTTTAATATAAGCAGGAACATCAAAATTCCTTGTTAAATCCAAAGCAGGCTCTAGATATTTCACAATGCTTCCATAAGAAATTGTAAAAATTATTCTTCCTCCGCACTCGCATTTTCCAGAAAGAGGTGGCCTTCTATAAATTGTATTGCAAGTACTGCATCTAAATCCTTGTTGTGAAAACTTTCTTAAATTTCCTTTTAAATCTCTCATAAAATGTCTGTCAATTATTAGCCTTGCAACATCCCCCTGGTCAACGCTTCTTAGTTTAACACACAAATCCATTTGTGCTTTTACTTTTTCCTGCATAGTTGGAAGAGTTTTGTAAGAACTGCAAGTAGCTCCATCATTAAAATTGCTCGTACTATGAGTAAATCCTAAATTAACAAACGGATCTTTACCTCCTTTTAGTCTTTTTTTAACACTTTCAATTTGAACCTCTTTAGAATGCAATCTTTTTTCAGCTTTTTCATACAATTCTAAAGGATAACCATTAACTAACTCAAAATCTAAAATTTGATCATCAACTTCTTTTGCATGAATTTGTCCATTTAAAACAAGTGGAGCGTCCTGAGTTCCTCCTCTATGCGCAGGAAGAAACTTCCTAGAAAAATTAATTAAAACATCTAGCAATAACATTAAAGCAGCCTCATCTCCATCGCAATCTCTTCTCATGGCAGCATGCATGTATGGACTTGCTAATAGTCCCTGTACTTTTGAGAAACCAATTATCCTTGAAATAACCCCTGCGCAATTATGCGGGGCCATACAAACCCCTAATTTTCCAATCAAATCATTTCTGTTTTTAACATTGTAAAATGCAGGCAATCCATAAAGCCTAATTAAAAGCTCGTCTATAAAATTAGCCGCTTTAACAAAAACATCATCTGCTTTATCATCTCCTGCCAGGTTATTGCATGGAATAATTATGTCATGGGGCTTTAATTCTAAAATTTGTTCTTCATTAATCAATTCATTTTCAAGGTAATCCTTTTCATAACCCAATTCTTTTAATTTTTCAATACTTACTTCAATTTCTTTTGGTTTAAAATGAGTTAAAGGCAATTCAGTCATATCATACCGTATTGTCCCATCTTTATTTACACAAAGCCCATATTTAGATCTTAAAATTCCCTTGCTTAAGTTTTCCATATTATGACTTTCAGAACTCGTTCCCCTAACCCCTTTAATTAAAACAGGAACCTCTATTCTAAAAAGACCTAATTTTTCAACAGCTTTTTCAAAATAATGTTTTACATCCAATCTTGTTTCTTTAAAATTATCTTTTCTATCATGTAACTGGCATTTTTCTGTAATTTCTTTATTGCAAGACCTGCAAAAGTATTTTTTCTCTGTTTTTTCATTGCAATCCTCGCAAATTCGATATATGCTTTCTTTTTTACATTTATTGCAATAATTAAAAGGAAATGTGGAGTTAACATAACCCACACTGACTGCCTCATTAACACTTCTTAATCTTCCTCCTTCATTTCCAATAGGGAACAAAACACTTGGACTTCCTGTTAATTTTCTTAGCTTAGCTTTTTCAGGCCTGCCCATTCTGGTTCCTATAAATTCTCCTGCCTTATCCTTAATTTTAAATTTGCTTAGTTTGTTTATAATCTCCAATACAATCTTCCCCTCACTGCTACTTCCCTTATTTTTATCTTCATCTTTATTTAATTCTAAAATTTTATCATTATAATTCCTAAGATCAAAATTAATACTTAATTCTCCTAAAAAATCAATTTCAAAACCAAAATTCAATAATAAGGCTTGTGTTTCTTTTTTTTCTAGGATGACATTCTCGATGCCAACCAAATGAGGAACTCCTAATAATTCCAGTGCCCTTTTTCCTTTCTGAAATCTTTCTTTTTCATTCTTGTTATAAGGAAATATTAATTTATACTCAATAATTCTTGAATGATTAAACCAGTCAATAACTCCTAAGAACTCTTCCCAAGAAATCTGAGTCCAATAAAAAATATGCTCTGGATGTAATGGGACTTCATATTTCTCAGATAATTCAATTGCTTCTTCTATATCTACATTTCTATAATTCCTGTTTACAATCTCTTGTTCTTTGATTAATCCATTTTCTTTTAATTCCTTATTTCCAATTGCTTTTTCCAACTCTAAACCCCACCACTCCTCAACATATCCTGGCTTTGGCAACACCGCATTCCTGTTAATAACATCTCCTAAAGGAAATAGCATATCCCCCAAATAGATTATCTCCTTAATTTCTTTATATAGAGTTTTTGTCTCCTCGTAATTATCTAATTTTTTCACATTTCCATTTTCTAATTTAACAATTGGCCCATCAATAGAATCACAACACATTACAACACACCCCTTGGTTGGTTTTTCAATTTTTAATTGAGTTCCTGCAGCAATAAAATCATTTGTAACAGCCATTGTAGCAGGATGAACAGAGACTCCTGAAAATCCTGCATCCCTGCTTCTCCCATATCTAAACCTAAATCCTTTTCCAGGATGTCCAAAAACAGGCCTTCCTGCAACTAAATCTTTAATATAAGTCGGAGAAGCATCTGTCTTTCCCTGCTGCCTTCTCTCATGCAACTCAACGTATTTTTCAAGCCAATCCCAATCATCTATTTTAAAACCATTTCTTTGCAATCCCTTCAAGATTCTAAGCCCCTTTGCAGCTTTTTGCGCTAATCCCTCTCCCAAAGCAAGACACAACCCTCCCCTTATAAAATCGGTTTCTACTCTTTCCAAATTTTTATAATTACTTACTTCTTTGTCTTCTGTAGGATCTCCTGCTATCTGAATTGGTAAATTTTTAACAAGAAAATAAACTTCTTCTTCAGTAGGCAGATATTGCAGATTAGTAACTCTTTCATGATAATCATATAATTCTGTAACAATTCTCTTGCATTCTTTTTCAACAGGATCAAACCTAGCATATCCAAACAACTGCCTCAAATAATCAATCAAAATCAAAGCAACACAGGTTGCAGTTGTTCCCGCGCTCCTAATAGGTCCAGAGAAAAATGCTTTAACATAAGTTTTTCCATCTTGGGTTTTTCCTGTTTTTATTCCAGTATAACCTTCAATAGGGCTGCTTACAACTCCTAGAGTTATATATGCAAAACCAATTCTTATTCCTGCATCAATTGCTTCGAGCTGATCCTTAAACTGGCAGTATTTTTGCATAGAAATTTCTTCTGCAATCTTAAAAGCAACACTTGAATCCAAAGCACCATGTTGTTTTTCAAGTTCTAAAATTCGATTAATAATATCCTCTCTGTCTAATTGGGGATATAAAGTTGCAATAAGCCTTACTACCTTCGCAGCCATTGTCAATGCCAATGAAACTTCTACTTTATCTACGGGATCAAAACCCTTGCCTCTCGCCTGCTCAGCAATTTCATAATTCTTTTGAATTTCTCTGCCTAATTCTGCAAAGTATTTTTCTGTCTCAGGCAAATACCCATTACCCATTTTGAATTTCTCCCAATTTATTTATTATATTTTCCATTTTTTATTCAAAGTCAAGTATTTTTATCTCCCTTGTTTTAAGATTTAACATAGGCACCTTACAATAATCCGGCTGATTTCCCATTTTTTCTTCAAAGGGAGTTATAGACTGCCAGCAACTAGAACATATAATGAGGATATTATTATAGACTTCAACATCAACCTTATGTAAATCTCCTGTCGCGATAATGTCTGGGACCTGCCTTATAACCATTGAATCTTCTAATGGATTTGGAATGTAGATAGCAGCTCCATGGATAGGTGCAAGATGTCTTCTTTTTAACAAATGCTGGACAACTTTGGCTGGAGTATGGTGAGCATTACTTAATTTTAATTCTTCTATTTCATTTATTAAACCGTGCATGCTTGCTCCGTGATACATTAAAACCTTAAAACCTTCTTGTTCTCCTCCTTCGATTTCAATTAATCCAGGATTGCTAATCAAGTATAAATTTTCAATTTTAGTTAAAGATTCTGCAAAATCTTCTCCAATTGGTGGCTGTGGCTCAGCTACTCTTACTGCATCGTGTTGTCCTGCACATTGGATAATATTCATGTGCTTAGGAATTTTTTTATAAAATTCTGCTAATTTTTTATACTGGTCTTTTATGTCTTTTATAGCCAGGCCCTTTTCTTGGCCGGGATATACCCCCACTCCATCAATGCTATCCCCAACAACGAATAAGTATTTTATTTTTTTCAATACCTCTTTTTGTTCTTCATTGCATCCCTCCCCATTTAACCATTTTATAAATCTAGTAAAATTTTCCTCCAAAAAATTAACGCTGCCAACATGAATATCAGATATAAACAAAGCATAAACTTCTTCATTTAATCTCTTTTTATTGTCCAGACAAGAATCTGGATAAAATAAATCATTAACAAACAAAAAATCCCTTGTTCCGCTGCATTTAAATCCAATAACATCGTCTAAAACAATTTCTTTTGATTTTTCAAATATCTCTTCTTTTGTTTTAGTAATAAGAAGTTTGGTTTTTCCAGTCAAATCTTCTACTTCCAAAATCAGGTTTTTATTTTTAGTAATGGATTTATTGGTAACCATTGCGATTATTGAAAACGCCCGATTAACAGAGATTTTATCAATAGAAGTCAATCCTTCTAATTCCGTCCTTTCCTGCAATATCTTCTTAAAGAAATTATACCTATTCCTGAAATGCCTTACAAAATCTTTTACTTCTAATTTTTGGTCTTGGACTATGGGAGAAGAAAGAACTTTTATTTTTGAGGGAATTGTTTTCTTGATTACTCTGCGTTCTTTTGGATTTATATTCTCGATTCTCGTCTCTTTTTTAACCTCAACAGAAACAGAAACATTGACAAAAAACCTTTCAACTAATTTTTGCTTTTCATTATCTAACTCATTAAAAACCGGTTTTATTTTATCTAGATTGTTATTGATCAAACTTCTGGTTATTAGTTTTTCCCCAGAAGATGCTTGTATTTTGTCCAATATCCCATTAGCAACATCCTCGTTTTCTAACTGATTAAAAAAATCCAGCATTTCTTTATCAAGTAAAAATCCTTTTTTTATAAATAATTTAATTATGTTTTCTGACATTTTCTGTTTTCTCATAATAAATTTAAATATTTAAAAATTCAAAGACTCTTCTAAAATTTGTTCGCACTTGCCTAAAATGTTCTCTGGAATAGCTAACTTTATTTCACGCGTTCTTCCCTGTCTTCCCTTGCTTATAACCCTCGCGTTTATCAAACCAAGCATATCAAATTCAGCCAAAATATCACTTACCCTTCTCTGGGTTAAAACATCTACCTTAACTTCTTTACAAAGATCTTGATAATAAGAATAAATATCTCCCGTAAAAATCTCCTCTTTTGTTTTTTTCATTAATTTAATTATAGAATACAAAACTAATTGAAATTGTTTTGGTTCTGTTTCAATTATATCTAAAATTTTATCTCTTTCAATTTTATCATTTGCCCTGTCTATATGTTCTATCTTTATTTTACTGCTTGACTCTCTTTCTGCAATTTCTCCTGCTACTCTCAACAAATCAAGAGCCCTTCTAGCATCTCCGTGTTCTCTTGCAGCAAAGGCAGCACATTTAGCAATAACTCCTTCACTAACAACTCCTGGTTTAAATGATTCATCTGCTCTTTTCTTGAGAATATCCTGTAATTGTAGGGCATTATATGGGGGAAAAACTAATTCTTCCTCACTTAAACTGCTCCTAACTCTGGGATCAAGACTGTCTAAAAACCTTAAATCATTACTAATTCCTACGATAGTTATTTGTATCTTATTTAACTCAGAGTTAAGGCGCGTTAAATTGTATAAAAAATTATCAGATATTTTTTTAACTGCCTGATCCACTTCATCTAAAACAAGTATTAATAACTTCTCATCACTTTTCTCCAAGATCTCTAAAAACCTTAAATAAACCTGGTCTGTCGGAAGTCCTGTCGGAGGAACACTTCCCCCCAATTTATTAATCAATTCAGCTAAAATTCTATATTCAGTATCTGCAACTTTTTTTAGTTTGCAATTTAGATACTCTATCCTTAATACCTTAGAATCCCTTGCCCTTTTCATTAATTCATTTGCTACATGCTGAACAGATAATGTTTTGCCTGTTCCGGTCTTTCCGTAAATAAATAAATTGCTTGTCTTTTCGCCTAACAAACTTGGCGCAAGAATCGAGGCTATGTGCTCTATCTGCTTTTCCCTATGAGGTATATCTTCAGGAGAATAATTAGATTGAAGAGTTTGTTTATTCTTAAATAAACTCCTATCAGACACTGAATCAAAAATTTTATCTATGTTATTCATTTATCCTCCTTTGACTTTTTTTATAAAAAAATAATAGGTTAAAAATAAAAATATTCCAACTTTATAAATATATTGATAATTTAAAATAATCATCACCATTCTTTCTCATGGAAAACAATAAAAGAGTAAAAATTGTCCTCGAAAAATGAAAGGTTAATGATATGACTCGAAAATTATAACAAAAAAACACTCACACCCCCATTTCCTATAGAAACAATAATATAAAAACCAAAAAATCAGCTTATCCTCGAAAAATCAACAAAAATGGTTATACTACAAAATATATATAATAATATATATAATATATAATATAAATATTTATAAATAAAAATTATAAAAACTAATTCAAAATCCCTGATTAGTTTATAAATATTTCCATACGAAACCATAGGGAGAGGGTAAAATTACTAGTTATTTTCTAGTATTTTTCAAAATATTACAAAAAACACCAACAAAAAGCAACCCAAAACTAAAAATATACACTAAACTACCATTAAAACACCAAAATACCAAATATTGGCGACCCAAATCATTTGCTTCATAGTAAAATAACCTCTACTACATAATAAGTGTGGAATCACAGAAAAGTTTATAAAGAAATTCTATATCCTTTAATCATGAGTATTGAAAAAAAGCCGCATAAAGAGGTTATAGGAAAAGCTGTCGTTACAAAAGAAGGTAAAAGACTTGGAATTGTAAAGGATATTACTTTCGAGACAAGGTCTGGGGAATTAATTCACATCGTTGTAAAAGACCCCACCCCATATACCCATCAACTTAGCTTGGAAAAATCTCATCAGGGAGAAACCCTCATACCTTATAATGCAATAATTGCTATAGGAGATTTCGTTGTTATTTCTGAAGAAGATTTGTTGTAAATTTATTTAAGGTTTGTTAAGTTCGCTAATCCAATACCTGTTATTAATACAATTTAAAACCAAAGACCTCATTTTATTCAAAAGATCATGTTTTGATTCATTCCTGCGTAGGTCTATATTTCCGATACAACCCCGAAACCCATAAAAAGATTCTTCTAAGGTATTGTAATAAATAGGAGCAAATGATTGTTGACTTTTTTCTCTTATCTCCACATCCGGAACATTTTTAGGCTGAAGTTCTGAAAATACTAACAAATCGTAGTGCCTATCGCCCAATTCATCCAACACAAAGTATAAGGGTAGTCGGTTATCTCTATTCCATTTTAAAACAAGATTGCTTGATTCTACTTCTTCTAATTTCAATTCAGGCATAAATACAAAACCCAAGTATACCTTAAAAGGTTAATTATAAATAATAACAATCTTTAAAAACCTGCAACAATATCAGATATTTATGCAAATAATAGGATTTAGTCTAAATAAAATCTCTATAGAGAGAAAGGAGAAACAAGAAGGAAAACTAGAGATAAAACAGAATATAAACATAGACAATATCTCTAAAGACAAGATAAATCTCTCTGAAGGAGAAATAATCAAAATTGATTTCACTTTTAATGTAGATTATAATCCTGCTCTGGCAAAACTAGAAATAAAGGGCCAGACCGTGCTTCTTCCAAACAAAGAAGAAATAAAAGATATACTCAAAGACTGGAAGAAAAAACAAGTTTCAGAGAAATTTAGAGTACCTCTATTTAATTTTATAATGAGCAAATGCAATATAAAAGCCCTTGAGTTAGAGGACGAACTTAACCTTCCTCTTCATTTGCCAATGCCCCGGCTTTCTCCAAAAAAAGAAGGATAATTTTATTATTTGTACAAAACCCCTAAATAAATTAATTATAACCAAACATGAAATCAAATACGTCAGATAATAAAGGAAACAATACTAAAAGCTCTAATAAAATCTCTCTTGCTAAAATCTGTGAGGAGATATATAAAAATAAGGAATTCGGAGCAAATTTCTTTTATTGTGAAGAAATGGAGCATAAGTTAATTTATTTGTTGGGGGAGGATCTTAAATTATCTGCTCTTTCAAAAGAAGAACAGGAGATTTTATCTTTGCCTATGTTGAACCACATATCCCTATTTTTTAAAGAAGCTAAAAAAAATGACTCTTACGACGAATCTTCTCCGATTATAACTCTTGTTAACCAAAGAAAAGAGCATTATGAAGGGTTATATAAAAATTTTAAGAAAAAATTAGATGAATGATATCAGTAAATCCTAACCTCCGGGTTTATTATAATCTTGCAGGAAAATATACAGAGTCCGAAAGGAAGTTTAAAAAATATTTAAAAAATGAATTAAGATTTTACCAAAAACTATCAGAAGAAGCAATCAGATTGGGCCGGTGCGGATTAAAAGGAAGACGACCTTCAGGATTAGAAGACCCGCTAGCTTATTTATAAGAAGCCCTAACTCATTAAATCTTTTACCTTTCCAAAACCATATTCTTTTTTGTCTTTATTATTGTAGATAATGGCCTCAAAGTTTTTTAATTTCTTTTCATCTATAAACAAACCATTTCTATGCTTAAAAGTTGAATCCCTAGCTAGGTCATAACCAGATCCAGTATCTCCAAAACTTGGCAGAACGTAAACAATTTTTCTTTTCCATTTTCCTAAAAGAAAACATTTATACCTCTCTTGTTTATACTCATCTGTTAAAGTTATTGTTGGATGCAAATGTCCTAAAATTAAAATTTTGATTTTATCCCCCTTATCTTTTAAGGCTTCCTTATATTCCCTGTGCCCGTGCATAAAAACAATATCCTTATACGAATAAAAATTAACAATTTTTAATTTTCTTTTTCTCGCAATAGGCTCTAATATGCTGTCGTGATTCCCCTTAATTAAAATAATATTCTTTCTTCCAACCCTTTCAATAAAATAATCCAATAACCTGACACTTTCTCTCCACTCAGAATCAGATATTTCTCCAAATTTATGCTTAAAATCTCCCAAAACAATTATTTTTTTGAGTTTAATCTTATATTTTTCAATCAAACCAAAAATCTCCCTTAGATTATTAAATATCTCCTTAAACTGAATGTTTGGTAGTCCCTGCAGTTTTTCCTGAACTCCCAAATGCAAATCCCCAAGGACAAGTATTTCGCTATCAATTAACAAAGAGTTGTTCAAAAATCTGATTCTTGGCTGTTCAAACAGCCTTGTTTGTTTCATAAAACAAAGAAGAAAATCTCCTTTAAAAATCTTAAGAAAGTTCTTACAAAGAAGAGTCGGTTTTACGAGGGAAATTGGATTTTTTACCCTTTAGAGAATTAAAAGGATTATTGATTGAAAAACTCAATACCTCTTCTTCTTGACTTTTTAAATATTCGTTTACGGTTTTTTCCAATTCTCTCATATTTTCATCATGAAAATTTTGATTATAAATCTCAAGGAGAACTTGCAATTTAGCATAATTCGAACAAGCAGCAAATGCTAGATAAACATTAGCATTGCTCCCTTTTTCTTCTTTTAAGGATTTGTCCACTTCTTTCATCCCACCTATGCCTTGCC
This sequence comes from Candidatus Nanoarchaeia archaeon, assembly GCA_028718805.1. Taxonomy (GTDB): domain Archaea; phylum Nanobdellota; class Nanobdellia; order Pacearchaeales; family GW2011-AR1; genus ARS1285. The sequence goes on along the minus strand of JAQUKY010000008.1, from coordinate 45,710 downwards.
ATAAATTCTCAATTTTCTGGCTTAATTGCTCTTGATAATTTTTCATTTTCTATTAAAAAACCACTGATTTTTAAGCATTTATATATACAAAAATAACCATAATTACCTCGTTTTTCTCCAGTTTCCTTAAAAAGATTACTAGGTTAATAGATCGTCTATGTTTTCAAATCTCGCAATCTTTTGAAATATCTTCATTATCTCCAAATAAAACACTCAGAGATTTTCCAATAACTGTTCTGTATATTGCTTCACCAAACAATTTTACCAAAGAAACGATTTCTAAGTTTCCTGTTTCAGGAGCTTTTAAAGTGTCAGAAACTAAAACCCTGTCAAAAATTTTAAACCTTTCTGTTCCTCCTGTAAACAACCCGTGAGTTCCATAAGCAAATATTTTTTTAGCTCCTATTTCTCTTAATTTCTCAGCGGTTTTAATCATAGTATTCCCCGTATCAATTATATCATCTATGATCAGGCAGTTCTTATCTTTAACCTCTCCTATGATTACTGTTCTAGCAACTTCATTTTCTTTTTCTCTTGTCTTATATCCAAATGCAACATCTGCTTTTACTCCAATATTCAAAAGTTTTTTAACAAGGTATTCTGCCCTCTTCCCTCCGCCCAAATCAGGGCTTACTACTACTAGATCCTGAAATATATCAGGATGATTTTTTTTCAGATAATTTACAAGGCTTATAAAACTATAAAGATTATCAAAAGGAATGCTGAAATACTCTTGCATTTGAGGATTATGAAGATCTACAGTCATTCCTCTTGTTGCATATAATGAAATAACATCTGCCAAAGCTTTTGCATTTACACTTACTCTTGATTCATCTTTTCTGTCCTGCCTTGCAAACTTTGTATAGGGTAAAATAACATTTATCTCTTCAGGAGAAGAAAAGTTCATAGCTTCTAATTTAAATACAAGTTCTGTAAACCATTCATAAGGGTCTTTATTAGAATCGTGTATTAAGAAACATTTTGCATTTCTTATGTTACTTCCTATTCTTATTTTAACTTCCCCATCTTTAAACTTAGTCCTTTCAATATCAATTAATCTGACTGAAAAACCTTCGCCTTTATTTTTTAAATATTCATAAACCCCTTTTGCAAATTCAAACCCCTTTCCCTTAGAATCAGCGATTATAGCAACCTCTTCCATAACCTTGGAAGATATTGTCTATTTTTAATCTTTATCACAATAGAGAATATAATTCAAGTAATAGATTAATCTCCTTGCCAAAATGGTAGATAGCCCAGCCAGAAAACCTGGCATTTAGAGCAGATTCAAGGGGCTATGAAAATTATAAGATTGTCGCACATTAATTCTCATTTTACAGGGAAATATAACTATAAAATTTAATAAAAATAACCAAGATTACTTAGTAATATTCTCACCAATAAATAAGTATCCAACAGCTTTTGAATAAAGTTCTAATCCTCTCCAAAATGCTTTAGGGATAATAGATCCAGCCCTATAAGCTCTAGTTTCATCCCCTTCAAAAGGCTCTTCACTAAGACCTGCTAAGAAATCACCACTAGCTCTAACCATTATAACCAGTTTATTTTCTTTCTTGTTTTTCATATTATTTATTTTGTTCCTTCTTAATTTATCTAAGCATTCCTACTATTTAAACCCTTCTATTTGTAACCACTATATAGTTGCATATAATAGGGAAGCATTCTTTAAATAGCCTTGAATCTCAAGGATTAACTTTATTTCTCCAAATCATTCTAAGAAAAACTTATATCCATTAGCAATAATCTTTTTCTTTGATTTTACTGCACTAAATTCTTCTAATTGTTTTTCATTAAGCTCTTGGTTATATTTTGCTTCGATTAAACTGTCTTTTGTGATAAAATCTATTTCTACTGAATTTTCTAAGTAATAATTTGGGTTTTTATCTTTAATCTTCAAAAATACCAGATTTTCATAGCTTGCCCCTAAATCTTTAAATTCGGTTATAATATTTTTTATTCCTACATCACCAATATAAATTTTTTTAGGGGAAGTTACTCTCTCATTTGTAGATTTAGAATACCTGTCAACAACATAAAACAAATATGCTTTTTCAAAGTAACTAACATATCTCTTAACACTATCTACTGAAATTTTCAATAATTCCGCAAGCTTATTATAACTCATTGGTTTTCCAACTCTTTGGCACAACAGTACAAATAATTCTTTTACAGCTTTTTCTCCAGAGATTTTGTGATAGGCGATTATATCCTTATACACAATGCTTTCAACTAATTCGTTTAAGTAAGCTCGGTCTTCTGTTAAGACATAATAGGGAACCCCCCCAATTCTCAAATAATCTTTAAAATAACTTTCTAATTTTGCCTTGTCTGCCTTGCTCATCTTTGCTCTCTTAAATTGTAAAAATTCTTGAAAAGTTAAGGGCATTACTTCTATTGTCTTAGTTCTGCCTGTAAGAAGAGCTTTTTTGTCTCTCATCAAAGTAGCGATTGATGAAGAACAGGCAATCTTTATGTTTTCATTGTCATATAAACTCTTTAATTCTTGCTCAAAGTTATCTCTAGATGTAACCTCATCTAAAAATAAATAAAAAAAATCTGAAACAGCTTTCTTATGTATTTTTCTGTATTCTTCAACTAGTTGATGAACTGAATTCTCGAGGAGATTAAAGGAATCAAGTCTTATGAACAGGATGTCCTCGGGTTTTGTTTTGTTAGTTAATAACTGCTTTATTGCCTGCATTAAAATAGTGGTTTTTCCGATTCTTCTTAATCCTGTCAAGAATATAATCTCTTTACTCTTAATATTTTTAAATATCTCATTTAAGTAAATCTCTCTGGGTATGCTCTTATCTTCAAATTTTCCTTCCCACCAAGGATTTTGTTTGTAAAGTTCTGATTCAATATCCATGAATATTACATAACTCTTTGGTTTATAAACTTTACTATGGAATAGTATAGTTTAAGCTATATCTTTAAGATGGCATAGTAAAGATTAAGGCTCTATCCTCGAAGATAGCAGTCTTTAAATAGCCTTGAGTCTCGAGGAGAACATTAAACTTAAGGTAAGTCCATATCCCCAAAATCTGCCAAAAAGGTCAATAGCCCCGCCAGGGCAGAATATCATCTTGAGTAAATTGGTGGGCACCAATTTATTTATCTATTACTTCTAGAATCTTAAAGTTTATATATTTTTGCTTACTTCAAAATCTCAATCGTCACTTGTGTTAAAGTGCCTGGCTTAAGTTGTTTTTCTAAGATTTTAGGTACAACTATGATTGCCTGATTGCCATGTTTGGCAATTTTCTTTGTGATAGTGAAGGATTTTGACATTTTATTTTTTTAATTTTTTTGAAATAATTTGTAAAAGCTATTTTTAGAATCCCATTCATTATCCTTAAACCATTGCCCACAATTAGGTACTTGGTAGGGTCTTATAACTTTTGCTAGTTGTTTTAAAAGTTCTATTTTTCTTTTTCTTATATTTGATTTAATAATATATCTAAGAGCACATAACCCCGGGCCACTAATACATTTCCAAGAGTTTCTATTAGCCATTTCTCTATCAACATTTTTTATAGAATCCAAAACTCTTTTTGCCCTTAAACTTATTCTAGGATAAAGATTTCCTAATTCTTTTAATATTTTATATATTTCTTTTTGACTAAATAAAGAGATTTTCCCAGGAAAACCCTCTTCGAAAGTATTATCGTCATGATAAACTCTAGTAGCTAAAGGGCTAACTACCCCAAGAGATTCTTCTGCAGATTTATTGGCTGTCCAATATAAAATAGTTGCTAAACAATCCCTTTTTGTCTTTTTTGATAAAAATTTCTTTGAATTCCAGTATATCATAGAAAGGGGAACAGGAGAATCACAGACTTCATCATCAAGAAAAGTATATTCATTCTCTTCCCCAATTTTCTCCAAATATGAGTTAGCCATACCCTCACTATATTTTCTTCTGATTTCTATGGGTAACTCCTTGATTATCAAACAAGGAGAAAATTTATACAAAACACGTTTTTTCTCGTATTCAAAACCAGAATGCCCTTTATAAAAATTTAACTCCTCTTTCATGCTGTCTATTGCCCCTTTACTTTCTGGGGCTCTTGTAATGAGTTTAATTAGCCCGCTGTCTAATCCTGTGTACTTCATGCACCAACCCGCTAATTCTCTTGGACTAATCTTTTCTTCTATCATTTTAATTCTTTATTTATTAAACCTCTTAATCCTGCAAGAAGTTTTGTCTTTTTGAAAGATAATTTTTTAGCTTTTCTGCACATATTTTCCATTTTACAACTACTGCTCCAATGAAACCTATCAAAAACATTATCTATTTGAGTAATATTTTCATAACTTAGTCCTTTGGGAAAGATACTGCCCTGGTTAAAACAGTAATCTATGCTATCAATAACCCTCCTTATTTTTTTCTCGATTTTTGGTGGGAGTCTGCCTATTTCTTGCTCTCCTCCATAAATCTCAGGTCTATTATGGTATTCTTTAATATCTTCTAACAATCTGTATAAATTATTTGTGGACTCTTCTCCCAATTCCTCTATTTTTTCTTTATAAACAACCATACTCTTTAATTTATCTTTAAATTCTCTAGTACCTTCTTTTCCATTAAGTTTTCTTAACCAATTAAAAGTATTAGACAAAGATTCTACATCAATCTCGTAACTTTCAATCTGGTTTATCTCATCACTATTAGAAAAATATCTAAGTGCATTAGCTAAGTATTCTCTTACAATTCCTGGAGGCAAATATTTTTCAACTTTTTTAATTTTTTCTATTCTCTCTAAATTGTCTTCTAAATCACTAACCTTCTTAACTTTGGGCATGGAAAATACTTTTACTGCATAATCCTGTATAATTTCTTTTGGAAGTGGACTTGTTACTAATCTCACCAGACAATCTGGTCCACGATGGGTTTGAATTGCATAATCCAAAGCTTTCTTGATATCATTTTTAGGTAAAAGATTTCCGAAACCCTTTACAATTGCTTCTAATTTTTTATCGTTAATGTTTTCTTTTTCCATTTTCCAGTTATATTTTTGTGTTTGCTCCTTTGACAATGTTTACTATTTTTTCTAAATCATTAATTTTCTTACTAAGATATCGTATGAAGTTACTTTTTTCTCTATTAGTTGCTACTTTTAAAAAAAAGTAAGGTTGGTATTTTGCATGACATGTTCCAATTTTGAAACAAAACTCTACCTCCTTATATGAATTTGCTCCAGGGAATTTTCTTTTAATTGCTGATTGAGCTTTAGTTAAAAGTTTGGTTGAATTGTTACTATAATCAAAATCTCTTTTGTCTAAAGCATTTCCTGAATCTATACAAATTTCAATCGGATTTTCAATAGGGATTTTTATACCTTTTTCATTTGCTATATAATAGAGAGCACCTCCATCTATTCTTCTCTCATTATAAGCCTGATTATAGGTTTGTTTATTTTTCATTTTATTGTAACTCCTTAGTAGTAAGGACTTAGAGAAGTATTTAAAATATTGCTGTGGAAAAAACTCAACAATAGAAGGGTTTAAAAAGCAAGTATAAATTATATAATTATGGAAGAAGAATTAAAACTCTTGGGGTTGAATGATATAGACATTAAGGTTTACCTTACTTTGCTTAATTTGAGTGAATCTCTGGCTTCAGAAATTGCTAAGAAGGCAGAAATACCAAGAGCTTCTGTATACGATGTTTTAGAAAGACTTGAAAAAGAAGGGCTTGTAAGCCATATCTCAAAAGATTTTAAAAAATACTTTTCAGCAGCAGAGCCAGAAACTATTATCAAAAATCTCGAATATAAAAAACAAAAAATAAAGGACATTTTGCCTGAATTGGACAAAATCAAAAGAAAAATCAGTACTGAAACAACAAAAACAGAGGTTTACGAAGGGAAAAAAGGGCTTCAGACAATTATGAACTTTATGCTAGAAGAAAAAGAGTTCTTTGTTATGGGTGCTTCAAGAAAAAGCGAGGAAATTTTACCTTTCTTTATGGAGAAGTGGCACAAAGAAAGAGCAAAAAGAAAAATACAAGTTAAAATAATTTATAACGACATAGAAAAAGTAAGAAAATCTTTGCAGGATCCTAAAATAAAGAATATACTCGGTGTTGGAAAAGGCTGGAATTACAAATTCCTCCATGTAAATTACTTATCTCCTGTTATGACTATTGTCTTTGGCAAAAGAGTTGGATTGATAAACTGGGTTGAAGATCACCCCTCTGCAATATTAATAGAAAGCAAAGATATAGCAGAAACATACAAGCAATATATTTTAAATTTATGGGGAATAGCTAAGAAATAGCCATAGTGCCCACAAAAGTACTCAAAATGATACATAGCCCCGCCAGGGTTCAGACTTCTTTCTATTCAGTTTTCTCCCCAATCTCCTTCAAATGCTCCTGATGCATTCTTTTTAAGAATTCAATTTTATCCTCAATTCTCATTAAATCCACATGCCCCTGCATTATTAGATTTAATGCAAACGGGCTGGGAAGTTTGGTTTGGACTCTTTCAAGATTGATTTTTCCATCTTTGATATTTTTTATAATCTGCTTCGCATTCTCAATATCCATTAAATCTTCCAAAACTTCTCTTCTTGCTTCTTTTAAAATAGGAAAATCTTTTGAAATTTTATTAATTGCACTTAACAGCAAAAATGAGCTAACCTGCTGCCTTCCAACTGTTTTCCTTCTTCCTTTATAATTCCTTAAAATCATCAGAGCTCTTGCAGCACAATGCCTGAATCTTCTCTTTAATATTTCTGTTTTTGAAATAGCTTCTTCTAGAATTGCCCTGAGATTTTCAGAATTTAAGAATTTTAAAGCCTCATCAATTGGCAGGCTTTCACCAGCAAAATAAAACCCATTATCATTTATCCCAATTTCAATATCTCTTCCAACTTTTTGCGCCATCAAATACCCTATTGCTCTCGATAATGCATCATTTACCCTTCTGCCATATAAACTATGAAAAATAACATAATTTTTCTCTCCCTTGTAAGATTCAATTAATAATCTGTTTAAATTAGGGATTTTTGCAAATTTAAACTGCTCATAAAAATAATTATAAATCCCTTTTGCAACACTGTCCTGGCAATAAACAAACTGCTTAATAAACTCAATAATCTCTTCTTTGTTTTTCTTCATCTCAAACTTTTCATTTAATAATTTTCTGAACCGTCCTATTTCCAGTGCAGAATCAAAGCTCAAAGGAAGCATTTCAGAAAACCAAGAGGGTATAGTAGGGTTTTTCTTTATTCCTGCCCTAACATAAGCTTTCATTCCTCTCGTGTACATAAACTGATATTTTTTTCCTCCTAAAACAAAAACATCCCCTATTTTCATTTTTTCTAAAAAACTCTCATCAACCACCCCTACCTTGCTTCCTTTTTTCTCTCCCTGCCCCACAACAACAGTTATAAAACTCTCTTCAGGAATAGTTCCAATATTAGTCATATAAATAACTCTTGCTAATTTTCCTTTTTTGCCTATCTGTCCTGTTTCTTTATCATACCAGATTTTTGCATAAACATTTCTGTGCTCTAAAGCATATTCTCCTGCCAGATAGCTTATAACTGCCATAAAGTCTTCTCTAGACAAATCCTTATAACAATAGCTTTTTTTTATTAACGCAAGCATTTCATTAATGTCCCATATTTTTTGTATAGACATTCCATAAATCTGCTGGCTTAAAACATCCAAACAATTTTTTGGAATATGTATCTTGTCTATTTTTCTTTCAATAGCCTCTTTGCTTAATACTGTGCATTCAACTAAATCATCCCTGTCTAAAACAATAAACCTCCCAATGCTTATATCATGTAATTTATGCCCTGCTCTTCCAATTCTCTGCAAAGCTCTGGCAGAAGATTTTGGACTTCCTAATAAGATAACAAGGTCAATATATCCAATATCAATTCCCATTTCTAAACTAGTGCTTGTAACAACAACTTTTAATTCTCCTTTTCTTAATTTTTCTTCAATTTCAAACCTATGCTCTTTTGATAAAGAAGAATGATGCGCCCCTATATTTTCTATATAATTTTCAGGAAACATTTCTTTTAAATGATTAACAACTCTTTCTGTAGCTGCCCTTGTGTTTGTAAAAACAACAGTTGTCTTATGCTCCTGTATTAATTTATCTATTAATCCATAAAGAGAAGAATGCATATCCTCTTGATTTGTGTCAATTAAATCTGTTATAGGAGTTAAAACCTTAATATCCATTTTTTTCTTAGTCTCAACTTCTGCAATTGAACATTGCCTGCCTGTTCCAGCTAAAAAATTAGCAACCTCGTCTAAAGGTGCAATTGTAGCAGATAAACCAATCCTCACAGGAGTAATCTTACTAATCTCTTCTAATCTTTCTAGACTGATGCTTAAATAAACCCCTCTTTTATTTCCTAAAGAGTGAATTTCATCTATAATAACAAACTCAACACTATAAAACATTTCAATAAATTTTTTAGTTGTTAAACTTATTGCAAGACTTTCAGGAGTTGTAATATAAATATGAGAAGGATGTTTTGCCATTTTAGCTCTTTCAGCAACGCTTGTATCTCCTGTCCTTAACCCGACCCTTATTTTTTGTAGTCTAATTCCTTGTTTGCCTGCTAATTCCTCTATTTCCTTTAGAGGGTTAATTAAATTAACAAAAATATCATTTGAAAGTGCTTTTAAAGGAGAAGCGTAAATAGCATAAACCTTTTCTTCTAACTCATTTTTTCTAGCTAAGCTGACTAAATAATTTAAAATACTAAGAAAAGCCGTTAAAGTCTTTGTACTGCCTGTTGGAGCAGAAATTAAAATATTTTTTCTTTCATGAATATTCATTACCCCATACAACTGAGCATCTGAAAACTCTTTGAATCTGGAAAAAAACCATTCTTTAACAAGAGGGTCTAAAATTCCCATTAATTCCTCCTTTTTTCTTAATTCTGCTCTTGGATATTTTTGAATCTGTTTTTCCATATTTTGCAATAAGTATACCTTACTTAAGAAATCTCCTTTTGCTTATTTATACTAAGAAATAGATTTTATAAAATTATGCATTTCAAATTTTAAGGAAAATGCAATGGTTCTTTCCCCCATTCTCCAAAAGGATGGACTTGGGATGCAGATGTAGTTAATTGTTCTGAATTTTCTGTTTCCATTTCTAGTCCTTCTGCCTCTGCTTCTGCTTTTCTCATCTTCTTTTCAATTTCAGGGGTAAGAGGAGGCAAATCATCCCAAAAACCCTCTCTTTTTATTGGCTCTAGATTAAATTTACATGGAGCCCCATTAGTTACATAAGAATTACTTTTGCTGCAATATGGCCCCCTTAAACTCATCCTTTTTTCTTTAGAAATATTAGAATTTTTAAATATTTCTGTTTCATCATAACAATTTCCGCAGCTATAGGCCCCACAAACTCTTACTTCATCTCCCATTTTCTCCTAAGTTTTTTGGGGTTTTTAATTATTTATACAAGAGATAATAACTATCCAGGAATGTTAAAATAATCTAAACTAGAGCCCTTTCCTCCACTTACCCTTACATTGCCCTCTGGACCAGAAATCCCAAACCCTACTCCTATCTTTCCTTTATCTTTATTTTTCTCAATAAAAAACAACCAGATAACAAGAATTATAATTATCCCTAAAATAGCAATTATAGCATAAAATATAACGCTACCAACATCAAAAACAGGAGTTTCTCCTTCTGCATTAGTTTGAAGTTTTATATTCCAAGTCTTGCTGTCTACTCTTGTTTCATTTATAACATCCACTTTAATAATATCTCCTTCTTTTAATTTTGAAAAATCATAAGATAACCTGTCATCTGCTGCAATAATAACCGCTCCATTTAAATACCATTTAATAGAAACATAATCTCTAGCAGTTATTGAAAAGGTTTTATTTCCAGGAAAGATAAAAACATCAGAGCCAGACGGACTTGAGGAAGTTATATCAGGATTTCTTGCAGCAGTATTTGTATTATTTGTTCCTCCATTCCCCCCATCCCCGTCTCCATTGCCATCATCAGAATTGTCTAATACTTCAAAATCAACTCTGTCCTGGCTTTCATTTTTTCCATCAGAAGCATAAACATAAAAATATCCTCCCCCAATCCAATCTGTTTTTGAAGTAAGAGTTAGTTCATTTGAATCGTTGGTTATAGTCAGATTTCCAGTATGCCAGCTTGCATTTCCATATCTATACCCCCTTAAACTATCTCCATCTAAATCATACCAACAATCTTCCATATCAAGATGGTAATGGTCATTAACTTCCCACTCTAAGTCATCACAGGCAGTTCTATTAAAACTTGGAAAATTGTTTGAAGTAGGACGGGTGTAATTTAAAACGATTAGATAAAAACTCATATTTTCACCAGAATTAGCCGTATTTAAAACATCTCCATCATCAGATGTGGCAGTTAAATTAAACTTTTGGCTTCCAAACCACAAAGAATCTAATAATGATATGCTAACATTTTTAGCAGTATTATCTAAACTAACTGAAATATTTTCATTACTTGGGCTTTCAACAACACTATAATTTACATTAACCAGACTAGAAAAATATTGGCCCAGATTAATTAAGTTCTGCCTTGAGTCATCTTTGTAAAAAGTAATATTTGGAATTAAGCCAGTTTGAGTTAAGTTAACATGAATCTGAGCATAAACATTAATACCCATAACATTTTCAAAATTAGTAGGAGCACACGTACAAGCAGGAGCATCATAGTTAATAGCATATGTTTCATTTTCCTCAAAACTAGGGAAACCAGACAGGATAGTAAAATTACAATCTCCTTGAGTTCTGATAAATTTAACAAAAATAGAATTAATTGTTTGATTACCAGAGCTCCAATTTATATTAACATCAATTGTTTGATTATCATTATAAACAGTATAATTTAAAACACTTAAGATAACTTTTTCTTGATTAAAGTCCCATTTTAATGTTCCCAACTCCCCCTTCAACCCCCTTTCTTTTCCTCTTTCATTAATCTTTAATTCAACCCAAATAAGGATTAAGACACAGAGTATCACAACAAAAACTATCAATATTTTGTAAAGAATAGTTTTTTTAATATCAAATTTTCTTCTATCCTTTCTTACTCCCCTTTTCATTAAATATCTAACATCATCAAGTTTAAAAACTTATTCGGTATTAACTTTATATAAAATTATGTCAAACAGATTCTATTAAAACAAAATGAGGCTCAGTAAAAATAAAAAAGATAGGATAGCAGAACAGATTCTTGCATTTTTATATCATTCTTTTCCAAGACAGCCATTTACAGCTGAGATTGCAAGAGAAATTGCAAGAGATGAGGAATTTGTCAAGAGGATTTTAAATGAGCTTAAAGAAAAAGGCCTGATTATTTCTATAAGAAAAAATGCAAAAGGCATAGCTTTTACAAGAAGATCTAAGTGGAGACTCTCTCAAAAGGTATATGATATATATTCTGAAAAAGCTAAACAATAATCAAATAACAACAATCTTTAAATAAAACTTAATTCTTGTCCTCAAATGGAAGAAGAAAAGATAAAAGAGGCATTTTCAAAAGTCAAGCAAGACATCCTGGTTCTAGGAAATGAGATCTCTCAAATTAAATCTGAAATTTACGAAATAAAGCATCTGTTAGAGGTATTCCGCAATATGTTAAATACTTCGACACTCAGGCAAATAAGTTCAACACATCCTGTGACTCCAACAAATAATCCAACAATTCCATATGAAATAGGGGGGTTAAAAGACCAAAATTTAAGTATTTCCACAGGAAATGAAGGGGTTCCAACAGACAGACAGACAGACAGACAGACAGACAATCAAACGCATTTTTTATCTGAAATACCTCAAAAAAGCATAGAAAAAGATATACAAGAAGCTTCTGAAATTCTAGCTTCTTTAGATGCTTTAAAAAGAGAAATAAGATTCAAATTTAAGCGAATAACCCAACAGGAAATGCTTGTTTTCTCGACAATATATCAGTTAGAAGAGCAAGATCCAGATAATGTTACTTATAGGCAAATTGCCTTAAAACTAAAGCTTTCTGAGTCCTCTATTCGTGATTATGTTTTAAGGATGATAAATAAGGGCATACCTATTAAAAAGCACAGAATAAACAATAAAAAGCTTATTTTATCTATTTCTCCTGAATTAAAGAAAATAGCTACCCTTTCTACAATAATCAAGCTTAGGGAACTTTAAGCCTTAAAATGCCTAAATTTTGCCTTTTTAGCCAATAATAAGCCCTTTTGCAAAATTAATTCTAACCACTTTAGAGCTTTTCACCAGAAAGCTCCTCACATTCAATTACTTTCGGTGTAACGATTTTAATATGATTCTGGCTATAGCTAGTATTTTTTCTAATGGCTCTTTATGACCCAAAATACTATAATTTTAGGTTTTTAGAGCTTAATATTCAAATTTTTTATTTTTCAATAAACTCTCTCTTTAGACCTTTTAGTCTTTTATTTGAACTCACTTTTCCTTATTTTTTAAGTTTTTTTGATTTGTAAAATAGCTCACTTTTCTCTATTTTTGAGGTTTTTTTAGGAAACCATGTAAACCCTCTTATTTTTACTATTTTTCACTGGTTTTTCTTTAATTTAATATGCTTTTTAACTCTCACTTTTCTAGTTTTTTGGGGTATTTTGGCCTTATTTTACCTCACTTTTCAATATTTTTGCTTATTTTTCCCTTATTTTCACTCATTTTCCTTGTTTTTGCTATTATTTTTGGCCCTCACTTTACTCCTTTTTAATATGATTTCTTTGATTTTTTCAGGTATAAATACCCTCTTCTTATTGTTACTTGTAATCTGTTCTTCTATCAATCCCTCACTTTTCTGTCTTATTGCATTTATCTGGCCTCGGATAGTAGCCTTACTTTTTCCAAGCATTGAAGCGAGATCTTCATAGCTTAATTTCATATCAGATTGTAGTAAAACAAAAATTATTGCCCTTTCAGTTGTAGATAAATTGTCCAAAAACCCTGTTTGAACACCTGTTTGAACAGTGTTTAAAACACCTTGAACAGCTGTTTGTTTATTAAACAGTGTTTGTCGCTGTTTGAACACCTGTTTGTTTGCAACAACATCCAGCATGTTTTTCAGATTTTCAAGCTCATCTTTAACCGACGATAATTCCTCTTTTATATCAAAAATATCATTTTTTAACTGAGAATCATTACTGTTTAAATGTTTGATCCATTTGCTTGTGCTACCAACATCATGTTTAACACTGTTGAAGCCTGTTTGAACAGCCTGTTTAAGTTGCTCAAATTCTTCTTTTTTCACTTTTTTACTAAAAAAATCAAACATGTTTAATCTAGAAAATAGATATTTATAAATCTTTCTGCATCAATCTGTTTTATCGTCGATAAATAACAATAAAAAAATGCAAAATTTTAATGAAAATCATTGTTTAAACAGCTATAAACACTCAAAAATAATATAAAAGTCTGTAAAAAAGCTGTTTAAACAGCTAATAAACCGCCCGAAATTCAACTAAAAAATCAATAAAATAACTGGAATATCTATAAATAAAAAAACAAAAAATACCGTCAAGATTAAGCAAAAATCGCTTAAGAATTTCACTACATAAATATGCAAAAAATGCATAAAAATTAAGCAAAAATAGCTTAATAATGCATATTTTGCACATTTTTTGACAAAATACGAAATTGAATAAAAAGGAGGGTATTCCACTAACAATAAGATTTATATATTAAAAAAGGCTAGTATCTTCCTAGCAAAGCTAAAAGAAAAAAGTAGTAAAAATTATGAAAGATCACTATTATTTCAAGAATCAAAAAGAAAGGTCAAGAAAACCAAGTAGTTTAGAATGTGTTATGGGCTAAATTTAAACTATTTAGCTTGGCTTATACCCATGGAAACACCAAGAATATTAAAGGTATTGAACAAAAGCTTGATTATAGCTGTAGCCATAGCTATTCTGTCTTTTATATTTCCAATTGTTCCATGTAAGATTGCTCCTGTTGTTGCAACACCAGTATACGCCTGGAGCATGTGTAAGCTCCCAAACCCATTCGCTCAACAATTAGTTGGAGTAAGCACAAAATATTGGGCAATTTCAACAGAAGCCTTGTCAGGGCTTGTTATTCAATTCCTGATAATACTTGTGTTATTCACAATAATATTCATGTTATTTAGGAGAAAATCAGCAAAAGTATTAGATTTAACAAGAAAAAGATAAAAACTTTTAAGCAAAAACAGGAGGTTTTTGCATAAGTAAATTAGCAAAAAACAAGCTTAAAATCATTGAAAGGAGGAGAACAAAAATGAAACAAATAAATGCATGGTTGACTATACTTATAGCAATTATATTAGCTTTGCCATTACTTGGAGTAACCCAATTAGGAACAGTGACAGAGGGTATCCTTGCATGGATCTTAGTAATAGTAGTGCTAATTGTAGGTATATTAGGGCTTACTAAAAAGAAATAATAATCAAGATCACGAAAAGTTGGAAAAAATAAACAATTCCAACTCTTCTGGGAAAAGAGAGGTGATTTTTTATTCTTATTTTGAATTTTATTAAATTTTTATGTATTTTTAGCTTTTTTAGTCTGTTTCTTGTATATTTTAGTGCATAAATCCTTAAAAACTAGAGGTTTTTAGGTAGAAAATGAGTAAAATATTCTTAATAGATGACCCTTTAGATTCATCAAAATTTTATGAAGAAGGATATAGGGTTGCAGTAGGAGAACCAAAAAGAGCAGGAGATATTGCATCTATTTACACTTCCAAAGCCCAAGTTGATAATTATTGGTTAGTTAGAATTGCAAGACCAAGAATTCCTTATAAGATTGAAATAATAGGGGTTACTTCACACGAAGAAAATATCTCAGATAAAACTTATGAAAAAGCATTAGAATATGCTAAATCCATTGCTCAGGATAAAGGAATTGAATTATCTAATTTAACAAAAAGAGGTAAATCAAAATTAGAGCAATTAGCCCAACCTCAACTAGATCCAAATTCATTAGGATTAGGCAGATGTCAAAATAACTACCTTATGGGCAGATGTCAGAGACCTGTACACCAAAGAGGGAGTATGGTAGTGAATGTGGATCAAGAGGAAGATGAGACTGATAAGGTACAAGGTCCTTGCGATTGGAACTTTTAAGCAAAAACCAAAGGTTTTTGCATGTGTAACTCAGCATATAAATCCTTAAAAACCACTGATTTTTTAATAGAAAATGTCTAAATCCACCATTCAAATTATATGCACTGGTCAATATCCCTCCTCATCATACTGGATTATACAATATCATAGAGGATCAAGATATTCCCTTAAATATTCTATTAATGTAGCTCCAGAATCTCCTATTGATAAAAAATATCTAATCCAACAAAGAGATATAAACAATCTTATTTTAAATTCTAAATCTAAATATAGACCTCATGACCCTAAAATAATTGGGATAGTTAACAAAAAGGATTTAGAGTCTAAATTATTAGAGCACACAGTTAAAATAGCTAAGAATCTAGCTAAGCAGAAGCAAGCTGAATTCATAGAACCTAACTTTTCCTAATAAAAACCTGATTCCCTCTATTTTATAGGTTTTATATGTAAAACATTCGCACAAGATATATTGTGGGTAGTTCGCATATTTTGAGTGTGCGAACGTAAATTATCTGTTTTTTCTAGAATTCTTTCTAAACATTAATCTTTTAGGGATTAAATATTTTTTAGCAAAAACAGCTAGGGTCCCGAAACTTAATATAATATATTTTCCAGCAAAGGGAATTAAAGAAATATGCCCAATGTATTTAGAAAAATTTTCAATTATTCTAAAGATCATTTCGTACATGCCCAGGTTTTCTGTTACCATGAAACTAAGAAGTAAAGATGGTTTTTAAAGCTAATTGTCAAATTAAAACATTCAAGCGACGCTAAAAACTTTCTGCTCTTTTAAAGATTGTGTTCTGTAGTGGTTAAGAAGAAAAAATTGAAAAGATTTGTAGTGAGTAAATCAAGAAATTTTAAAAATTAAAACTTTTTAGCACGAAAAATTAAAAATATAATGCCAAAAACCAGTGGTTTTTAGCCACCAGATCTTTCATAATCTCTTTTTTGAGCATTCACAATATAATTCTCGCAAGGCAAACAAATCTCATTGAACTTTGGTTGATTATCAATTATGCCCCCACAAGCACGAATTTGGCATTGCAAGGAATCAAATCTTTTTAATTCTGCCTTTAACTGATAAGGGCAATCATCGTATTTTTCCATAGTTTACTCACTTCCCCAATCTATTTAAGTTTTATTGCATATAATTGATATGAAAGCAAAGAAATAATTTTATAAACCCCAAATTCCCTATATTCTTACCCTTGGGGAAGAGTTCTGATAAGATTAAAATGCCAGCAAAAATAATAATTGTTACAGGAATATCAGGAAGCGGAAGCAGAAACTTTTGTGCTAGGTATAACCCTCTTGGAAAAAAAGTAAAAAGATACCATACAGGAGACATGCTCTTTGAGCTTGCGCAGAAATATTCATCTACACCAGTATTAAAAGAAAATCTATTGAATCTAAGGCCAGATATCCTTGAAAGCTTAAGGGATAATGCTTTTGAAATGCTTGTAAAAAATCTTGAAGAAGAAAAGAAAGATTATGATATAATCTTCATAGATACTCATGCTCAATTTTTCTGGAATGATGTTTACCAGAATGCTTACAACTGGAAATATCTAAAGCAGATAAATGCTGATATGTTTGTAACAATAATAGACAAGCCATCTGCAATAAAAGAAAAACAGCTTAAAACTCCTCATGGAAGGGCGCAAACTCATGATTTAAGGGATCTTTTATTGTGGCAGAATGTAGAAGTCAATGTTACTCTTGGATGGGCCTTAAATTATGAAAAACCAGCATATGTTTTTTCTTCAAAACAAAATCCAGAGATAATAAACAGCCTTCTTGATAATAAATTCTTAATTTATTCAAGTTTTCCAATGACAGATGCAGGAGGAGAAGCCTGGAACAGAATAAATACATTCAAGGAAAAATTAAGGAATATTGAAAAAGAAATAGATGGAATTGAAACTCCTATTATAGATCCTGCTGATATTGATGTTGAAACTGGAAGCGAATTAGGCGAGAGAGAAAGAGAGGCAATTAACAGACAAACAGTTCACAGAGATTTAAACTGGGATATTGCACAATCAACCCATGTTATTGCTTATTATCCTGATGATAAAATAAGCCTTTCAAAAGGTGTCAGTGATGAATGCACAAGAGCTTTGGAAACAGGAAAATATGTTTATGTTGTCTGCCCAAGAGAAAAAATAAGCCCATTCATGAACATAGCACACAAAGTATTCAGAGATGAAGACGAGTTTTTAAAATTCTTTAAAGAGCATTTAAAAGAAATATTAAATAATTTGAAAAGAAAATGATAAAAAAAATAAATGAACTTGCTGTAGAAGATGTTGCACCTATTTGTGATCATACTTTTCTTTATACCCCAGAGTTTTATAGAGGAAAAGACATTAAAGATTCTGTTAATATCTGTAATAAGGAATTTAAAGATTTTTTAGAAAAAATGATTTATTTTCCGCGTACGCCGTATGCTCTTTGCGTTCGTCCTGAATATATTTCACATGCAAAGAATTTTTTACAAGAAAATTGGAAAATTGATACTAAAATAGCTGCTGTTGGAGAGGGTTTTCCTAATGGAGATATTCCAACAGAGTTTAAAATAAATGCTGCAAAATTAGCAGTAAAAGAGGGGGCAAATGAAATTGATTTTGTTCTAAACTATAAAGCCTTAAAAGAAGGAGATTTAAATTATGTTAAAAGAGAATTAGAGGCTATCGGGAAGTTTGGTCTAAATAACAATGTTCTTACTAAATTAATTTTAGAAATATCTGAATTAGACAATGAGCAGATAAAAATGGCATGCAAACTTGCAGATACCTATGGAATTGATTTTGTTAAAACATCAACTGGGTTCAGTTCTGGCGGAGCAACAGAAGAAGCTTTGAAAATAATGAAAAAAAATTTTCCGAGGGGCATAAAAATGTCCGGGGGAGTTGATGAAAAAAATGTGTATGGTCTGTTGGAAGCTGCTTCTGGAAGAGATGATGGAATGATTGATTTAGACCCACTAAAAATAAGAATTGGTGAAAGTGGTTTAATTAAAAAATTACTGGCTGAAAATACAGATAATTCTGGATATTAAACATGGGAGTGCCAAAACCGATAGAAGAGAGAGTTATTGCAATACCTGAAAAAATAAAATCTTCTAATGAAAATCTTAAAGTAATCTCTGTCTGCAATCCCGGAGCAACTCTTTTTTCAGATGACAAAGGTGAGAAAATATATCTTCTTCTAAGAGTTATGGAAAAGACAAATGACGAATTTCCAGGACACATCGCAGCTCCAAGAGCTATAAAAAACAGCAGAGGAGAATATGAAATAAGATGGGAATGGGAAAGAGCTAACAAAGATGCAAACTGCGACGATAAGGTTTTAATGATAGTTGAACCTGAAGAAAGAAAAAGGCCAACATACATATCTCATTTTAGACTGGCAGAAAGCAAAGATGGAATTAATTTTAAGATCTCTGAAAAACCTACTTTTTTTCCAAGAGAAAAATATGAAGAGTTTGGGATCGAAGATGCAAGAATAACTAAGCTCGAAGATGGGGTTAATATTGGTGGAAAAAATTACAAACATTTGATAAGCTATGTTGCATGTTCAGGAGAACAGGATGTTTGTACAGCCTTCAGTGTTACAAATGATTTTAAAAATTTCGTAAGACTTCCGAAAAAAAATCCTGCGCCTATATTTTTCTCACCAAGCAAAGACGTAGTTGTTTTTCCAAAGAAAATCAAAAACCCCAGAACCGGCGAATATGAATTTGCAGCACTAACAAGACCATATGGACAAGCAGGATATATGGTTCCGAGTATTGTTCTTTCTCGTTCAAAGGATTTAATACAGTGGGGGGATCACCAACTTTTTATTAAAGGTGATGAAAAAGGACATGTCGGAGCAGGTCCGGCGCCCCTGGAGTGTGAAGATGGATTTTTAATAATAGACCATCAGCACAGACATCATCAGGATGGAACAAAAGAATACATAGGAAGAGCTTATTTAGTTGATAAAAGAGATCCTTCTAAGATATTAAAAAGATCAGATGAAATTTTAGAACCTCATTTAAAAATTGAAAATGCCCCTTTTGTGAATAATGTTACTTTCCCAAGTGGAGCAATAATAAAAGGAGATAATCTTTTTATTTATACGGGAGAAAATGATGTTGCAACAGCAGTTTATGTCTACAAATTTAAGGATTTTATGGATTTTCTAAGTCCTGTTTAGATAAAAGAGTCTATCATACTAAAATATCAATCTAAAAAAAGTAGCCATCTAAAAAATCTTGAAACGGGATTTTTATTTTTTTTCTTTGCTTGAACAGACAAATCAAGAAGACCTGAACCTGCATCTTCATCAGAATCTTCCGGTTTTTGTTCATGCTGATTTTCAGGAGTATAAATTTCATCAAGGAACCCTCTTAAAGAAGTGTCATCTGCCTGAAGGGATAAATCTAAGAGACCAGAACCGCTTCCGAATGTATCAAGGTTTACATCTCCCTCTATTTCTTCAAGAGTAGGTTCTCGGTTAAGTTCGTGGTCTTCGGCTAAACGATAATCATCTTCATAACCTAAAGAAGTATCCTCAGCTAAATAACCAGAATCTAAGCATCTTCTTATGAATGAAGCATAATCCCGAGATTTTTCTGCATCAGCTAAAAGAAAATTTATATGATTCTCTGGATTTTCAATTTCATCAAGCCCTCCCGTGTTTTCAGCTTCAGATTCACGATTTAAGTAATCTATTAGTTTTCCTTCTTTTGCACAGAAAAAAATACTGCCTTCTGCTGACCTAGATTTATAAAATTTACCTGGCACTGTTTTTGTTGAAAACTCCTCGTCATCAAAATGAGAAGAAATAGGTATGGAATCTACTTTTCCATCTGAATATTTTACTGTTAAATCTGCTTTGTCAGTTTCAGCTCCCAGAACAGTATAAATTTTTCTGCTTCCATCTTGAGATGGAAAGACAAATTGCTTTCCCTTAACTCCTTCATCTAATAAAAGATCTTTTAATGTTTTTGCCATTTGTTCTTTGTTATAACCCTAATTTATCTTTATTTTTTTCGAGAACTTCTTTTATTTTTTTTACTTTTTCTGGATCTCCCCAATCAGGAAACTTTTCATCGGGTTTAATGCTGAAAAACTCACACCATCTTGGGTATTCAGAAAGAGTTATACTCACTCCTCCAAATATTCCGTATGGAAAATTCTTTTCTCCGCTAGCGTAACATTCTCTATATCTGTGTTTTATTAATTCATGAGCTTGTTCTTCACTAAGATTCCATTCAATACACCTTTTTAATAAAACTATCTCCTGATTTTCAACCCCTAACATTTGATAAGCCTTTACCAGGTTAAGACTTCCATCAGGATTATTAACTCTTTCTCTGGATCTTTGGTTATATCTAAGAAATTCAACTTCCTTTCTAAGATAAGAATCTGGGGTGGATATTTCTTCTAACTTTCGTTTTGCCCTTTGACTCATTTTAGTTTCTTTATAATCTGCCATTTTCAATATTCATCAGAACTCTTTCCCAAAGGGTAATTTTTATATGATTTTATGGTTTAAAAACTTTATTAAGCAGCTATTTCATAAGTTTTTCCTTCTTCCATAACAATTACATTTTCTGGTTTATGTCCTGCTTCTATGTATTTTTTTCTAGCTCTTTCACAATTTTCCTTTTCTCCATGCTCTAAAAGTATTTTCAAAGGCTTTCTTTTCCCAAAATCTTTTTTTGGGTTATATAAATTATTAACATGTGCTATTGCTTCAATAATATCTGGATGGCAGCTAAAACCTCCTATTTTTCTTACTTCCGCGCCTAATCTGACTGCTTTATCATAAAAAGGAACCATTATTTTTTCTCCAGATATTCTTGCCTGGTCTAAAAGATACCCCCGTGTGCCTGGTGCCTGAAAACCAAGTAAAGTGATTGTGTTCTTATCATCTTCAATTTCATGTCTTAGAATTCTATCAATCCTGCCATCCTGGCACATACCAGAGGAAGCAAGTATAATAGAAGGATTTGAAGCAACACCTGCTTCTAAATAATTTTTTAAATCCTGAAGTTTAATATGCCTTACTAATATTTCAAATTTAAATGGACAATCATATTTTTTTTCAAATTCTTTTATAGCTCTTTCATCAAGATATTGAGGATATTTTAATATTATCCTGCCGTCCTTATCTGCTCCAGGGCTGCTTGAATGGATAAGCATGCCTTTTGGGAATCTTCCTTCTTTAAACATCCTATAAAGCAAAACTTTTGCTATAGCTGTCCTCGTGATTGCAAATGCAGGCATTATTAATTTACCATTTTTTTGATAAGTATCCCATACTGCTTTTTCAAGCGCTCCAATTGAATTTTCTATAGGCTCATGAGTTTTGTCCCCGTAAGTACATTCCATCAAAACTGCATCAATATCTTTTGGAAATCTTGTATTCGGTTTTCTAAGGATAGGCATGTCGATATCGTTTCTTCCACGATCGCAAGAACTTAAGATTTTCACCATTTTTCCACTTTCAATAATCTCAAAAAGTACTTCTGCAGAACCAGTACTATGCCCTGCATCATAGAGATATGCAGTTATATTATTACTAATCTTAATTGGTTCTAAATAAGGAAAACCTCTTTGAACTTTTTCACCTTCAAAGGTTTCAAAAGGAACAAAAAGTTCCATAATTTTCTTAAAATCTTGATAAGTATATCTTTGTTTTTCATATTCAAGATCTTTACCAAGACCCCTTGCTTTTAAATCGTCAACTCTTTTATTGTGCATCATTGTGCTATATATTTCTTGTTGTATCTGATTCTTTGAAGTATCTGCTGTTGCCCAGGTACAATAAACAGGTTTTCTAAATCCCGCTACAAAAGCATCTGAAAGCATGCCTATGTGATCAACATGGGGATGACCAAGAACTATGCAGTCTAAACTTTGTGGATCATACCCCTCAGGAAAAGTCCTTACATTATCATAGCCATACCCGCAATCAAGCCCGATTTTTTTGCCAGCAGCTTCTAATATATCTTTCCTTCCTGCAACCCTCTGTGCAGCCCCATGTGCTGTTATTTTTACCATTTCTATTATAAGTTTTTTAAATTACCACAGAACTCTTCTTCCTTTTAAGGTAAATTTTATAATAATTAGTCGTTTTTAAGTCTTTAGGTTTGCTTAAAGTTATCTCTTTTTATTTTGCCTTTACAAATAAAGAACACCAGCACTCGCCTTTTTCTTTCCAGGTTTTTTGCATTTTAAAACTACAAGGACAGACTAGCTTTTTATCTTGTTCTTTGTCACTCATAATCATCCTGCATGGGCAAAATTTCATTTCTTTATTTTTTTCATTTGTTAAGACCCCTTTTGCTAATCTTTCAACAGTCTCTTTATCAGGATTTAATATAAATTTATCCTTTTCCTGTTTTTCTGTAAACTCTCTCCAGATTTTAATCTGTTTTTCTATTTCTTCTTTGCTTATCTCAATTATTTTTCTAACCATTCTTTCAACTCTTCATAAGTCTGTTCGCCACAAATAGCTTTATTTTTATTTAAATCAACAAAAGCAGGCACCCCTAATCCATCGCCACAGGCAGGAATAATTATATCTTTGAATTTTCTCATTTCTTCTGCATTTTTCTCATTTTCCCAGACCTCTTTTTTCTCTATTTTAAAACCTTCTTTAATCAGTTTATCAACATTTGGCATTGTTCTATGGCAATGTGGGCACGAAGCTCCATGAAACATTATTATTTTTTGCCATTTTTTGTTTTTCATTAACATATTTTTGTGTTCTTTATCAGTAATTTATTGAACGATTTTAATATGAAGCAATCATCAATGACCTAGTCTCAATTGCCATATCTTATATCGTTTTATTTATTATTGATTTAAGTTTTACCCCCTTATTTTATCATCTCTAAAAATTCTTTTTCATTTATTTCAACAAAAGCATCAATTGCAAAACAAGTAGGGCATTGCTTAGGGGCAATTTCTCCTATACGCAAGTCATTACAGACAGTGCATCTCCACAATTTTTTGCTTCCAAGGTTTTTAAGAATTTTAACATCAAAATTATCTATTTTTTGGAATCCATCTCCTCCATTAATCCCGAAATGGATTTCTCCCTTATCATTCTTAAAAAAGCTTTTCATTGTTTAATTAGTGTTTTTTCATATTTAATTTTATGTGTTCTAAGGGTTTATACTTCAATCTTAGAAAACATCCAGCTTCCAATTCCCCCAACAATTAAGGTTAATACTGCAAGAACAAAAAAATCAGTGAATAATCCAAAGCTGCTTAAATTTGTTAAAGCTCCTCTTATTCCATCTACCCCATAAGAAAGGGGATTGATTTTTACAATAATCTCCAAGAATCTAGGCAAATCATTTAATGGAAATAAGGCTCCTGATAGAAAGAACAGAGGCATTATTAAAAAATTAATTATTAAAGGAAACGCATTCATGTCTTGTATTCTAGAAGCAAGAGCAGTTCCAAATGCAGTAAATAATATCGCAATTAAAAACATAAATATTAAAGCAACAGGTATATCCATAAAATTTTCTATCCTAAACCCGATAATTATTGAAATTAATAAAACAAGAATTCCCTGACAAAATGCAACAGTTGCTCCTCCCAATGTTCTTCCGATCATTATCTTAATTCTTGAAACAGGAGCAACTAAAGTTTCTTTTAAAAATCCAAACTGTCTGTCCCAAATGACTTCTATTCCATTAAACATAGAAGTGAATAATATGCTCATTGCAACTATTCCGGGAGCTAAAAACTCCAGATAGTTTCCCCCTCCTGCTTTTTGGTATATTGCACCAAAACCAAATCCCAATGCAACTAGAAATAAAATAGGCTGCCCTAAAGTTCCAATCATCCTTGATTTGGACCTCCAGTATCTTTTCAACTGTCTTAACCACATAATATAAATTACTCCCATATTAGTTTTTCCTCCTTTTCATAATAAAAAATAACACAATTAATGAAACAATAAATAAAATCATCCCAATGATATTTGAAGTTCTTTGTGTTAAATTAGCGATTGCGAATCCTGTAAAATTTGAAGATAAAAATAAAAGAGATATTAAAAGCCCCCCAATCCCAATAAATACAGAGACTGTTTGTTCTAAGCCTTTATTCACAAATGTACCTTTTGTTTCCATTACTTTGTAGTTTTGAGCAGGCACCATTCGATGTTGAAGGGAATATTTGTCTGCAAATATTTCAAGTGCTTCATTTGCTCTTTGGTAATTTCCACTCTTTACTGCTTTTAAAACTTCTTTATGATATTTAATTTTATCCTTCGAAAGCTCTTCACTTCTCTTCCCTAAGCCTAAGAGATTGTAATTTATTAAATTCATAACCCCCTTAAAAAAATGCTTTTGAATATATGCTCTTGCAGTTCCCCATTTTGGTGTTTTTTTAGTTTTTCTAAGAACATTATACCCTAATACCTCCCCCGTTTTGGGGTTCCTTACAGCAATATCCATAGTTCTTTCATCATCGGTTATTATAAGCTGCCCCATATCTGCTCCACTAGGCAAAGCAGTAATATTTTTCCATTTTTCAATTTCTTTTTTCCCTACCCCCTGAAAATAAAGGTCAAGTTTATCCCAAAAATTTAGATGGGGAGCTTCAGAAGGATGAGTATGAATATGAATATATGGACCATTAGATGTAGCTTCAGTAAATTTTCTAAATTCTGTTCTTGCATTAATATTAGAAGCAGATTTATAACCTGTTATATCTATTACCTCCTTTTTATAGGGTTTAATAAGAGTATGTTCTTTTTCTGGATGTGGTGTAGCTTCGATTGTTTTTGTCGGACTTCTCTTTTTTACTCCCATTATCTTCCCATCCTCCTAAATCTAAGATTATCTTTTGCAGAAGCTTTTTCTTCTCTTATATTATATCCTGTTATTTTCAAAAAAGCTTCTTCTAATGACCTTGTTTTAGTCATTTTTTTTAATTCTTCTGCAGTTCCAATTTTGGCAATCTTTCCATGGTCAATTATTGCAATTTTGTCAGCAACCTTTTCAGCTTCTTCCATATAATGTGTAGTCAGGAAGACAGTCATTCCTTCATCTTTATTTAATTTTAAAACATATTGCCACAGATGATTTCTTGTCTGAGGATCCAGGCCAATAGTTGGCTCATCAAGAAATAATAATTTTGGATGATGAATCAATCCTCTTGCAATTTCCAATCTTCTTTTCATCCCTCCAGAAAAGTTCTTAATTTGTTCATTTCTTCTGTCCCATAATTCAACAAATTTTAATAATTCTTCAATTCTTTTTTTTCTTGTTTCTTTATCAACTTCATACATAACCGCATGAAACTCCATGTTTTCATAAGCAGTTAATTCATCATCTAAACTTGGGTCCTGAAAAACTATCCCAAAAGAGTGTCTTGCTTTATGTTTTTCTTTTAATGGATTAAACCCATTTATTTTTATTTCTCCAGAAGAAGGGCGAAGCAGAGTAGTCAGCATTTTTATTGTAGTCGTTTTACCTGCACCATTTGGCCCCAAAAAAGCAAAAATCTGTCCACGGTTTACATTAAATGAAATATTATCAACTGCTTTAATCTCTTCGAAATTCTTTGATAAATTTTTTACATCAATAATATTATCTGGCATTTTACTTGCAGGCAAAAGTATTATTTAAAGTTTAGGAATTGATGCTCTTTTAATTTTCTCCAATACATAAATTTATATACTGATATTATTTCTCATTTTTGGCCTAGAAAACTAGGCAAATAGAAGATAATGGAGGACAAACATGGGAAATTTTAATAGGGGCGGCCCAAGAAGAAGCTTCAACCGCGGAGGTGGAGGTTTCAGAAGTTTTGGACCAAGAGAAATGCATAAAGCAACTTGTTCTGATTGCGGAAATGAATGTGAAGTTCCTTTCAAACCAACAGAAGGAAGGCCTGTTTATTGCAGAGACTGCTTTATGAAGCAAAAAGGCAAAACACCTAAGAAAGAAGGATCTGAAGAAGAATCTGAAAGTGAAGAATTCAAAGAAGAATCTGAATCAGAAGATGATTCTGAAGAAGAATACTAGTTTTAATTCTTAGAACTTAGACCTAATTTTATTTTTTATTTTTTTATTATACCTTTTATATTTTTTATTATATGGCCATAGTAATAGCTTTACCCTAAAATTAACCGATATATAAGCATTAGCCCTGTTTTCAACCAAAAACTATGATTTTTATGCGAGAATCTGCGGTTTTCTCCAAGAAGTTTATAAAAGACTATTTTTAATTGGGTTATTAAATTAAGGAATGAAAATAAGTATTAGAATATAAAATATTGGGATATATTAATCTTTAAATAACCAAATAATCTGCTTAAAATATGGCAAATGAGATAATAAGAAAAAAATACTCCGCGGATTATCATATCGAAGCAAGGATGATTATAAAAGGACCCAAAACATGGGGGTCTAGTGGTCCTAGTTATTCTTCAGAGGTAGTTTTTGAGTATATAGATAAATGCCTCAAATATGAATTAAAAAAGTCACATTTACCAACACAGATAATAGCAGATTTAATGAGGGCAGAGGAGGGGATAGAAGACTTGTTGTCTACTGAAGTTACTGAAGAAGAAAGAGCAAACTGGAAAACAGATAGACATGTTATAAGATGTTTGCTTGAATTAGAAAGAAAGGTGAGGGAAGATTTTAAAGGACGACGCTAACCGAAAACTCCAAGAAAAAGATAAAAGGTCTTCTCGCCAAAAGGCTAAAAAATCGGTAGATTAAGGCTTCTCGGTTATCCCAATTTTTATCCAATAGTTATCAGGCATAATACATAGTAGTGACCATAAAAAAGTAACAACCAAAGATTTAAATACAGAACTCTGAATTTAAAGGAGATTTTATAATTATCTTGTTTATTCAAAGCCCAAAATTTTCAACAAATCTTTCTATAATTCTATATTCCTCTAAAAATTCATTACCCCTCTTCGTAAGAGAAAAGGTTTTTTTCTCCTCTTCATCTATGTCTAAACTAATGAATTTTTTTTCAATTAATTCATTAATATACTCCTTAAACATTTGGGGAGACAGATTTGATGCATAAAGCAATCTTGTAGGCTTTATGTTCTTATTTTCCCTAATAGAATTAAGAATATCTCTAATAACTTCTAATCTCTCCCTTTTCTTTACCATGTTTCTATTTTCTTGTTAAACTAACCACTCCATATAAAAATATAAGAAAGATAATTATATTCAGAGCATAAACTCCAACTACTATTGGTTGATACCAACCTAAATATCTTGCAGTAGCAAAATTAGCTATCCAGATAATAAGGTTTAAGAGCATTACTATAAAATATAGTTTTGTAAATCCTCTTCCACTACTTTTTTTATAATTAAGATAACTTATAATACTTGCATATGCAAAAAGGATAATCTGAGAACCAAACATGAAGCAATAGCTTGCCCACATGTAATCTAAAAATGCCAAAATTCCTACTAAAACATAAAACAATAATATTCTTATATTAAATAAAGAGCTGTAGCTTGCTTTTTCCTGAGTTTCAAATTTTTTCCAGATCAGGCTATATAGTAAAAAAAATCCTGCCATTATGATAAAAAACTCAAAGATAATCTGAGTAGCAAAATTAGAAATTCTTAAGAATAAATATCTGAAAACAAAAGCAAGCCCATAAAAAAAGAAAGCATTTCTAAAGTATCTAATCCCTTGGTGATCGCTTAATCTGAATAATCTGTTAGTTTTTAAAACAATAATAAAACAAGAAAGCCCGACTACCACTGTAAATAAAATCTTTAACATTTCTTCATTATTCAGCAACAGGTCGTACAGATACATATAATTGTAATTTTTTTCAGTTATTTAAGGTTTTATATTGAGGGATATAGAGGATTACTACATATCTGATGTCCATACAACTCCTTCTTACCATTTATAAATAAAAAATATCTAGCATAATTAAGAAAAATTTCAAAGGAGGCACCCAAATAAAAATTTCATATTTTTCATTTAATCTCTATAACTCTAAATAATAAAACCCTCTCAACATGATGGCTGTTTTACAAAAATCTGCAGAGGGTTTTATTGTTTGTTTATCTGGCCAGTTATAAGATAATCATCAAAATATGCTTAAAACAAATTCTTAAATCCTCTCTAGCCCCCCTTAACCAAGCCACTCCCTTCTCTACACTCTTTAATCGGCTTGGTTTTAAGGGGAATTTTTATTAATAAGATAGCAGTATCAAAAACTATTTTCTGGTAATATTTAACTCTTAAACGCTTTGGTAATCAGTTCATAGATAGGTTTATTGGCGTTTGTTATTATTGATTTTTATCCGCGGTGTATTTTCTATATACCTCAATACAAATCCCTTCAGGACAGATTATATAACAATTACCGCATCCAGTGCAATTCTCTTTATTTTTAACTTGAATAGGAAAATACCCTTTCTGATTTGATATTTTGTCTATTTCTAAAACATCAAACTTACAAAAATGAATGCATAGTTTACATCCCTTGCATTTTTCATGATCAATTTTTATCTCAAATTTTTTAACCTTTTTTTCTAAATCCATAAACAATAAGTGTTTTTGATATTAAAAAACATTTATATACAAGTTCGCACAATCTCTTACATGGAAAAAGAGGAATTTCTCAAGCGACTTGAAACAGAAATTAAGATATTAAAATTATCGGAGTATACCTTAAGGAATTATCTGGATTTTAACCGGCAATTACTAGAACACTCAAAAAAATTGCCTGAGCAGATAGACATAAATGATGTAAAGAGTTTTTTAGCATATAAAATGTCAGACAAGGCAAGTGCCTCAAACATATTATTTCTCTCTTCAATCCGATTTGCTTATTCTAATATTCTTAGTAAAGACCCTACTCTAGGGATTAAACGCCCTAAAAAAGAAAACAAGCTTCCTTCTGTTCTGACAAAAGAAGAAGTTTCAAAATTATTTGATTCTGCTGAAAATTTTAAAAGTAACCTAATGCTCAAGCTGCTGTATTCTTCAGGGCTAAGAGTTTCTGAACTTGTGAATCTAAAACCAAATAATATAGATTTAGATAAAAATATTGGATGGGTAAGAGTAGGAAAAGGCAAAAAAGATAGGATGTTTATTTTATCTGAAAAGATATCTAAAAAACTAAAAAAGTTTATTAGCAAACATGGCGATTGGCAATTTTTATTTTCCAAAGATAAACCCCTAACTACAAGAAATATTCAGAAGATAGTGCAGAAGGCAGCACAAAAAGCAGGTATTAATAAAGAAGTTCATCCCCATACTCTGAGGCATAGTTTTGCTACTCATCTTCTTGAATCAGGAGTAGATATAAGAAAGATTCAAGTGCTTTTAGGTCATGCTGCAATAAACACGACGATGATTTACACTCATATTTCAACTTCAGAATTAGAGAAAATTTCTAATCCTTTAGATTCATTATAAGATAATAATCTTTAAATAATTAAATTCTATCAAATAAATATGGCAAAAGGTTATCAACCAGAGCAAGGAGGACATTTTAATGATAAAGGAGAATATATTAATAAATATGGCAAAAGAGATGATTTAATGGGGATGGCAATAATAGGAAGTAATTTGGGAAAAGCTCCTTTACCTAAGCCAGGAAATTGGGCAAAGGTAATAGGCGAAGAATACGAAACTACTGGTGGAAGTTCTCAAGACCTTTCTTTAGACCTGGAAGAACTTGAACAAATTTTTGAAGAACACAAAAATAAAAGATAATTAATTTAAAATGACTCAAAAAAATCAGATCTGGAAATGTGAAATATGCGGTAATATCATAGAGGTTCTTCATGAAGGAGCAGATTCTTTAGTTTGTTGCGGGCAACCAATGAAATTATTAAAAGAAAACACAGTTGATGCCTCTCTTGAGAAGCATGTTCCTGTTCTTGAGAGTAAAGGTAAGGGAAAAACAATTGTAAAAGTAGGAGCAGTTGCGCATCCTATGACAGAAGAACACTATATAGAGTGGGTTGAAGTTGTTTGTAATCTAGGAGTTTTCAAATATTTTTTAAAGCCAGGAGACAAACCTGAAGTTTGTTTTTATCTGGGGGATATTAAGGATTTTACAGTAAGAGCCTATTGCAACCTGCATGGCCTATGGAAATCACAATAATCCTTTTAAATGAATTCTTTTTATGTTAAAATATGGCAAAAAAACAAGAAGATTATAATCCAAGACCAGAAGTAATTGATTGGATAAGGGAGATGCATAAGAAAGGAAGCCTGAATGATGAGGGGCCGATTCTTGCTGTAGGCAGAGAACCCTATACTTTTGACCAAATAGTTAAAGAAGTAGAACAAGGAACTCCTTTAGGAAAAAAAGTGTATGCTACTGCTGAAGTTTGTTATGACATAGTCCAAAGAGCAGAGGGTATTCTGAAAGAAAATCTAAGTGGGTTACAGAAAAGATTATAGTAATAATATTTTTACGATAACTAGTAATATTTAAAATTGATATGCTATTTGAGCAGAAGAACATCAGTAAGTTTAAGAGATTAGGGATAAAGTATAAAAACAACAGATTATTACTAGATTTAATATGAAATCAATAAAAGGAAGTGAAACAGAAAAGAATTTATTAAAAGCATTTGCTGGTGAGAGCCAGGCAAGAAACAGGTATACTTTTTTTGCATCTGTTGCAAGGAAAGCAGGTTATGAGCAGATATCTGCAATTTTCTTGGAAACAGCAGATAATGAAAAAGAACATGCAAAAATATTTTTCAAATATCTTGAAGGAAGAGATGTCGAGATTACAGCTTCTTATCCTGCAGGCAAGATAGGCAATACAGAAGAAAACCTATTGGCTGCTGCAGAAGGAGAGAAAATGGAATGGGGAACTTTATATCCTAAATTTAAAGAAACAGCTGAAAAAGAAGGTTTCAAAGAAATTGCAGTTTCTTTTAAAGAAATAGGGGAAGTTGAAGAACAGCATGAGAAACGATACAGAAAACTTTTGGAAAATGTGAAAAACAAAAAAGTTTTCAAGAAAGATAAAGTTGTAAAATG
Organism: Candidatus Nanoarchaeia archaeon; assembly: GCA_028718805.1. Lineage (GTDB taxonomy): Archaea > Nanobdellota > Nanobdellia > Pacearchaeales > GW2011-AR1 > ARS1285. The sequence goes on along the minus strand of JAQUKY010000008.1, from coordinate 14,543 downwards.
GAAATGCAGAAACTGCGGTTATGTTCACGAAGGTAAAGATGCGCCTGATACCTGCCCTGCATGCAAGCATCCTCAGGCTTTTTATGAAATATTTACAGAGAATTATTAAATTGGTTTAGTAATTCCAAATTATAGAAAAGTTTAAATAGGTCTCTCTCCCTGTGGAAATTACCTAAAGAAGAAGAGTTCTGATAAAATTAAAAATGGCAAAAAAGCAAAATATTTTATATGTCCGAGAAAGAGACAATGTATTACATTTTCCTTCTATTTCAGACTATAGAAATGATTTTACAGATAAAGGGTCTATTATGGGTTATTGCCTTAATACAATTAAAACAGAAGGAAACAATCTAATCCCTTTTAATACTTTAAAAGACTTAAAAAGAGCAATTAGCTCCAGAGAAAAAAGGGAAGATTATCTATCTGCAGGGATTATTTTGCCTCCTTTATTCATAAATCATGATGTAAAGAATTATATTAAGTTTTATATCCAATTAGAAGAAGTAAGGCAGATTATACACCCTCAAAATGAAATTTCTCCTAAAGATAAAAAAGTAAATAAAAAAATTGATAAGGCTTATGCACAAAGAAGAAATTTGGTCGCAGAAACTAAATCTAGGGAGTTTGAGTCAAGACGTGAGCTTTTACGATTTTATGAAGAGCACAAACAAATAGGGTCTGAATTTCTTAAAGAGGTTCTTGGGGTTGCAGGCCATAATCTTGTATGTTTAACTATTGATAATACTATTGAAATACATTCTTTTGATAAAGAAGGTAAATATAGCAGCAGAAGTTTTGGATTTATTTCTCCTTCGGCAGGGTTAGCAGAAGCAGTTTATGGTGACGATAAACTTTTGCAAATTGCGCATGGAGCTAAAAATGTTTTAGAAATTGGTAGAAAGGATTGCGGTTGGGAGACTAATAACCCACATATTCTTAACCGAATGCAAGAGCCTTTTGACAAGGGTATTAACAGAATTGAAAATATAATTGCGAAAAGAGAATCAGAAAAAGCAAATGCTCTGCCAGTAATAAAAGAATTAATAATGAAGGAATTAACAACGCCTTTAAAAGAATCGGTTTCGGTTAGTGAAATCACAAGATATATAACTGAATCATTAGCTGCATAGTTAATCCTAAAAATCTGTCTTCATCTGTCAATTTCAACAATATATTTTCCCCTGCCCTTCTTCCAGTTAACTATTTTTGTCCAGGTTGCGTAAGGATATTTCTTTAATAAGTCATTAACCATACCCCAATATTTTTCTAATCCAAAATTAATCCCCCCTACAAGTCCGAATGAGATTTCAATTATCACCTTTTTTTACACACCTCAACTAAAAATACTCTTTTTTCTTTAAATATAAAACTATATACAAAAATATATGTTTTAGAGTGATATGTATTTATATATCAGAAATCTGCAAAGTGGTTACACTTAATTTTAAAGGAGTAGCAGGAGACTTTGATAAAAATAAAATTATTTTTTAAATTTATCTATACAACCCAATTAATTCTGCTTTTTCGAGAATATGTCCGCCCATAACTTTTTCCAATTCTTCTCTATTGCTTCCGATTTTTAAATTTAGCATACAATCAAGAGCATAAATTCTGAAAAAATATCTATGTGTGCCAGAGGGAGGTCTTGGTCCCATATAATTAATTTTTCCATATGTATTCTTCCCTTGTATTCCCGGAATAGAATTCTCATTTATCCTATTCGTTATCTTGATATTAAAAACAATCCAATGGTCCCAGCCTCCCGGAAAGTCAGGATCATCAACAATCAAGACAAGGCTTTTTGCATCTTTTGGGATATTTTCTATAATTAAATTGGGGTTTATATTCTTTCTATCCCCGGTAAACCGAATAGGTATCTTCTGGTTATTTTTAAAATCTGGGCTAGAGATTATCATTTTTTATTGACCATTTTAACTTTCTTAGTAATCTCAAACTTATTGAGCTTTGCAGATGAGCAGCTTCTCTTAATCTTCTCATTCATAGCTTATTTCGTTTTTATCTATCACTGGTTTAAACCCTTATTGCTCTCCTTTTACTTTAAATCTAGGAAGATTATCTCTCTCTTTTCTCATTGCTACTAAACTATATCCACTAACAACAAAGATAATTCCAACAAATAAAAATAGAAAATAACAAGGAGAAAGTTGTTGTTGATTACAAATATGGCAAAGATTTTTGCAAATCGTTCTATCAACAATTCCCCCCACTATTCCAGATATTATAAAAACAAATCCAATTATTTCTTCTATCATTTTTCTTCTTTATTACCTAGATTAGATATTCTCTGTTTTTAAGTTTTGTTATTTTTCTGCAGGCAATTTATAGTTTGAGCAGATTAAGCTTGAATATATAAAATTCCCACAACCCCTAAAATACTTCTGGTTTCTTATCATAGAAATACTTTTAATACCCTCTTTATTATCTAAATTTAACAAAAATGGTGATTTATTCATATTCCAGACTGTCAACTTTTGAGCAATGTCCTCTAAAATTTAGATTTCGATATATTGATAAATTAGAGCCAGATATTAAAGAAACAATCGAAGGTTTTTTAGGGCATAAAGTTCATGAAACCCTCCAGTGGATTTATGAAGAAGTTGCAAAGGGGACAATATTAAAATTAGACGAAGTTTTAGAGAATTATGTAAATGGCTGGAATAGAGATTTTAATAGAGAAATAAAAATAGTTAAGGAAGAATTAGAAGCAGAACATTACTTTAATCAAGGTGTAAAATTCCTGATAGACTACTTTATCAAACACTCTCCGTTTAAGGACAATACGATTGCTACAGAAAAAAAAGTGATAATCAATCTGGATAAAGAAGGCAAATATCAGCTTCAGGGATATATTGACCGGCTGGTTCATAATAAAGAGGATAATATTTTTGAAATTCACGACTATAAAACAGGAGGTTTTCTTAAAACTCAGGAAGAGTTGGATAAGGATAAGCAGCTTGCTTTATATTCTATTGCCATAAGGGAATTATTTGAGAATGTTAATGATGTTCATTTAATCTGGCATTTTCTTGCTTTTAATGAAAAAATGGTTTCAAAGAGAACAGAGGATCAGTTAGAAGAATTGAAAAAAGAGATAATGAGACTTATAGATAAAATAGAATCAACAAAGGAATTCAATCCAAATCCAGGTGTTTTGTGTAGGTGGTGTGAGTTTAGAAGCTATTGCCCGCTTTTTGATTTTTAAGATGTGGAGTTTACATGAAGATGAAAGAGAATTGAAGCCTCTGATTTTTTCAAATGGAAAATCTCAGGCAGATGTGGTGAAAGAAGTAATAGATGCAGTTAAATCTGGTTCTAAAATAATTTTTATAAGAGGTTTGTGTGGTACTGGTAAAAGCGCAATTGCTCTTAATCTTGCAAGAAGATTAGGTAGAACTTCTATTGTTGTACCAATAAAATCTCTTCAAGAGCAGTATACTAAAGATTATTCTGACAAGAAATATGTCCTCAAAGACGGGAAAAAACTTAAGATATCCTCAATAGTAGGAAGAAAGAATTTTAAATGTAAATTTTTAGAAGAAACAGATTTAAAAAATAAATATACTAAAGAAAAAAATGCAAAATTATTTGATATCTTTGAAGAAACAAAAAATAAAAGCATAAACTTAGATTCTTCATGCGATAATAATCTTCTTCCATGCAAAATAGAGATAAAAGAGAAAAATATTCAGACAATAAGAGATTACATAAAACAAAATTCAGATGTAAAATCAACAGATTTTCAATCTATTTCTGATGTCAGGAGAATAAGCATAGCTCCAATTTGTCCTTACTGGTCTCCGATAATCTCTGAGGACTTTGAAACAAATAGGTTAGGAAAAGTAAGGAAAATTAAATATAAAGGATTAAACAATAAAAATTTTGTTTTTTATCAAAGAAAACCAGGATGCGGTTTTTACGACCAATATGAAGCTTACGCAGATTCTGATGTTTTAATATTTAACAGCATGAAATATAAATTAGAGACCTTGATGGACAGAAAACCTGCAACAGAGATAGAAATAATAGATGAATGTGATGAATTTTTAGATAGTTTTGCTAATCAGGAGAAAATAAACATAAACAGAGCTTTGTTTAATTTTGGAATGCTTTTTTCAGAAGATAAAGCAGCACAGGAAACTATCAATAAACTAATCGATATAACAAATAAGATAAGATTAGAATATGAGAAAAATCTAGTAGAATTAAAAGAAATAGAAAACACTTCAATAAAGGAATTGCTGGAAGCAATTCTTGAAAACACAGAATTTCTAGAAAAAATTGAACTTGAAGATTCAAATTATTTATTTCATCTGGATGAAGTAGCAAGAATATTTTATGATTTTTTTGATGAAACCTTTTTTTCTATTGAGAAAAAAGATAAAGATATTATAATACATCTTGTGACCCCTAATCTTGCAAAAAGATTCAAGGAGATAATAGAAAAAAATAAAGTTTTAATAATGATGAGCGGCACAATACACTCTGAAAATGTTCTTAAAAATATTTTTGCACTTGAAAATTTTAAAATAATCGAGGCAGAAACCTCTCATCAGGGAGAATTAATAAAGTGCAAGCATGGATATGAATTTAATTGCAGCTATGCTAATTTTAATTCAGACAAGTTAAGCAGAGAAAATTATTTAAAAGCATTGTCTAAATGTCTGGAATATGCAAAAAAACCATGTTTGGTTCATGTAACTGCTTTTTCTGATCTCCCAACCTCTACTGAAAAAAAATTATTCTCATTAGATAATCTGCCAACTCAACAGGAACTTATAAATGAACAGGAACAAGACCCTTTAAGCCATAGAGTTGATGATTTTAAACAAAAAAAGATAGATGTTTTGTTTACAACCAGATGCAATAGGGGTATTGATTTCCCAGGAGAAATATGTAATAGTATAGTCATAACTAGATTCCCATATCCGAATATTTCTGGAATTTTTTGGAAAATTCTAAAAAAAACAAATCCAGAAAATTTTATGAGTTTTTATATGGATAAAGCAAAAAGGGAACTTCTTCAAAGGATTTACAGAGGTTTAAGAAACAAGAATGATAAAGTAGAATTACTCTCTCCAGATATAAGAGTATTGGATTTTTTTAATGAAAAAATATATAAAGCATTTTAAATAAGTCATAATATGAAAGAGGTTTAGAAATAGAAAAATGAGTAATTATTTGAATTATATTGACCAGGATTATAAACCCTCAAAAAATGATCTGATATGTGAATTTTTTATTAAGCCAAAAGATCCAAATGAGCTTGATAATGCAATAGGGGGAGTTGCTGCTGAAAGCAGTATTGGAACTTGGACAGAGACCGCTACTGCAAAATCTTACATGGCAAAGCTTGCTGCAAAAGTCTTTTATATTAAAAAAATAGGTAATAATTCTGCAAACATAAAGATTGCATATCCAAGTGATTTATTTGAATTAGGAAATGTTCCAGATATTATGTCAAGCATTGCAGGTAATGTTTTTGGTATGAAAGAGGTTGATGGATTAAGGTTAAATGATATAATTTTTCCAAAAAATATTGTTAAAAGTTTTAAAGGCCCAAAATATGGAATTGAAGGAGTAAGGAAAATAATTGGTATTAAAGACAGGCCTTTAATGGGAACAATAGTAAAACCAAAAATTGGCTTAAATGTTAAAGATCATGCGCAAGTTGCATATGATGCCTGGTTAGGCGGATGTGATGTTGTTAAAGATGATGAGAACCTTTCTTCACAGAAATTTAATAAGTTTGAAGATAGATTAAAAGAAACAGTAAAAATGAAAGAAAAAGCAGAGAAAATTACAGGTGAGAAAAAAATGTACATGATTAATGTTACAGCTGAAACAAAAGAAATGCTAAGAAGAGCAAAACTTGTTGAAGATTCAGGAAATGAATATGCAATGGTTGATGTTGTTACTGTTGGCTGGAGTGCACTGCAAACCTTAAGAGATGCAAATTTTAATCTTGTTTTGCACGCACATAGGGCAGGGCATGCTGCTTTTGATAGAAATGTAGAACACGGGATAAACATGAAAGTTGTCGCGAGAATCGTAAGAATGATTGGATTAGATCAATTGCATATTGGAACTGCTGTTGGAAAAATGTTTGAGACTCATGATGATGTTATTGAAAACATAAAAGCACTTACTGAAGAGTTTTATGGCGTAAAAAAAGTTTTTCCTGTTGCTTCAGGAGGATTAGAACCACTTATGGCTCCTGCGCTATATAATATAATGGGAAAAGAGGTTATAATGCAGTTTGGAGGAGGAATACACGGGCATCCTCAGGGAACCATTGCCGGAGCAACTGCTGCAAGGCAGGCAATTGACGCTGCAATGAAAAAAATCTCTCTTGAAGAATATGCAAAATCACATAAAGAACTAAAACAAGCTTTGGAAAAATGGGGAAAGAAAATATAAACTTTAAAGAAAGAATTCTTAGATCTAAAAGAATATTTATTATTGGAGTTGCAGGAGATAGTGGTTCTGGAAAAACAACTTTTGTAAAGGGCATTAGAGATATGTTCGGAGAAGATATGGTTTGCACTTTTTCTTTAGATGATTATCATAAATATGACCGAGAGCAAAGAGATAAATTAAAAATAACTCCTTTAAATCCAAAAGCAAATAATCTTGACTTGCTTTATGAACATCTTGTGAAACTGAAAAAAGGCCAGACAATAAACAAACCTGTTTATGACCACAGCACAGGAAAATTTGGAAAGCCTGTAAAATTCAAATCAAAGCCAATATTAATAATAGAAGGATTAATGCCTTTTTATACAGAAAAATTAAGAAGCATAATAGATTTCAAGATGTTTGTTGACCCTGAAAGAACTGTAAAAAGGAGATGGAAAATAAAAAGGGATGTCCAGGAAAGAGGCCATAAACTTGAGGATGTCATGCCGGAAATTATTGCAAGAGAGCCAGATTATAAGATGTATATTGATTTTGAAAAAATTTATGCAGAGGTTGTAATCAAGATACATCCAACCAAGTTTGTTGATATAACTGGAAATTCTGACATGGTTTCAATAAGGCTTATACAAAGGCTTCTGGATATTCCAGTAAGTCATCTTGATTTAGAGATAGATCTGGCAAAAATATTAAAGGTTTCAAAAAGGAATTTTTCACTTGATTTTGAAGGAGGAGATTATTATGGATATAATGTGAGCTTTATTACTATTGACGGCATGGTAAGCCAGGAGGTTATACATGAGTTAGAGAAAAGAATATGTGAGTTTATTGGGGGGTGTGTCAAGGATGTTTTTAATGAGGAGTATACAACTGCAACTGACCTTGCGCAATTATTAATCGCCTGGAGATTTTTGGAGAAAATCAATTATATACTCTCCCATAAGTAAAAATAAGCTTTTCAAAGCATTTTATTTCGTCTTTATTTTCTAAATTTTAATTTTCTAAATTCGTTGAAATAAGGAAGTTTTCGAAAATTTGAACTTTCTTTCTGGAGGGAAGCAGATAAATTGTATAATTTTTCTCCTAACTCTTTAATTACCCTGCTATTTTCCTGTTTGTTTATCATCTCTTTGAGGAGATTGCTTGGTTCTTTTATGTTCTCTATTAATCTTTTACATGCTTCAATAATATATCTGCCATGGTTTTCTTTTACATACTCGGGTAAGATATTAAATTTAGAGTAGTAGGTTAAGATATCCTTATAGGCATCTGAAAAAACAGAATAGTCCTTTTTTATTTCATCAAAATTTAAATTGTTTTCATTTAAATTCCTAATCTTAGCTGCGCGATATTGCAATATAGGAAACCTATTGCCCACAGGCACATCTAAGAAATCCATTATCTTATAATCTTCATCATCCTTTATCATTTTTAAATTCCTTCAGAACTCTTTTTATTAAATCATCTGAAACTCTTCTGTCTCTTTCTTCTTGCTTTTGAATCTCCTGGTTTGTAAGCTTCTTTTCTTCTTGTATCTGCAACCAGTAAACTTCTGTCATAATTTAAGAAATCTTTCTTCAGTTTTTCTGATTTTGTAAACTCCACTAATGCTCTTGCAATTGCTAGTCTTGCAGCAGAAATCTGACCTTCATTTCCGCCGCCAGTAATTTTAACTTCAATGTCAAAATCAAAATTACCTTCTGCTTGTTTTGTAAGCTCAATTATTTCTTCAATTGTAAGTTTTTTGAAAAAATCAAGATTTTCATAAGGGATTTTGTTGATTAATATTCTTCCATTTCCCGGTTTAATTGTAGCTTTTGCTAGAGCAGTTTTTCTTTTTCCTCCAACAACTATGTTTTTTTGCATTTCCATTCTGTATTTTTTTGTTTATTTTGGTAATATTTGACTTATTTCGCTTTGGCTTCTGTTTCCATAGCGTTTTAGTATTTTTATATTATTTATTTTTTATATCCTCTCTGATAATTCTTTTAACTCAATAAATTTATTTGGTTTTGTTTTTCCTGATTTGACCATTTTTTCGTTTTTATATTCTTCTGGAATGCCATTAAAACATTTTATTCTTGAAAATGCAATTTTTCCCTGTCCTCTTCTGAAATCCGGGAGCATTCCTCTTATACCCCTTTTAAGCATCATGTAAGGCACATTAGAATATTTTGGGCCTTTTATGGAAGATCCGCCCCCCATCCTTCTTAATTTTAAATATTTTTCAATAATATCACTTTTATTTCCAGTTATAACTGTATGCTCGCTGTTTACAATTATAATTTCATGTCCTTCTATTGCCTTTTTTGCAACAAAACTGCACAATCTTCCAAAGATTGCATTTGTAGCATCAATTATTATTCTTATCATTTTAAATTATCTTCACTCCTTCTAATTTTTTGTTTCTTTCAATTTCCTGCTTAATTGTTTTTATTTCACATCCCTTCTTCTTTAATTTTTCAACAGCAGACCCTGAAAATCCTAATGCAGATATTGTAATTTTTTTGTTTATATCCCCTAATCCAAGAACTTTTCCAACGATCATTATTTTATCCTCTTTTATTTTATTTAAATTGTCTAAATTAATTCTGCCCTGTAGTCTTCTTGGAGCCGATAATTTTCTAGCTAATTCTGATAAATTATTTTTCTGAGCCAACCCTATGGTTTCAACTAATTCTGAATTTGTTTTTCTTTTCCGCCTTTCATTTATTCTTGTTTTGCTTATTTCCATTTTAAAATTTCAATATAATTAGCAGAAAGATTATTCCCCGCTAACGCGATTAACTCGCAGGATAAAATTCCATAGATTAGAGGTTTATAAAGATTTCTTTTAATGCAGAAGAGAGGATTCGAACCCCTGTAGGCACTAAGCCACACGCTCCTTAAGCGTGCCCGTTTGACCACTCCGGCACTCCTGCATATAAAAACCAGGCGGAGAGTGTTTTTATAATCTTAGATATATAAAATTATTTTATTGCTTTGTTTAACTCACTTAGGTTTTCGTCTAAGATATCTATAGCTTCTGTAAATATTTTTTTAACTTCCAACTGACCCCAGGATTCGACACAAACCAATAGCTCGTTAACTTCCTTTAATTTTTTTATCTTCTCTATCTGCTCTTCCTCACATTTTTCTTTTAATTCTTTTTCATCATAACTCACTTTTCCAGATTCATCAATGCAAACAAAATTAACAATATCTCCGTCCAGATTATGCTTGTAATACATTAAACCTGGGCTGTATTTTATGTGTTCAATACCTTTTCCAATTCTTGCAATAGCAACCAATTGAATTTCTTGTTCATTATCTAATAAAGTTATTGGCAGTTTATAGTCTGTTCCTATAGAGGGTTTTAAATCACTAGAATAAACCATTTTAGGTCCCGTTTCTTTTAACCTAAATTTTGTTTCCTTTGTTGTTTTTTCTGTCTTAATTGGAACTAATCCAAGTCTGTGTGCTAGAGATTCATCATATAATGCAGAATCATTTTGAGATATTTCAACTTCATCAATTGCCATTATTGGGATCTCTAATACAGACCTTCTTATGGCATTAGCTAAGCTAATAGACATATCTGTAACAAAACAGATTTTTCCATGTTTCTTATCATAATTTTTTATCTTTATCATTTTTTAATGTGTTTTGTTTTATTTTTAAACTCTTCTACCTCTTCTTCCACCTTTAATTTTAGGTCCTCCTCTTGGAATTCTTGTATTATCCATAATGCTTAAAATTTTAAATCCCGCTCTTGTAAGGGATTTTATTGCAGCATGCGCCCCTGGCCCAGGGTTTGGTTGTCCGGTTCCTGCTCTTATTTTAACATAAAATCCAGTAAAATTATTATCTTTTGCTTCTTCTGCAATTTTTTGAGCAACAAACATAGCAATAGTCGGGTTTGCCTTTAGTCTGCTTTGTTTTGTAGAACCTCCGCCCGAAAATTTAGCAATTGTATTTCCTGCTAGGTCAGTTAAATTAATTATAGTATTATTAAAAGTAGTATAAATATGCAAAATTCCAATTCTGTCCCTTTTTTCTTTTGTTTCAAGTTCGGTCTTTTTAGGTTTCTCTTCTTTTTCTTTTGGTTCCTCTGCTTTTTTCTTTAATTTTTCTTTAGCTTCTTCAATTTCCTGCTTTGTTATCTCTTCTGCCATTTTAATTTGCTATTTCAATAGTTTTCTCCTGCAATTTATTTTCAGTTTGAACTGTTTGGGTATCTTTCTCCAAAACTTGTTCTTTGATTTCTTCAATCTTGCTTTTTTTAGTTTCTTTTTTCAAAACTAAATTAAGTTTTACTGAGGGCTCTTCTCCTAAAGAAACTTGATATGAGGGAATATTAACTGTCCTGTCGTTTACTAAAACATGTTTATGAGCAACAAATTGCCTTGCCTGTTTTGGGGTATTTGCTAGTTTTTTCATAAAGACAATTGTTTGAAGTCTTCTTTTTAACCAGTCTTCTTTATCTAAAGCCAATGCATCTGCAATCTTTTCAACATTAAAACCTATTTTTTGTAATCTTTCGATAAATATTTTTTTTTCTTCATCTGATTTTGTGATTAGTTTTTTTGCTAGATTTCTTATTCTTGCTATAGCACTATCTGCCTTCCAGATTTCTCTTTTGCTCTTAAGCCCATACTTCTCTTTAAGCACGTTTTCTTCCCCAATTCTTATTTTATCAAAAGGTTTTCTTGGTCTTGAATATTTTTTTTGTTTTCTTCTTGGCATTTTAGATTTGATAATTTAATATTTTCTTATTATTTTTTGTTGAGAGATAAGTTGCAGAGATAAAAGAAGTTATAAATGCAGGAATAGCAAGATAGTAATTAGTTTTTTCCATATTACTTAGGGATTTATTCATAATTTTCTGATTTTCCCCCTTGATTATATTTGTTGTATTATATAGCATATTAGCAGAGCCGATAAGAATTACTGCCCCCGAAATTGTAATAGCTTTTCTCGCAATTCTTTCAAGTTTTGATGATTTATCTTCTTTTCCCATTTTATTTCCCCTTACTTTCTTTGGCTGCAGGCGCAGCAGCTTCTGTTTTCTTTTTAGTAACCCCCACAGATTTTCCTTTTTTCTTGCTTCTGAAGTGGCTTCTGGTTCTCTGCCCTCTTGTGGGTTGTCCAAGCGCATGTCTGTATCCCCTGTAAGATCTTATTTTTTTCAATCTTCTTATATCAAACTCCTTAGTGATATCAAGTTGAGTTGTAATTAGATGCATGTTATTTCCAGTTTCAAAATCATTTCTCCTATTCATTAAAAATAATGGCAGCTTGGGATTTTTAAGGAAGTTTTCTATTTTGTCAATTTCTTGTTTATCCAAATTTTCAATTTTTTTGTTTGGGTCTATTTTTAATATTTTACAAACCGCATTTGAAATGCTCCACGAAACTCCCTTTATATAAGTTAGACCCACCAGTATCTTTTTATTTCCAGGAATGTCTGTCTGTAAAATTCTAACAAGGGAAGCATATTTTTTCTCTTCTCTAACAAATTTCACTTTGCCCTTTGCTTCTTGTTTTGTATCCTGTTTTGTCTGTTCTTCCATTCTTAAATATTTATAAATAAATTATATCTCTCCTTTCCGGTTATCTCTTCTAATATTCTTTTTTCAATTGCCTTTTTTGGATCGGGTAAATTTGAAACTCTTTTTTTTAGATCCTCAAGACTTTCAAAAAGTTTTTTCTTTCTCTCTTCTAGTATTGCGTCAGTGTGTTTCTTTCCAAACCCAGGCAGCAATTCAAACTGATGTAATCTTGTGTTTATTGCTCCGGCATTATTAAAAAACTCAACGAATTTTTTTTCATTATCTGCTATTTGTTTTTCAATAAAATCACCTAACTGCTGTTTTGCTGTCTCTGTTAGCTTGTTTGTTGGAAGTCTTCCTAAAATATAATAGATTTTTTCCCTTTTACCCTCGCCGATATATACAACCTCGTTAACTTCTAATTTAACTCCTCTTCTAGGAACTAATTCAAGCAAGGTAAAATTCTTACTGCCTATAGCTTGGGCTATTGGCATCATTTTCTTCTCTAAAGGATAACCATAAGGTAGGTAATCTAAGATTATTGCATTTTCTTCTTTGTCCATTTTCTTTATTTTTTGATAATATCCAAAATTTTATTTGTTTCATCCTCTGTCAAACTTACATCTGTAAATATTTTATTTAGGTCGCTAGCATCTTCTGGCATTAAATCTACTATTTTTACTATGTGCTCATTTTTTATTTTTAGTAGATCCAGCTTTTCTAATTCCTCTTTAACTTTCTTAGCTTTTTCAGTTTTTGTTTTCAAAAATTTTTTTAAGTAAACTTCCATCTGGGTTTTCTTTTCATTTTCAGGGATATCTTTTAAAATTTCCTGAACTTCATTCAAATCTAAAGGTTTTCTGTCAAGTATCATTTTTTTATCTTCCTCAGATGTACCGGATGTATTATATAAGTTTTTTCCTTATTTAAGTCTTTTATCCGGATAATATAACTATTCCCCCTTCTGCTTTCTACAATTCCTGTTCTGCCTTGTAATTTGCTTGGGAATTTAGGTTGTAGTCCAAGCTCACTTATCACAGAAACTCTTTCTCCTATCTCAATATCTTGAAAGTATTTACTAAGCTTGATTTTACCTTTATTTCTTAAACTTTTTCTTTTTATCATTTTAAATAGACTAAGAATTATTTTTATTCTTAGTACCCACAGGTCATTTAAGGCAACAAAATTGCCGACTAAGTTTTGATTATAAGTTTACTATAAAAACCTTAAAAAGAACTCCTTTAAAAATCTTCCTATTCTCCCTGCATTAAATCCCCTCTTTTATCAGCCTTTTCCATGTTTGAGATTATTGCTTTAAGCATAGGCTCTCCAAATACACTTCTGCCACACCTATCGCAAAAATCTATAACACTTTTATCTGACAACTCGCACTTGCAATAAATACATTTTTTTGCCATTTTGCCACTTTTAATGAAATTAGTTACCTTAATAGGTTTATAAATTTTTATGTAATTAAGCAGAAGATTCAGCTTTCTTAATTTTTCTTCTTTTTTTGATGTTTCTGTAAACAATATAAATAATTATTAATCCGATAACAATCCCTGCATAGGTAGTTGTATTGCTTTTCTGTATTAATCCCAAATCAATTGCCTGTTTTTGAGTGTACACCTGAGCTTGCAGATTAAAACTTTCTTCATATTTATTATTTAAACTGTCTTTATATCTAACAGTAAAAGGCATATTCGCTGTGCTGGCAGAAGTGTCTTTGAAAAAAACATTAAAGTCTGCTGTATCAAAATCATCACTGCTAATATCTCCAATATAAACATTTTTCTGGCTTAAAATAGTATAAGAAGTTCCTCCCTGCATTTCAATTTCTAAAAACTTAACATCTGAAAATCCTTTATTAGTTATTTTTACTGATAATTTGCTCTCCTGCCCTTTTAGGAGCAATCCATCTTCAATTCCCAAGTCAATAATTGGTTTTGAATTAACACTTATTCCTATCAGGGAATTTTTAGTATTTACCTGAGTTTCGCCGCTTATTTTATAGCTTATTAATAATGGAATTTTATAAATTCCAGATTTAGCTTCACTTAATGCGCTTATCTCAAACTCAGCATATTTCACTTTGTTCTCTTTAATCTCGTCAAAGCTAATCTCAGAACTTGAACTATAAGGTGCAAACGGGACATTTGTTAAGTCTAAACCAACAGAAACATCTTCAACATTATCATTTCCATCATTTTCAACACCTATTTTTATTGTAGACGATTCCCCAGGAGCAACTACTTCAGGGTTTGTATTAACAGAAGTTATTGTTAATGCGGATGTTAAACCAATTATGCTGAGTATGTAAATTGTTAGGATTATTGATGCCAATATAATTTTTGTTGTTTTCATCTTAAGTTTCCCAGAATTAGGCTTCTGAGGTACCATCACCTCTAAAAAAACATAGAATTGACTCTTTTTAAATTTATTGATGGTTTTCCTCTGTCCGGAAAGGACAGATAATTAAGATTGAATAAAAAAAAGTTTGGTTTTCAATTGATGAATTGCTTAATTTTATTACTCTTTTAATGTTATAAAGTATAATTTGCCAGCCAAATTCTCTTT
>JAQUKY010000007.1 GCA_028718805.1 Candidatus Nanoarchaeia archaeon | reverse complement strand
AAAGTTTAATTAATTGCTCTTCTAATTTATTATTAAACTCGGGTAGGATATTTTGTTGAAGCATATATCCTATTCGAGTTCTGAGATTAACTATTTTTCGGTTTTATTTTAAACTCCGGACAGAGGATATTTGTATTATAGAATTTTATGAAATATATAATTATTACAACTTTTGCTTAATTGCTTCTTATGATTTAGTCTTTATTTATTACTGACTTAGTATCTTTATATTACTGACCTGGAAAAAAACTTTCTTTCAATTGGGAAAGTTTTTTATACTAGGATTTATTGGGTTTTATATGAAAAAGAGGGAGAGGGAAGTATCTTTTATATTTTTAATAGTAATAGCCTTTGGTTTATTACTTGTTTCTATGCCAATTGTTTCAGCACAGACATATTCTGGATTTGAAAAGTTTGTGGATAATATCAAGTTTATGTTCTCAAGCGGGGATGGCAAAGTCAAACTGGCCCTTCAAATAAGGGAAAAAGAGCTTGACTCTGCAATAGAAAACGCAAAGGCAGGGAATAATGGAGAGGCAGTTAAAAATCTGGAAGCTGCAAAAAACAAATTAAAAATAGTGCAGGAAGGAGTCAGTCCAAATGTTGCAGATGAAGTAAGGTCAAGTGTGCAAAATGCTGAGAATAAGATAAACGAAAACAAGGATATTAATTCTGAAGCCACTCAATATTTTGACACATATCTGACAGAAGAAGAGAAGACCGGGCTTTCGGTTAATTTATCTGAGAAGGTATTTGATTATTGCAAGGAATTGGCATCACAAAATTATGATCTGATGATAAAAGATGAAAAATGCAGCTCTTATTCCTGGATGGAAAGCATAGTAAGGGAAAAGCTGGAACAGGAAAAAGCAGGAGATATTGAAAAAATAAAAACAGCAGTATCTGCCTGCATGGACAATCCAAAAGAGTGCAATTGTGATGAAATTTCCTCAGCATCATCAAAATCAAATTGCGAGAAATACAAAGCTTCTGCTGTAAGATGCGAATTCCAGGGGGACAGTTCTGCATGCAAAAAAATAGAGGATGTCAGAACAGAAGACACTAATGATGAAGATAAGCAGACCAGGGACGAGATTGAAAAAGAAATAATAGAAAAATACCTTCCTGCTGAATGCTCAGAAGCAGGGGTAAGGGATGGTGAGCAATGCAAGAAATTAATTTTAACCTTAAACCAGCCTAAATCAGAATGCATGGAAAATGGGCAGTATATTGGAGATGAACAATGCAAGGAAAGATTAGTAGATGAAGGAAAGGTTATCCAGGAATGTGTTGTTGATGGAAAGCTTGTTGATTCAAATCAGTGCCTGAATATTGTAAAAGAGGAAAATAAACCAAGTGGAGACGAACTTGCATTAATGTCAGGTGAGTGCAAGGAAAGGGGAGTTTATGACCCTGAAGCTTGCGAGGAAATAGTAAACCTCCCAAGGCCATGCAAGGATGCCGGGTATTATACAAAAAAAGAGTGTGAAGCAATGACTTTAAATAAAAATCTTCCTAAAGAGTGTGTTGATGCAGGAGCCTTGACTCCTGAAGCCTGCGAGAAATTAAAGCTTCCTTCTGATTGCCAGGGTGCATATTCAAGGGAAGAATGCGATAAAATGAAAATAGAGCAAAAATATCCAGAAGAATGCAAAAGCGCAGGAGAACTTGACCCTGAGAAATGCGCAGTTATCATGGTTGGAAAAGAATCTCTTGTAGTGACTCCTGGAGCTGAGATGGAATATTTAGTCAGGAATGGATTAACTTTTGAAGAAATCCCTGGTGTTTGCATGAATGGAAAAAACTTTATCAGAAGCATGGGTTGCGATGCAGAACTTGCAAAATTAGGAATTACCCTTCCTACTCCAACAGACACAGGAACAATCCCGAAAGAGTGCATGATTGATGAAAGAACTGCTGTTTCTCCCCAGGAATGCCAAAATAAAATAGAACAGAATATTATAATTGACACAATTCCAAAAGAATGCCGGGATGCAGAAGTTACAAATCCTGAAGAATGCAGCGATTTTATGGAAGACAAAAGAATTGAACAAGGAATCGGGATCAATATGCCGGCAGAATGCATGGGAGTGTCAATAGAAGAATGCAAGGCTATTATGAAAGAAAAGGGCATTGTAATTGAGAAAATAGAGCAAGTCCAGAAAGTGGAGAAAGTAGAACAAGTAGGGAAGGCTGAAAAAATGTGCAAAGAAGGAGAAACTTGTGAAGAAGAATCTGGAGGATATGAAGAAGTAACCCTGCCAAAAGAATGCATGCAGATGGGTGTTTCTGATGTTACTGATTGCAAGATGATTGCAGGAAGAGTTAATGAAGAGAGAATAAAAAACGGAGAAAAAATTATTGTTGATGAAAATGGAAAAGTTGATTATATTAACCCGGAGCAGATTGAAAAAATTGCAGATGATTCTGAAAAAAAATCTCAGGAAACTGGGCAGGATTTAGGAAGAGCAGATGAAATAAAGCAGGAAATTGATGTTATAGATAATGCTATTAGAACAATAGATCTACAAGAGCCAAGTATGGATAATGAAAATAATGATATTGATAAACCTTCAATGGATAAAGAAAATGAAGATGTATCACCTGCTCCAAACACAGTTGATAATGATGTAGATTCAGGGCCACAAGGGATTGTGGGAGATAGTGGCGGAAGTGGAAGCAGTGGGGGCGGAGGAAGTAATGTAGTTATAGATTCAGGTAGCAATGGAGATTCTGGAAGTGGGGGCGGAAGTGAAAGCAGCGGGGGAGGAGGAGAAAATGTAGTAGTAACAGGGGGAGTTATAAATTCTGAAAACGAAGATTCATTTTTAAGGAAAATTCTTAAAGTAATATTTGGGATATAATTATTATTGTGACATCCTCCCACGCATAAATGCGTGGGCTTCCTTATATCTTTACTCTTATCCGCCGCTTTGCCCTGTGGACTTCAATTTATTGAACCTGCTTCCACAAGCGTTTAAATCACAGCATTAGCGATTATCAGCACCACATCATAAATGATGTGGATTTCTTTTTATTTAATATTTGTAACAAATAAATATTAAAATTTGTTACTTTAAAATTAATACAACAGTAAGGTTTAAATATGGGCATTTATTCATATTTTTATTATACTAGGAGAAGATTCTTCTAGGGGACAAACGTGTTAAAAAAAGAGAGGTGTTGGGGTGTTCTGAGGTGGTTTAGAGGTTTTGAGGCCTGAAAAGGAACGATAAACAAAACAAAAAATGAAAACCGCAAAGACATCAGGATTATTGATTGCCGGATTATTTTTATTTGTATTTTTAATCAGTATCACATCTGCACAGACTCTTGTTGCAGGAAAAATATACAATTCTGAATATTCTGATATTATTTCAGATGCTGATGTTACAGTAACATGCAATTCTCATGTCTTAGAGACAGACAGCCTTGACGACGGAACATATGCAGTAAGGTTTGATGTTGATGAGTGTGGAGAAGGTGCTAATGTTAATGCAGAGGGTGCAAAAGGAAGCCTGTATGGCTCTGATTCAGGGGTTGTAATTGAATGCAATGATAGGGGTGATTGCGCAGAAGGATTTGTTTCAATCATAAACCTAGCCATTAAGCCCAAACAAACTACTAATCATAATAACGGAGGAAACAATAGATATTATTTATGCGGAAATGATAAATGCGACTCGGGAGAGAGCGTAACTACATGCCCAAGAGACTGCAAGATCTTCATAAATAATAATATAACGGGTGAACCAAGCCAGAATGCCGGAAACGGAGATGAAAGTTCAAACAATGAAACACAAACTTTAACAGGGAATAACCAGACTACAACCCTTGGGGGAGTATCAAGAATTACAGGGGCTGTTGTCGGAACATTAGGAACAGGCTGGGTTGTAATTATTGTATTTATTGTTGGGATATTAGTTTTATCCTTGATTGTCAGGTTTATCAGAAAGAGAAAGGCGATTACAGAGAGGGAAAGTATTTAATAAATTATTTCTAAAAGATTAAAAATGGCAAAGAAAACATACACTAAAAAAACTTATTCTCATAAAGATTTAACTAACGCTTTAGCTAAAGCAGAAGTTTCTAAGGCGCTTTCATTAGGATGTAATGCCGGCATGATGTATTTTGGAATTAGAATGGCAACAACGAAAATTAAAAATATAACAGAACATCCTTCAAGCTATGGAAGAAGCAGTATAACTGATCTTCTTGATTCATCTTATACCACCGGTAATGAAACTGAAAAAATGATAAGACAAATAAGAAAAAATTATGGGGACCATAGCGTAGCGAGAGATCTACTAAAATATCTCAATGAATTTAAGACCGAACATAGCGCGCTGTGCAAAAAGCTTGATTATACTGTTCAGAAAAAGGTAAAAAAACACAAAAAATGAATAAACAAATAATAAACCCATTAGATGAAGTTCAGCCAGTTGATGGTTATGTAAGAGGATTATTAGAACGGGCTGTTAAAAAACATAATATTAAGGTTGATTTAGAAAATCCAACAAGAAGACAAAGATTAGAAGCTGCTTTGGTTTTACAAAATGAAAATAATGGCTGGAGTTCTATGGAAATAATGGTTGGCAAAAGAATTGATGCTTCTGAACCTCATGCTGAAACATATGACTTTCTTATGGGTGTCCAAAGAACATGCCCCCAGGATCCAAGAAGATTTTATGAAGGATTTGCTCATAATCACTGGCCTTAAAAAAGGAAGATGAATATTAAAAACAAGAGAATAAAAAGATGAAACACAAATCAAACAGTATCAGGGTTGTAATCATTTTGCTGATTGCTGTTTTGGGCTTATTTATTTTAACTTCACTTGCTGACTTCCTTAAAATAAACCTGACGACTTATGCCAATATTATCAGAAGTTTGAGATAAAGGCTATCTTACCCAGGAATGATTTCCTGAATTCTTTCTGAGATTTCCTTTTTCTGATCAAGAGTTAATCTTTCATCTAACCTTGGATAAAAATAATGGTCTTCAAAATCTTTATGAGCAGTCAGCACCTCTTTCAGCCTGGACAGATCAGGTCTTATCTTTTTTCTCAGCTTTTCATCTACATTATTTATCATGCCAATTATCCTGACATGATCGCTCAGAAGATGGAAGGTGTCTGTTGTTTCTTTTCCTGAAATATTCACAAACATATTGAATATTACCTTTTCCTCCACAAAAAAATGCTTTTCCAGGTTCCATTTAAACTTGTTAAAGTTAATTTTTGTCCTGTCATAATTGTCTATTTCTTTTTCAAGCTGTCCAAGAAATCTGCTTATCCTCTCATGCTCTTTAAGCATCAGGGTCTGTATCTGTCTGGGCATCCTGAATTAAAGCATGAAGATTATATAATCATTGTTGTGATTGCGAGATAGAAAGATTTAAATACTGCTTACCATTATTTATGTGTATGAAAATTAGTAAGGAAGATCTACTAAGAATAAATGATGGATTTGGAGGAAACTTAAGAAGCGATTCAAGCATTGATTTTGCTATTGAAATGCAGGAAAATGAAAAGCTTGGAGATTATAAGAAATTAGCTTATTTATGGAGAGCTATACTTGTTGATCATCCATTTTCAGATGGAAACAAGAGAACTGCAACATTTTTTGCTTTAAAATTCGCAGAAGAAAACCAAAAACAAATAGACAGGGAATTAATTGTTCATCATGTCTTATCTATTGCAAGTAAAAACATAACTAATATCAGACAAATTGAATGGAGATTAAAAAGTTGTATAAAATGAAACAGACACAAACAAAAAAAATATTGAAAAAATACAAAGATGTATTTGAAGCTCTTGAAAATTATGATAAAACTCATGAATTGCCTTTCCAAAGGAAGAGAATAGATGTAACTCTCTCTGTTGAAACTATAAACAAATTAAAAAAACTCAAGGAAAAAACAGGGAAACCTATTTCCCGGATCATTGAAGAAAGAGTTTAACATTCTACTACTAAATTTGTTAACTTTCTAATAACATATAAACTCACCCGCTTAATCTTCTGTTGCTAAATCGCTTAAATTACAGCATTATTGATTATCAGTTATACTGAAGTATGCAGATTTCTTTTAATTCAATCTTTGTCAAAAGAAGTAACAAATAATTTCTTATTTACTATTATATATTTTCATATTATAGATTTTTCATTACTGATTTTGGATTACAAATTTGTTTATAAAGAATTACTGGGAAGTAATGATATGAAAAAAGAAATAACACTAGGTATTACTGGATTGTTTTTATTATTAAGCGTGTTTAGCATTGTTAGCGCACAATCATTAATCTGTTTGAGGCAAGGAGAGATAATACATTTTTCTGAGTGTAATGAAGAGATATCAGATTACACATGTGATACAACAAAATGCCAGTTATGCGTTAATGAAGTTTCTAATGAAGTTTATTGCCCTACAGGCATTAACTCATGCAATGAAATCGGGGAATGCACTTATTTATATGAAGAACCACTGCCTCCTCCCGTAGACCTTCCTGTAATAACATTATTCAATCCTTTGGATAAATTCTCAGTAGAATCTGAAGATCCTATAAAACTAGAATTCACATTTAAAGTTACAAAAAGCTCTGAAGTTCAAAAATGCGAGTTACTTGTTAATGGGGATAGTGTTGCGACAAAAAATGCTCCAGTAGGCAGTACTACTCAAAAATTATATTATAATGCAATACCTGGAATTTATATATGGAAGATAAAATGTACGCAAAAATCCGGTTCTGGGGGAAATGTAATATTTTCAGATTCTAGAAGTTTCACAATCACAGAAAGCGGACAAGGTGATACTGGAAATACAATAACTTTAACAAGCCCTGCAAATGCCTATTCTGCTACAGGACAACAGGACATAGCTTTTGGATTCAGTATTTCTGGGAATTTAACAGGAATAAGCCAGTGTAATTTAAATCTAAATGATCAATTAACAGCAATAACAAGCATAAATGCTGACAATACAATAACACAATCTGTTCCTGTTGGAAATCACGCCTGGAAAATAGAATGTACAAAGGGGACAAGCACTATTTTATCTGAATCAAGAAATTTAACAATAAGTGAACCTGCTGCTGATAATGGAGGAAATAATAATGGCGGCGGAGGCGGGGGTGGCGGAGGAGGTGGAGGAGGTGGAGGCGGGGGCGGAGGAGGCTCTGTTTATATTTTAACTCAGACTCAATTAAATGATGGAGCAACAAAAGACATGACAAAAGGAGCAAAATTCAGTTTTAAAATTGCAAACCAAACTCACTATGTAACTGTAAACAGCATGACAAAAACAAATGCTTCAATAACAGTATCAAGCACACCTCAGACATTTACTCTTAATGCAGGAGATCAAAAGAAAGTAGATGTTAATGGTGATAATACCTATGACTTATCAGTTAAATTAGAAAGCATAACAGGCAGCAAGGCAAAAGTTACAGTCAAAGGAATTTCAGAAGTTATCTTAGGAAAGACTTCAAGCTCAAGCTCAAAAGAAACTGAAAATAAAATTGAAACAAATGAATTAACAACCCAGGACCAAAGCAGTTTATCTGGAATTACTGGAAACGCTATTGGATTTGCTAAGAATAACAAAATACCTGTTGCATTAGGATTTGTTATTATAATTGCAATATTAGCATTAATTTCTTATAACGTCAGAAAGGGCTAGAAAGAATAATTTTTAAATGTGATTTCTACCTAATAAAAATAGCTTTGTTCATATAATATTCTGGAGAACATAATTGAGGGATATCCAATTTAAAATAAACTGAAGTTGAATTAATGCTGATTTCATGATAGGGAATTTCCTGCCAAGTTGAGTTATCAAGACTGTATTTAAAATTCTCCAGTTTAAGCTGATTTTTATAACCTTTAATTGTGTTATTACATGCTATTTTAACCGGATTTATTATTATCCATTTACACTTTTGGTATTCTTTTACATAAGGTATTTTAGTACATATCCTTTTTGGGCCCGGCAACCATGTACACTCTGCCTTTGTTTTATTTTTGTAATAGATTTCGCATATTTTTTGCCTTTGGTTTTGGCTTGAGTCTCTTATTGGATAAACATCCTTGCCATAAAGATACCCATCAATGATATACACATCACTATAAAGGGTTGTTCCATTTATGAAATTACCATTAAATTCCACATTAATTGAATATGGCTGTGCATGGATTATTGGGATTATAGACGCAACAAAGATTAAAAGACTTAAAATTAATTTAATTTCTCTTTTCATACGTTATCACCTTCTTTTTATAATATATTGTCTAATATCTATGATGGATAATATTCTTTGATATATAAACCTAATTTACTACTTTTATCAGATGAATTTTCATCACAAACCTAATTACTTTTTTAAAAGTTTCATCAAAAAAAAGTAATCACACTAATCATATTCAAGAAAATATACTTCTTGTATTGGGAAAATAAGAGATATATTTCAAATCTTAATTTTGTTTATAAAGAAAACCTATATGTTTTAATTGGTTAGGGGTGATATAAGCAAGAGGTGATGGCTAGTAAACATATAACAAAAAATATGCCATCAAAAGGGGATTATAACGCAAATAACAGCAAAGGGGTATTATTAACTGTCCTAATATTATTTTTAATTGTAAATCTTGTGATTATTGCAGTTTATCTTGTAATTCCAATATCAACAGGAGATAAAACTGATGTTTTAAGGAATATTGCAACAACAAGTTCAACTGAAAATGCTTATGTTAATACTCTCTTAGACGAGAACAATATAATGGATGATAATATAATCACAAGCTCTTCTTCAAGTTCATCCTCTTCACATTCTTCTGGCTCATCACATCATGATTCTTCTCCAGACCTTTCTACTATGTGCTGGAGCGGATGCGGCATAAATATTGATAAAGAATGCAGAGATTATGGTTTTGATTTTGGTGTTGCTAAATGGGAATGCTTTGGAACATGCTGTGGATGGGGCAGCTGGGTTTTAAAAGAGCAAAAATATCCAGGAAGTTCAGTTACAGGATGCTGCAGCAATGCAACCTGGAATGCTGGAACAAGCGGAGCTGATGGGATTATTGCAAAAGGTGGATTGAAATTTGTAACTGTTAATGGAACAAGCGGAATTTTAGGGAAAATAAACGGAAAAGAAATAGATTATATTATTTTCTGCGGATATAATGAGACACAAGAGCCTGAATGTGGTGATGGAGTTAAAGAAGGTGATGAGGAATGTGAAATAAATGATGACTGCGATGAAGGCTATACTTGCAATGCCTGCATATGCATTGAAGAACCAGAATGCTGCAATGACACTGATTGTCCTAAAGATTTTCATTCTGATGAATACTGTTATAACAATGATGTTTACTGGAATTTAACTGATTATTTCTGTGATGATGGAAATTGCCTTTTTGATGTGGTTCCTGAATTGTCTGACGAATGCGGAAGCAATTCAGAAGGAGCATGGAATAAATACTGCATAGGAAAAGAGGTATGGAAAAACAAGACAGATGTTTTAAGAGGATGCAATGAAGAAGGATGTTTTGAAGATGAGGATTATAAAAATGAATTTATAACAACATGCGACTATGAGTGCGTTGATGGAAACTGCACAGAATCTGAATGCGGAGATGGAATTGTAAATGATGATGAAGAGTGCGAACCTCCTAACACTTCAACCTGTGATGCAGACTGCATGACAATAACCTGCGATGAGAATTCAGATTGCGGAGAAGATGGATGGGTAAATCAGGACCGCTGTGTATGCACTAAAAATATCTGGGATTTCTGGAATGAATTTGAATGTGAAAATCCTGGAACAGCAGACTCTTATTGCACTAATTCAACTGAATTAAAAATAAAACAAGATTGCGGGAAAGACAGCTGTACAGAATGGGAAGATTATTGCAAAGAGAATGATTTATGGACAAAGCAAACTTGCTATGACAGAGGATGTGTATTAGGCACAGGAGTTTGCTTTAATAATTCTATTTTAAATGATACATTTGTCCAGAATTGCGGGGAAGATTCACATGAAGAAGTAGAATATTGCTATGATAATGATGTATGGAAAAATATCACTGAGGAATTAAGAGGATGCGAGGCAGGAAGCTGCACTCATTCTCATGATTTTACAAGTGAAAAGAGTGATGAATGTGGAGAAGATGAAGAAGGAACATGGAATAAATACTGCATTGGAAAAGAAGTATGGAGAAACAAAACAGATGTTTTAAGAGGATGTTCTGGTACATCATGCTTTACCACTCCTGATTATAAAAATGAATTTGTTGAAAACTGCACTTATGGATGTGAAGACGGAAGCTGTGTAGATGAATGCTGTGATGATGGCGACTGCCTTAATGACTCTTATTCTGATGAATACTGTTATAACAATGACATTTACTGGAACTTAACTGATTATTTCTGTGATGATGGAGAATGCTTGTTTAATATAAGCAAAATCCTTGTTCAGGATTGCGGAAATGACAGCTGTGATGCCCCTATAAACTATTGTGAAAATAATGATGTTTATAAAAACCAGACTTGCTATGACAGAGGATGTGAATTAGGAGGATGTTTTAATAATTCTTTTGTAAACAAAAGCCTTTTTGAAGATTGCGGTGAAAATTCATATGGAACAGAGAACTATTACTGCATTGGAAAAGAGGTCTGGAGAAACAAGACAGATATTTTAAGAGGATGTTCTGATGCATCATGTTATACTACTCCTGATTATCAAAATGAAAATGTGAGTGTTTGTGAATTTGGATGTAAGAATGGAAATTGTACGGGATGCGAACATGATGTTGGAATAAGATATTCTTACGGAAACTCATTTGAAACAGGAATTGCTATAGGGCTTACAAATGGAACCTGGCTGCATGACCCTGTTGAACTGATAAAGGGGAAAAATTATACTATAAAATATTATATAGATAATAAAATAGCTAACACAACAAATAATATACATGTTATTGTGAAAATAGATGAAACTATTATTGCAGATTATAATTCTCCAATAGATCATGAACATTCAAAATCTATTAATATAAGCACTTCAAGTTTGCTTGGAGAACACAACATCAGTGTTTATGCCGAGAAGATTAATGAAACAGATTGTAATATGAGTGATAATTATGCTAAGAGAAAAATAATTATAAAAGAATGCTGTGCAGACGGAGATTGCCCTAATGATTCATATTCTGATAATTATTGTATAAACAATAATGTTTATAGAAACCTAACTGATTATTTCTGTAAAGACGGAAATTGCATGTTTAATATAACTTCCCAATTATTTGAGAATTGTGGAAATGACAGCTGCGATAATTTTGGAAACCAGTATTGCAAAGGCATTGATGTTTACAAAAACCAGACTTGTTATGACAGAGGATGTGAATTAGGAGGATGTTTTAATAATTCTTTTGTAAATGAAACTTTTGTAAAGAATTGCGGGAATGAAAGTTATTCTGATAATTACTGCAAAGAGGAAGATGTTGTAAGAAATCATTTAATCCCTGGATGCTCAGATGGAGAATGTTTTTTTGAAAATATAACAGAAAATATTCAAGAGTGTGGAGAAGATGGGTGTGATGATTGGGGAGAATATTTTTGCGATGGAAAAAATAAGACAAGGCTAAGAACATGTTATGACAAGGGATGTTCATCAGGAAGCTGTTTCAACAGCTCTCATGCAGAAAAAGAATTTCAGATATGCGGATATGCCTGTATTAATGGATCATGCATTGAACCCTATTGTGGAGATGGAATTGTAAACCAGATTTCTGAACAATGTGACGATGGGAATTTAAATAATTTTGATGAATGTAGAAATAATTGTATATTGCCTAAATGTGGAGATAATATTTTAGATTCTGGAGAGCAGTGCGATGACGGAAATAATGTAAGCAAAGACGGATGCTCTTCTAAATGCAAAAAAGAAGGTTTCCCTCCCATAGTCTGGATGTGCGACAGCAGAGTTGTTTATGATGACCAATGGCAACCCGGAACAACACCAGGAGAAGAGCTTATTGAAAGACAACAGAACTATGCTTTTGAAGGAGAGCAGATAAAATGGAAAGTCCTTGTAATGGATAAGAATGGTATTGAAAAGATGGGGGATGTTTTTGTTACAATTGGGGATGAACAAGGAGAAGGAAATGATATAGAATCTAATTGCCATTTTATCGGAACAGCAACAGAAGTTGATGAAAGCTGTAATGCAAGGATAGGAGAAGAGAATTTAACAGGCAGAGATCTGTCCCAGGTAGCTGGTTATTATGAATGTACTTTAAATGTAGAAACAGCTGAGAGCATGTATGGACAATACTGGGTGACTGTTGAAGCAGATGACTTAAGCGGATTATCAGGAACAATGGATGAAAATGAATACTGGTTTTTTAACCCTCTTATTAACCTAAATATTGAGGGAGATTTGTCGTTTGGCGATGATATTATTATGCCAGGAACAACTGCTTATTCAACAATAACTATTGAAAATGATGCTGATGAAAACTCTGGAGTTAGACTTGAAATGTATATCGCAGGTACAAACTTCTTTGATTCATCACATTCAGGTGCAATGTGCCCGACAAGCAATGTTCTTGACCTGAAAAACTTCAGATACTTTGCTACAAACGGATACTACTCAACAGCAAATGTTGGTGGAGCAGGTCCTTATAACATAGATGATGAAGGTTATTCTGAAATTCCATATGGAGATGACATAAAAGAAGCTAAGGAGATAATCGGTACAGAAGGATACAGTACACATATTGCAAACAATGTTGGTAATGTATTGACTCCAGGCTCTGAAATGTCACTGACATTCAAACTGAATATGCCAGAACCATGCAATGGAAATTTCGAAGATGGGAATATATACTTCTGGGGAGAGCCTATCTAAAAATCTGGTAATGTTAATTGCTTCTTATTATTTAGTTTTGTTGTTAATCATTATTTTATCGTCGATTATAAGGACAACTTATAACTTATTTTAGTTAATATACTTCTTAACATAATAATGTTTAAATATTAAAAAAATGCTGTAACTTCGTAGTAATCCTGTAAAGATTGACTAAAAAATGGACAAAAAATTTGTGCTTATTGGCTTATTGATGACTCTTATGCTTATTGGCAGTGTTCTTGCCATAACCGCAAGTATTGGAAATGCTAGAATGATTCTGGATGATGCCAAAACTGGGGATACTATTGAAAGGTCAATTGCTGTTAAGAATACAAATGATGTTGCAGTAAAAATAAAATTGTTCGCTACAGGAGATTTAGCAGAGGATATAAAAATTAAAGATGATAATTTTACCTTAAATGCAGGAGAGGAGAAAAAAGCTTTTTTCACAATTAAGGTAAAAAAAGCAGGAGAAACAGAAAGCAAGATAAATGTCCAATTCACACCTGTTGATGGAAAGAACGGGGCTGGATTAAGCTCTACTATTATTGTTGTTGCAAGCGGGGAAGACGTTAATGACGGAGAGGATACTAACGCAGATACCAATACTGGCAATTCTAATGACCATACCAATAGCTCTTCAACAGGGATTACTGGAAATGTTATTGGAAAATTAGACAAAAATATGATTGCATTGGGAACAACTTTGATTGTTGCTTTAGTTTTTATTGTTGTGCTGATTATTTATTATAGACCCAAGAAAAAAATTAAGAATGGAGATGAAAAAATTGAAAAAGAAAAGGTTGTGAAAACTAAACTAAAAAAGAAAGTGAAAAAGCGTGTTTAAGAAATCATTTTTAGTTTTATCTGCATTTTTGTTTCTTATTTTTGTTGTTTGTTTTGTATCTGCTGCAAATATAGGTTACATTGTCAAAACACCTTATCCTATTAATGCTGACGAAACTACTATAATAAATATTTTAGAAGAAAATGGGCATACAGTCAGCTTATTAGATGATATCCTGTTTAATCCTAATTTATATGATATAATCATTGTTGGAGAAGATGTAACAAGCACATCTGGAATATTTGATAATAAAAATCATAAAACTATTTTTCTAAGCCAGGAGGCTGCTAAAAATGCAGGACTTGCAAAATATCAGGGGGTTACCACAAATAGCAAAATAACAATTTCAAGCAATAATTATTTAATAACAGAAGGATTTTTATTAGGAGACTTGACTGTTTATAATAATATAGATAACATAGGCTATCTCACAGGATGCAAAGCATTAAATTCTCAGAGCCTTGCTTACAGAAGCGACACTGCCAACAGTGCAATTTTACTCTTAGAAAAAAATGCTTTATTATTAAATGATGGAAATTGCCTTAAAAAAAATGTTTCTATATCTGAAAGAAACCTGTTTTTTGGATTGTCAAAAGCAAGCTTGTGGAATGATGATGCAAACACCTTATTCTTGAATTCAATTGAATGGATTTTATATGGAGAGGATAAAGATGAAGATGGATATCATTATGATGATGATTGCAATGATAATAACAATCAAACATGGCAGAATCTTCCAGGATATGCTGATAATGATGGGGATGGATATGGAAGCGGAAGTTTACTGGATGTCTGTTCTGGAGAGAATCTGCTTGAAGGATATTCTGAAATTGATGGTGATTGCAATGATTCAAATAAATATAAATGGCAATTACTAGAAGGTTATTTAGACAGCGATAAAGATGGATATGGGGCTGGAGGGTTATTACAGGTTTGTTCTGGATACAGCCTTCCTGCAGGTTATTCTGATATTGGTGGAGATTGCAATGACGCTGATAATAATAAATGGCAGTTGTTTGAAGGTTATGTTGATAATGATGAAGATGGTTATGGAACAGGAAGTTTATTGGATGTTTGTTCTGGGGATGAGCTTATTGCTGGATACTCAGATATTGATGGTGATTGCGATGATTCAGCAGCTTCATGCAATTTGGATTGTGATCTGTTAAAATATCTAGATTCTGATACTGATGGTTATGGAAATCCTCTGTTATCGCAAAGAGCCTGTGATGCTCCTGAGAATTATGTAAATGATAATATTGACTGCAATGATTCAAATAATGAAATAAATCCTGATGCAGAAGAAATGCAGTATGATATGACCGACAGCAATTGTGATAATGCTATTGAATGGATTTCTGAAATTAATAATATAGAATGGAATGAAGATGAAACAAAAAGCTTTGATTTATCATCTTATATCTGGAATCCTGGAAGCAGTGAATTAATATATTATATTTATGACACTTCTGAAGACAAATATATCTCTGTTGATATTATGGAAAATGGCATATTTAACTTCTCATCTGATAAAGACTGGCATGAAAATGATTGGGTTATCTTTGGGGTACATGATGAAGCAAAAGACATAGATCTGATATCAAATAATGTTACCCTAGTAGTTAATTCTGTAAATGATGCTCCGAGATTTATTGGAAATATTGGTGATATAAATTTTGATGAAGACACTAATAAAACTGATTATTTTGATTTAAATGATTATTTTTATGATGCAGATGAAGATGAACTGACATTTGACGTTACTGGGAATAATCATATTAATGTTATAATTGATAATGGATTAGCCAGCTTTATTCCAGATGCTGACTGGTGGGGAAGTGAGATTGTCAGTTTTTCAGCATCTGATGGGACAG
Source organism: Candidatus Nanoarchaeia archaeon (assembly GCA_028718805.1). Taxonomy (GTDB): domain Archaea; phylum Nanobdellota; class Nanobdellia; order Pacearchaeales; family GW2011-AR1; genus ARS1285. The sequence continues at coordinate 68,757 of JAQUKY010000007.1, read as the reverse complement.
AAACAAGAAATTCAAATGAAGTTAATATAACAGTTAATGATATGAATGAGTCTCCTGAATTTGCCTTGATAGATTGTCAATTGGATATTGATGAAGATACTGAGTATACCTGCATATTAAATGCAAGTGATTTTGAAAATGACAGCATTGAATTCACCGTTGGTGACAAAAATAATTTAAATTGCAATATAAACGGAAATGAATTAACTTATTCTTCTGAATTAAACTATAACGGAGAGGCAAACTGCAATCTAATTGCTAGTGACGCAAATGGATATGATGAATATTTGTTAAATGTGAATATTACCCCTGTTAATGATGCTCCGAAAATAAGAAGTTACAGTCCTCTTAGAACTCCAAAATTGATGGAAAACACAGATTATGAATTTTCAATAAATGTTTTTGATGTGGATGGTGATGAATTAGACATTACCTGGTTTGTTGATGGAAATGAGTCAGGAAGCGGGAAGGATTATATTTTTAATAATACAAAAGGAAATTATGAGATTAAAGCAATACTCACTGATAATGAATTTGAAGATGAACATATCTGGAATGTATTTGTCGGTGATATTTCTGACTTTACGTGCCAGGAAGTTGATGGATATATAACCAGGGAAAATCAAATTTGCTTGGGAGATTTGCTTGGAACTTCTGACTCCAATTTAATTACATGCTGTTCAATTGCAGGACAGCCTAAATTTTCAAGTGTCGACAGATGCGAGAATTTGAGCAATAAATTAAAATTCGAGATTGAAAATCCTGATGAAAATGATGAGTTTATCATTGGAGACATAATTACCGGAGAAATAAGAGTAGAAAATGATCTGAATGAGGATTTAGATTTTGATGTAAATGTCTATTTATATGATATTACAAATGACGAAGAAATTGAAAATTATGAAGATTCGATTTCTGCTGATGAAGGAGAGAATGAAAATTTAGATTTTGAAATTACAATTCCTGATGATTTAGATGAGAAAGATGAATATGCTCTTTTTGTAAAAGTAATAGATGAGGATGAAAATAACTGCAATCAAGATTACATTCCTATTAATATTGAAAGAGAAAAGTATGATGTTATTATCCAAAAGGCAGATATTGATTCTAAAGCCACATGCGGCGGCTATTTTAATGCAAAAATAAAGGTTAAAAACATAGGAAGCAAAGACGAAGATGTTTATTTGCTTGTTGAAAATCCTGATTTAAATATAAGCGAGAAAACTGAGAAATTTGAACTAGAAAAATATGATGAAGATGATACTGAAACTAAAACTCTCAGCATTAACATTCCAGAAAATGCAGAAGAAGGAAATTATGAAATTGAGATAACAGCTTATTTTGGAGGGAGAGATGATTCTGTCACAAAAACTCTAACTGTTGAATGCAAGCAGATTGAAGAAAATATTTCTGAAATAGAAAAAATTTCATTGCAAACAGGCAATACAGAAGCAAAAACCGGCAATACCGCAAATAAAGCCCGTGTTATTATACCTATACTTACCATACTTCTTGCTCTTACTGCAATTTTATTTATCTTAAAAGGAGGTTTTAACAATAAAAAATGATAATAAAAACAAAATACAAAACAGGAAATGGGCCAAGAAAAGTAAAAAATCAGGTCCATATTGAAGAGATTATGATTAATGAGGATATGGTGAATCCTAAAAATGAAAAATTTGAAATAGCATTTAGGAATAACTCAACTTCTGGGTTAATAGAGTTCAGGCCTGATGAAATTGAGAGGTTAATCAAAACCATAGGCGATAAAGCTAAGCTAATTAAAAGTGTGAAGATTATCAGGGGTTAAAATTTGCATTAGATAAAAGAAGAAATTATCCTTTTATTAATAAAGATGAAAGGAGGAAATTAAAATGAAACTAACAGGAAAAGTTTTTAAAAATACTATGCCAGAAGGCAGTGAAAGTGAAAAAAAACCAGTTTTTCAATTAGAAGCCGAAGTGGATGGTATAATAACAAGGCTTCAAGCAGATGGAGAAATCCCTGAAGCATGTTTATTTGACAAGAGACACAGCGGTCTTAAAGTTACAAACACTCTTGAATCACTTCCGCCGCAATATGTAGTTGAATGTAGTTGTGGATATAGCATAACTATGACAGACCCAAACTACTTCTTTAATGAAGTTAAATAATCTTATTTTGGGGATATTAGTGTTTCACATATCAGTGATAAAATAAAGTATATTCAAAAGAATAAGTTTGTTTATAAACAAATAATCTATTCTTTTTTAGTACTCTGGGGTGATTAGCGAGGTACAATCAACCACATGAATACAAAAAATATATTGCTTTTTGGAATATTTGGATTATTAACTGTCATGTTAATAAGTCTTGTCAGCGCATGCGATACTGGATGCGGTTTTAATTTTGATGATTTTGGGTTTAATTTTGATGATTTTGAATGTGATTTCTGTAATTTTGAATTTAACTGCAGCAGCTTTGGATTTAACTGTTTTGAGCCAATATGCTCTTCAAATTCTGACTGCGGAGATTCTGGTCTGATTTTAAGCCCTTACTGCTATAATAATGATGTTTACCAGATGTATAAAACATTTGAATGCAAGAATCCAGGAGAACTTGACAGCTATTGCCATATGGACATAAATTCCGTCTTAAAAAAAGAGTGTGAATATGGCTGTTTTAATGGAGAATGTGTTGATGAACCAGAGCCTGAGTGTGGTGATGGAAATCTAGATGCAGGAGAGGAATGCGATGATGAAAATTTAGTAAATGGAGATGGATGCAATGAATTTTGCATAATTGAAAGTGAAGGATGTTGCTCAGACACACAGTGCCCTATTGATACTTATAGCGATAAATACTGTATTAGCAATAATATTTACCATGATTTCATAAATCATTTTTGCGAGGATGGAAATTGCCTTCTTAACATAACCCCTCAATTATTTGAGAATTGCGGAAGCAATTCATATGGGGCCTGGGATAATTACTGCATAGGAAAAGAAGTATGGAAAAACAAGACAGATGTTTTAAGAGGATGTTCTGGTGCATCATGCTTTACCACTCCTGATTATAAGAATGAATTTGTTGAAAACTGTACTTATGGATGTGAAGACGGAAATTGCGCGCCTGAACCTGAACATCACTGCGGTGATAGCTTTGTAAACCAAGCAGGTGAAGAGTGTGATGACGGAAATAATGTTAATGGAGATGGATGCTCCTCTGAATGCAAGATTGAGATTATACCCTGCTGTTCAGATGAACAATGTCCTAATGATTCATATTCTGACAAATACTGCTATAATAGTGATGTTTACTGGAATTTAAATGACTGGTCCTGCGGAGGAAATGAAACATGTGTGATTAATGTAATCCAGAAATTGTTCCAGGACTGCGGAAATGAAAGTTATTCTGATAATTATTGTTATAACGGGGATGTTTACAAAGACCATATAATCCCAGGATGTGCAAATGGAGCATGTTCTTCAAGCAATGTAAAAGAGCTTGTTAAAGAATGTGACAATGGTTGTGAAGATGGAGTATGCGCTAGTGAAGAAGAGGATGATAAGGAAAATAAGCACAGATGCTGTTATGATGAGGAATGCAGTGAATATTATTACACTCATGACAGATGCAAGGAGTTTGATGATTCTTCTTCAACTCATCAGTCAATTTTATTAGGATTAGACTCAGAATTAAACAGCCAGAATCAGGGCTGGGCTATAAGCCTTAATAGTACTTCTGAAAAATCAGATGTCCTGGGGGATTCAAAAAGTCCAGGTTATACAAACAAGTTCCTGCTTGGTTTTTTGATTATAATTATAATTTTAATCTTAATTCTTATTGTTTTTTTGATAATGAGATGAAATAGGCTGGAAAGTAAGTTTTAAATAGGGGTATTTTTTAGATTTATTACCCAGGGAAATTGAGTTCTGATAAATTAAAATGACAAAATATGTACAGACAAATCCACAAGGATATGTAACAGGAATAGTTGAAGAACCTTTATTAGCAGGATTATTTGGCGGGACTAAGACAATGGAAATACAAGATGACCAGGCAGAGAGTATTGAAGCATTATTGAGGGCTTGTAATTCACAAGGCGAAGGATTACACATTGATAAAATAATTAACAGTTTAAATCACAAACCTTAAAAACAGTTAATTCTTATGATTTCTGCAGACTAGGCTGGCAGTGTAGCTCTCTGCCATTTGCTAGTGAGCTTTAAGCAAGCTGCAAGGGGGTAAGTGACATATTTGTCATTAAGTCTCTATACAAACGTTGAAGTTTTGTCCTTCTTGATCTTGCTATTGCGAAATGGGTCAGGCCTTGATCGGAGCAGCCCTAAACATTAGTTTAAGATGCTTGAGGGGTAGCAATTCCGAGAATGTACTGAGGTAGCTTTTTGATAGATATGAAGCAAACTCCCGGGTCTGCACTTTATTTCTAAATATTTATATATGTTAAATTACTTGATTTATTTATAAAATGAGAAATAAAAAGGGGCAGTACTACTTAGTTGCAGCAATAATAATTATCCTGGCGGTATCTGGAATTGCCAGTGTTAAAACTTATGCTTCTGTAAAATCAGAACCAAGAAAAATACAGGATATTGGAAGCGAATTAAGAGAAGAAACTGTTAGAATTGTTGATTATGGGGTTTATTCAAAGGATAATTTAACAAGAGTTTTGAATAATTTTACTGATTCTGAATTTGCACCCTATTTTTTAAAAAAAACAGATAATACAAGCATAGTCTTTATTTATGGTGATGCAGATGAATTATATTCTGTCCAATATAAACCTGAACATACCGGAGATGTTTATGCTACTTTGGGGGGGGCTTCACCTTCATGGAATGAAATAACTATCTATGCCAATAGAACAAGATTGACCGGTTTTGGAGAAACAATTAATGTCACAATCTTAAACAGAAATTTTGAATTTGAAATCAGAAATAATGAAATGTTTTATTTCCTTATAACCCAGGAAAAAGAAGGAGAAGTTTATATTGAGAGAAATTAAAAAAGTTAACATAAATTTATATAATTAATAAAAAAAGTGAACATTAATAACAAACAAAAATGAAATAAGCTATGTATGAGAAGCTTATGCTACTCAAGAACATATTAAAATCGCTTAACAGATTACCAAAAGATAAACAAAAAAGAGATGAAATTAAAAAGAATAGGAATGAATAAGAAAGGAGTAAGTGAGATGATTTCTTATGTAATCTTAATTGCAATTGCAATTGGGATTTCAATTGGGGTTTTTATATGGTTAAAGGATTTAGCTAATGTAAATCCTAAAATTGACTGCAGAGATGGAACTTCTTTAAGGATAGATGATGTTACCTGCAATTCAAATATAATTACAATTAAACTCAAAAATAATGGTAATTTTAATGTTAATGGATTCATAATTCTTGCAAGCGATGATATTAACAGAATTCCTACAACAAAACTTTCTGCAATATATCCGGATGGAGCAATTCCCACTACACCAGGCTATTATGATTTTAATACTACATTTAAACCAAGTGATGAACCAAGAGAGATTAGTTTTACAAAAGAAGGATTTATTGAAATTATCCAGATACAACCATATATAATAAATGAAAAAGGAAAAATAATTGTCTGCGAACAGGCCTTGATCAAGCAGGATGTTAGCGGATGCGGGATACTTTCATATTGCGGGGATAATATAATAAATGGAACTGAATTATGTGACGGAAGTGACTTAAATGGGAATAATTGTACAACAATCCCTGGAGGATTCACAGGAGGGACATTATCATGCTATCCGCAGGAAGACCCTCTAGAATGCACTTTCAATACTTCTTTATGCACAGTTTAAAACAATAAATATTTAAATTAAAAAAACAAGATAATAATATGAAAAGAGGTAAAAAGGGAGTTAGTCCTGTTATTGCAACAGTTCTTTTAATTATGATTGTGATTATAATCGCAATTATAATCTTGTTATGGAGCCAGGGATTTATTAAAGAAAAGCTTTTGAAATTTGACAAGCCTATTGAAAATGTCTGCAGTGAGGTAAGTATTAAAACTTTTGTTAATGAAGATTATACTTATGGATTTACTAACATTGGAAATGTCCCAATATATGCAGTTGATGTGAAGATAAGTGAGGGCGGGAATTCCAGAATTGTTCGTGCTGACCAAACTAAAAATGGGCAAGTAGATATCGGGCTCTCTACAAAATTAAGTGTTGAAGCAATAGATCCTACAACTACTACTGAAGTTAAAATAATACCTATTCTTCTTGGAAAAAATAAAGAAGGGGGAATAAAAGAATTTACCTGTCCTGAACAGGCTGCTTTTGTTTTGTGGGAAGCTTAAAATGAAAACAAATTCGAAACTTTCAAAATCAAATGCACAGTCTGAGATTATATCATCAGTATTATTAATCTTAATCGTAATAATTGCAGCAATGCTAATAATCGCTTTTGTAATCCCCTTTGTTAAGAACAAACTTAATTCAGGAGATTGCCTGGATGTTACAGGAAAAATAGAGATAAGTTCTGGTTATACCTGCTGGAATGGCACTGCAATGCAGGTTCAGGTTCATGTTTTAGAAATAAGAGATTTAATCGAAGGAGTTTCCATTGAGCTGGGAGGAGCATCTACTGATAGTTACAAGATAAAAAACGGAAATAATATAACCGGAGTTTCTATGTGTAACGGAAGCACAACTATTGAGCTTCCTCTAAGTGATAATACAGAAAGAACTTATGTGATTACTGCTACTAAACCTAATATAATAAGAGTATATCCTATTTTAAAAGGCGGTAAGGCATGTGATGCTTCTGATACAGCAACTGTTATTGAAGATTGCTCTGCTTTCCAAAGATGTCCAAATGTTTAGAAAAAAAGGCCAAATCTGGGTGGAAACTGTTGTCTATACTTTAATTGGATTAACAGTAATCGCAATAATTTTATCAATGGCTTTGCCTCAAATTGAAAAATCCAAGGACAAGGCATTAATAGAACAAACTGTAACTGCTCTTAATATCCTGGATAAAAAGATTTCAGAAGTTGAACAAGCGCCTGGCAATTCAAGAGTTGTTGAATTAGGTATATCTAAAGGGAGATTGGATATTGATGCTGACAACAATTTAATAAAATACACCTTAGAGGATACTAAACTAGAATTGTCTGAAATTGGGGAAAATATTACTCAGGGGAATATTGTTCTCAGAACTGAAAAAATGCCTGCAAGATTTAGAATAATCTTAACAATGAATTATCCAAACCTGGACATAACTAATAAAAACGGGGACGGAGGGATAAAAACCTTGCAGGCAGGAACAACCCCTTATAAAATAGTAATGCAGAATAAAGAAACTTCTAGCCCAGGACAAAATACAAATATTGAATTTAGCATAATTTAAATATAAAAGGATATTAAGATATAAATAAAAACTAAACCAGTAATGCAAAAAACGAGGAAATAAGGAGCAATCGGCAGTAAGCTTATGAATAACATCTTAATCTACTCAGGTACATACTGCCTCGTTTTATAGATTACTGATAAAACAAAAAAGAGGAAAAATGCAACGCATAGAAATAAATTTAAACCCCACAATACCTGCCCTGCCTAAAATGGAGGACAAAACAAAAATTAATGTCAGGTATGTCCTTATTTCTCCCTATGTTAGCGTCCATATTTATTGGGATCAAAGAGTAGGAGAACTTCTCTATAATATTGAGGAACCGGTTTTGAGCGACAATGAGAAATCCTTGCTTGTTGTGTTAGAAAGAAGCCTGGAAGAAATGATTAATGTTAATATTCTTGTTGAAAAAACAAAAGAGGCCATGATAGACTATATAGACAAAACTTCAAGATTGTTGATTGAAGAGCTTGCTCTAACTGTTGGTGAGGAATCTTATAAAAAAATATTTTATTATTTGTTTAGAAATTTTGTAGGGTTAAATGAAATTGAGCCTTTAATGAGAGACTTTTTTATAGAAGATATAGAATGCAACGGAATCAATACCCCTATCTTCATTGTCCATAGATTATACAGAAACATGAAAACCAATATTAAATTTGATTCTATGGATAAAATATCAAGTTTTGTTGAAAAAATAGCACAAAGATGCGGGAAGTATATTTCCTATGCATCCCCTATTCTGGATGGAAGTTTGCCTGATGGCTCAAGAGTAAACGCAACTTACACAGTAGACGTAACCTCGAGAGGACCTACATTTACAATAAGAAAGTTTACAAAAGTTCCATGGACGCCAATTCAATTGTTAAGCATGAAAACAATTTCTCCCGAGATGCTTGCTTATTTTTGGATTTTGCTTGAACATAAATCAAACATTTTGATTTCAGGAGGAACAGCCTCTGGAAAAACAACTTTGTTGAATGCTATTGCTTTTTTTATCCCTCCAGAATCAAGAGTTGTTTCAATTGAAGACAGTGTTACAGGAGATTCAAAAATAATTATTAAAGAAAATGAAAAAATAAGGAATATTACAATAAAAGAATTTGTAGACAATAAAATAGATGCTGAAGTAATGACCTTAAATGAAAATGGGAAAATAATATTTGTCAAACCCTATTCCCATATAAAACACACTGTTAAAAAAGATATTTATGAAATTTTAACTCGCACAGGGAGAAAAGTTAAAGTAACTCAAGACCATTCCCTGTTTTCCTTAGGTGAAAATGGATTAATAGAGATAAAACCAACTGAACTCAAGGAAGGAGAATCGTTTATAGCAGTTCCAAGAGCACTTCCAATTGAAGGGCAGAATATAAAAGAAATAAATTTAATGAGTTATTTAGAATATTTTGAAGGTGATTTCTTGGCTGGAAAACCTATAAAAAAAATCTTTGAAAAATATAAATTAAAGGACTTTAAAGTTGAAAAAGAAAAATATAGATGGTGGAAAGAACATGATATTATAAAAATTGAGGATTTCAAAAAAATTAGGGAGAATTTTTCATATGATGAGTTGAAAGAGCTAAGAATAAAAAGCAAAAATACCTCTTCAATACCTGTGATTTTTAATGTAAGTAATAATTTCCTAGAATTTTGCGGGCTATGGCTTGGAGATGGAAGTTATGATAACTACAATGGAAATTCAGTTATATTATCTAATATTGATGAAGAATGCAGAAATGTTTTAAAAAATGTGGCTGAATATCTTAAAGCAGGATATTCCGAGATGAATGACGGAGGAGTTTCATTAAGAATACACAGCACTATTTTCTATAAATTTATGAAAAATGTCCTTAGATTTGATGGATGCTCAAATTCAAAAAAAATTCCTGATTTTATATTTGGGCTTTCAAATGAGCAGGTAAAACATTTTATAAGAGGGTATTTTAGTGCTGATGGCTGTGCAAAAAAATCAGAAGTTTCCTGCGCATCTCAAAGTATAAACATTCTTGAAACCTTGCAGACATTACTTCTAAGATTTGGGATAATATCAAGAATCAATGATTTTGACAGGAAAGATAAATGTATTAACATGTCAATTTCCGATTCTGCTAATATTAGTAAATTCACGGATATTGGATTTCTGCAGGAAAGAAAGAATGAAAAAGTAATAGAAATGTTAAGAAAAAAATCTTGGCACACCCATTCAGATATAGTTCCTTTAAGCATAAACCAGCTAAAAGATGTTAATACAAATAAGATATTATCCTGGCCTTATTTGCAGGGAATGCAAAATATTGGAAGAGATTACCTGCAGAAAATAGCAATACCTGGCTCATTGTTTAATGATTTGTCACATTCAGATATATTTTGGGATAGAGTTAAAAAAATAAATAAAATAGAACCTAAAGAAACAGAGGTTTTTGACTTAAGCATACCAGATCATGAGAAATTTATTGTTGATAATATCTTTGTCCATAATACCAGGGAAATTAATCTTCCAAGAGAAAACTGGCTGCCAAGTGTTTCAAGAACCTCATTAGGATTAGGCAATTTCGGGGAAGTTGACTTGTTTAGCTTACTAAAAAACTCTTTTAGGCAAAATCCAGATTATGTAATTGTAGGAGAAGTCAGAGGAAAAGAAGCATTTGTACTGTTCCAGGGAATGGCTTCGGGACATTCATCTATAAGCACAATGCATGCAGATTCTGTGGATACATTAGTTAAAAGACTGGAAACGCCTCCAATAGAACTATCTCCTACTCTTTTGAATACATTAGATTGTGTTGCAGTCATGACCCATGCTATTGTAAACAAACAGCAAACAAGAAGATTAAGAGAGATTGTTGAAATTATAAATGTTGACCCTAAAGGAATTGCTTTAACAAACACTCCTTTTGTATGGAATGCCAGAGAAGATGTTTTTTATTTTAAAAAAGACAGTAAGGTTTTTGAGAAAATTGCAGAAAGATATGGTTTAACCTTGGAAGAATTAGGCAAAGAATTTGAGTTCAGGACAAAGCTGCTATACGAAATGCAAAAAAGGAGAATTTTTGATTTCAATCAGAATCAGAAGATATTCAATGAATATCATAAAGATCCGGTTGCAGTATTAAAGGCATTTGGAATACCATTTGAAACAGAAAGTGCCCCTCCGGAGTATGAAAATCCTGCATATGAACAGGCTTATTGACAGAACAGCAAGATTTTTAAATATAGGTTACTATAAGTTATTGATAGTTATTTAAAGTTATTTTTAGTAACTAGATATAAACAGTTTAAAGGATTAGTAATAAATAAAAACGAAATAAGTTATGGATGGGAAGATTAAGCTTAACGAACTCATCTGCAAAGCTGAAAAAGAGTGAAATTACTGACAAAAAATGACAGATGTAGTAAAGATAGATGAGGAATTACTGAAGAAAATAAAGAAATTAATCAAAGATGGTTCTATGAAAATTAAATATTCAAATGCCAGGCAATTTGTTAATATTGCTGTTTTAGAGAAAATAGAAGAGGAGGTTAAAAATAACAAAATAAAAATTTAACTGTATTGGTAACTTCAAATACGAATCAATAAGGAGCAATTAAGCAAGAAGATGATTGCCTCATATTAAATCGTTTGATAGATTACTGAATAAAGTTCAATTTATACAAACAAAAAAATGGCGGATTTAGAACATTTACAACTATTAGCCCAGTTGATAGACAGCATGGAAGTAGCAATAAACAGACTAGAAAGAGCTTACCAGGATAATGACAGTGAGAATTTTGAAAAGGCTAAAAAAGTTATTTTTGACTTTTATCAGAGAATCTCGGAGATCACGGAGGTGAATTAAAAATGAGCACAGATGCATTAAGACAAAACATGCTTAGAATGAAGGAAATAATCAGAGAAATGTATGTATTCACAAATCAGTTAAATTTAATCAAAAATCTTGAAGCTACAAGCAAGATTGTTATAAACCTCAGAGAGAAAAAGCTTCTAAATGATGCGATTGATTCACTTATGGTTCAGTTAAAAATATTAAACAAATCAATCCCGGAACTGATAGGAGATGTGATGTTCTATAAAAAGTTAACAGTATCTGAGGGGATTCCTGAAGTTCATAAAACCGAAGCTAAAAAAGAGCTTGTACAAATTAAATATCGACCAAGTATTAATAAAGAAAAGGTCGAAATAACAATTAGTGAAAAAGACAGGAGAGAATTCCTCGAAAATCTAAGCAAAAGCAACCTGACTATTAATCAGCTTAAAAACAAATTCTCTGTTGAAAGGCCAATTGCTTCCTTTGGAAAGCCTAGTTTTTATGCTAAAACATCCAACAAATTTTTCAGAAACACTTCAAACAAGCTGCTAATGAAAGGTTATTTAGAACCATTAAATAAAGATTTGAGAAGGATGAACTCTCCTTTTGTTGTTGGAACCTATGCTTCGATGATCCTGTTTACAATGATGCTGGCTGCAATATTTAGCATACTTTTGATGGTATTTTTATTATTTTATAAAATAAGCCTTGGCGGCATAACTCCTATTGATGAACCTTTATTATTAAGATTTTTTAATATATTCTGGGTTGTTTTAGCAATTCCAATAGGAACCGGCATGTTTATGTATTTCTACCCTAAGAGCGAGGGCAGAAACATAAGCGCAAAAATAGATCAGGAACTGCCTTTTGTTGCAATTCATATGTCTGCAATAGCAACTTCTGGAATTGAACCTACAACAATATTTGAGATTATTATAAAAAGTGAAGAATATAAAAACACAAGGTTGGAGTTCAGAAAACTTCTTAATCTTATAAACTTTCAGGGTTATGACCTTGTAACTGCATTGAAGAGAGTTGCTGGTTCAAGCCCTTCATCAAAATTAAGAGAATTGCTTGACGGCCTAGCTACAACAATAACTTCTGGTGGGGATTTGCATGAATTTTTAGATAAACATGCAGAAGGATTATTATTTGATTATAGACTAGAAAGGGAAAGATACACCAAAACAGCTGAAACCCTGATGGATATTTATATAAGCATTTCTATTGCGGCCCCAATGATTTTATTAATGTTGTTTATAATAATGGGAAGCACTGGAATGTTTTTCTTGGGATTAACAACCGAAATAATGGCGGTATTAATTATATTGTGCTTAGTAATCTTAAATGTAGGATTTTTATTATTCCTAAGATTAAAACAACCAATATTTTAAAATGATAATCAAAATAAATATAAAAATCGGTAATAAACAAATACTAAAAATAAAACTAAATCAATAATATCAGAAGACGATAAGCTAAGACAGAACAACATAAAGCTATAAAAAAAGGCTTAATGAAATAATCTGCAAAGCTTAAATCGTTTAACAAATTAATAAAAAACATAATCCGTAAAACTCAAACTAAAACGCTTGAGCAATCATAACAAAGCGAATAAAAGTTTGAGATTATAGATAGAATAAAAATAAACAAAACAAAAAATGGAAATGGACTTTTTGCAAAACATAGACTGGAGAAGATACAAGCCAAACAAGGGGCAGATAGTTGGGTTAATCGTGGCAATTACTACGATAGTTTTATCAATTATCTTTCTAAAAGAGACAGATATATTTTATTTTGTCCTTGGATTAGCAATAGTTATTGCTATGTTTCCGTTTTTTGTCTCTATAATTTTGACAACAAGCGCGGAAAGAGAAAGGGAAGAGATGTTTTTGGAGTTTGCAAGAAACCTTGTTGAAAATGTTAAAGCAGGAACTCCTATAAGCAAAAGCATATTAAATGTCAGGAAAAAAGATTATGGCAAGTTAAATCCCCACATCAATAAGTTGGCAAATCAGATTGCTCTTGGAATACCAGTTAAAAGCGCATTAGAAACATTTTCACGAGATGTTAACAGCCTAACAGTCACCAGAGCTGTTACAATTATAAGCGAAGCTGAAAAAGCAGGAGGGAAAATAGATGATATCCTTGAAGCTGTTGCGAAATCTGTGTCTCAAGTTGAAAAATTGAAAAAAGAAAGAAGGGCTGCTATGTATACTTTAATGGTGCAGGGATATATTATTTTCTTTATATTTATTATAATAATGCTGGTTATGCAGTTTAAGATATTGCCTATTGCTTCGGGTTTGGGGAGCGGAATGGGTTCAGGTGCAGAAGGAATTCCAGGATTCAATCTAGGGACAAGGGGGGATATTGCAACAGCACAGCAACTAGCACAACCTTTCTTATGGCTTTTAATAGCCCAGGGGTTTTTTGCAGGATTAGTAATAGGAAAATTAGCTGAAGGGAAAATGATGGCAGGATTAAAACATTCGTTTATATTAGTTGCATTGGCAGTATTAATCAGTACGGGTGCCAAGGTTCTTATAGGATGAAAAATAAATAAAGATGGATAATATACAAAGACAAATATCACTAAGAGTTAAGCAAAATATGATTAATAAAACTTAAATAGTTTAATAAATTACTAGGAATAAAATAAATCAAAAAATAGGGAAAACCAAAATGAAAAAAATATTGATTTTATTGGGAATGTTTTTTGTTGCAGTTTCATTCTTATCAGTTATTGTTACTAGTACTGTGACAATTTATTCTGATGATAATAATGCATTAAAATATGTAACCTCCAATGTCAATATATCTAATTTTTCGAGCAGTTTCGTAACAAATTCTACAAATAATCTAGGCCAGAATTATATAGGCAATTTTTCTGCTATTGTTAAAAATACAACTTGGCTTAGTTTTGATGGCACTAATGATTTTGTTAATACTAAAAGTGATGCTCGTTATGACCTTGATTTAAGTTATCATGCTGCAACTTTCTCAGTGTGGTTTAAACTGAATAAAATCGAGAAATCCAAGCCAATTTTTTACAGGAGTTCAGCAGCCAGTTCTTATGCTTATGTTTTAAGGACAGCATTTGCAGATGAAAATGACTTGCAATTTTATTTTGCCAGCTCCTACGGAGACTGTGCAATTTCTGCAGATGAAGTTTTGACTGAGACAACTAAATGGCATAATGCAGTTGTAACCTGGGATTTGACTAATATAAGCATTTTTTTTGATGGAAACTTGAATGTGACTACTTCCTGCCCCCCAAAATTCCCCGCTTCATATAACTATAATTCCACTATTGGCGGTAATCCTTTGTTGGGGGTATATTTTAACGGTTCCGTAAGAGATTTTCGCTTTTGGAATAGTGTTTTAACTTCTGCGCAAATATCTCAATTATATACTAATTCTTCTGCAGAAATTGGAGGATTTATTTCTAAAAGTTACACTTTCCCAAATCAGACAGATCATACTTTTATCCCAACTTATGATGGGAGCAATCAAACAATACATCCATCTATATTGTATTTTGCAAATACATGGAATGGATGGAAATACTGGATGGGAAATACGCCGCTTGCAGATGGAAGTTCTAAAGTTGAAAATCCATCAATATTTGTATGCAATGATTCCTGCTTAAGCCCGACTACCCGATGGCAGGTTCCGGCTGGGTTAACAAACCCAATAAATTCAACTTCTGCTGGAAATTATCATGCAGATATCGATATTGTTTATGATTCTACAAATGATATGTTAAGGGCATATTATTTTGAGACTAATGGTTCTATCATAACACTTCTTTCGCAAAATTCTTCAGATGGAATTACCTGGAATTATGAAATACTGACAGCATCATGGAATCTTTCTCAAGGAGATTCAAGCAGGTCCTGTTCAATTATAGATGGTAGTGATAATATCTGGCGCATGTGGTGCCAAAACAGGAATGCATCGCAATTAGTTATGTATTATAATTCCACAGACGGATTAAACTGGACCTTAATAAATAATGTAACATTCTCAGTACATCCTTTTGGTTTGTGGCATTTAGATGTTATAGAAGTTCCAAGCAAAAATGAATATTGGATGATGTATAATGGAAACGGCGGGATTCGTTTTGCTAATGCATCAACTTCAAATCCTCTGTATTTTACTGCTTATTCTAATTTTGTAATGGAAGCTCCTAATTCTGGCTGGGATGTTGGCTTGTATAGACCAACATTTTTATATAACTTAACAGGAAATGATGATTATATTCACATGTGGCATGGGGGGGTTGTTAATCCAGCAAATAATGCTCCTTCTTATACTGGATATACTAATCAAACATACAATTCCATTATGACTTATTTAAATGCAACTAATTTAATTTTGAGATATAAATTCAATGAGAATAATGGAACAATAGCTTATGATTCTTCAGGGGGGGGTTTGCATAATGGAAGTTTAGGAAGCACGACAGCTAGTCCTGCCTGGGTAAATGATGGTATAAATATAACTCTGGCAGAAACAGCAGATTACACAATAAATCTCTTAACAGGAGTATTCACACCTTCAAGCAAGTATCTTTATTCTTGGGTAAATCTTTTCTTTAATAAATATAATCCAACAACAGAAACATATATTCTGCTTAATAATACAAACTCGACAGATAGTTATATGTTGCAGATTTATAATTTAACGAATGCATTAATTTATTATTCAAATAATTCAATAGCAGGAAGTTCAAATATAAACTCAAATGATGGAGACATAAACATCACCTTAACACCAAGCAATTATTCCTATGTTTTAGACAACTTTAATATGACAGAAGGAACTTCGAGGGAGAAATCCCCTGTCTGGTTTAGTTATTCTGATGGGAATATAAGAAATATTTCTAGCAACTTGACAGATACTATAAATAATCTAACAGTAATTATAAACACCTCGGTAATTCCTTCTTCACCTAGATTCACTTCACATACAGGAGCATATAACAAAACTTATTCTTCATCAGAATATAACTATAACACAACAACAAATCTTTTGACATTAAATATATCTGGTATAGAAACCGCATCTGGAAGCAACCAGCTGTTGATTGATACAATTGCACCATCAGTAACAATCAACTCTCCAACTGCAACAACATACACAACTTCCCAAACATTATTTAATGTGACTTTAGATGACAATGGAACTTGCTTATATTCAACTGATTCAGGGATTACGAATTATACAATGAACACAACAGATAATAGAAATTTTAATTATACTAAATCTTTGGGAGATGGAAGCTATACTGCTAAGTTTTACTGCAATGATACAGCAGGAAACAGAAATGATACAATGAATGTCAGTTTTTCAATTGATATCCCTACGCCTGCAACAAGTCTTTCTGGCGGAGGAGGACTGCCAGTTTATACTATTAATAAAGAGAGCTTATCTAATGGATATACAAAATCACTAGGAGAAAACTGGAAATTTAATTTTAATATTAATAACAAAAGTCATGAACTGAAAGTCAAAGATATCAATTACACAAGCAAAACTGCACTGATAAGCATTTCAAGTGAAAAGCAGGAAAAACTAATGAGTGCTGGAGAAGAGTGGAAAGTTGAATTAACTAATGATTCTTATTATGACCTTTATGTTAAATTAAACAGCATAACAAGCAACCTGGCTAATTTAACGTTAAAAAGCGTTTATGAAAAGATTGAAACAGAAGAAGGACAGAATGCATTAATTAACAATACTGAAAACATGACAGAATATACAACTGGAAAGACTGAAAGTTTATTGAAGAAATACTGGATTTATATTATTGTTATTATCATAATTGCTGCTATTGCTTTGACAATAATCAAAAGCAAAAAAAGATATAAAAATTAACGGGGAGAATAAAAATGAGAAAAAAAGAAAAACGCGCACAGGGGCATGTGGAAGTTATGATTTCATTTGTGATTTTTATTGGATTTCTGATATTTACATTTATTTTTCTGAACCCTTTTGCCAAGACAGAAGAACCGAATTACATTATGGATAATGCTCAGAAGGGAATAATCAATAACATAAGTGATAGTGTTGGAAAACTCTCTATAATTTTAAATGTAAACGGAACTTGTTATTATTTTAATGAAGCAGATTATGATGGGGATTATCAAGAAGTTCAAGAGAGCAATATAAAATATACTATTTATTTTAATGATATTTTTAATAATAATGCCACTATAAAAAATATTAATTGTAATCAAACAAATTATACATTGGGAGTCTATTCCAAAGAAGAAATGATTTTAGAAGATAATCTTAAAAAATTAAAAACGAGTTATGAAATGAGTGATGATAGTTATGATAATTTGAAAGAAAATTTAGGAATAACAAATGATTTTTTGTTTAAGACAAGAGATTTGCTTGAAAATGAAACTGCTGAGCTAAGTGTTGACAGAAACATCCCTCAGGGGATTGATGTTGAATCAAGGGATATTCCAGTAAGAGTTATCAACAATAACGGGCAGATCCAGGAATTAATATTAAATATAAGAGTGTGGTAAATACAAAAGATATAACACTATTTAATTTATAATAAAAAGTGAATGTGGGTAATAAACAAAGACGAAGTAAGTTATGCATGAGAGAAATAAGATTTGCTACTCATCTGCAAAGCGGAAAAAGAGTGAAATTATAGACAAAAAATAAAAAGATGGAGAAAAGAATAAGTAAAATAGACAGGAAAGCTTGGATAAGAATCTTAGAAGTGTTTCTAGCCATATTACTCATAGTAGGTTCTATGTTAGTTATCATTTCCAGAAAAGCTCCTGAAACAGATATCTCTGATTCGATTTACAAGGAGCAAAGACAAATTTTAGATATTATAAGCAAGAATGACAGCCTAAGAAATGATATAATCATTAACAGCAATACAAGAGTTAATGAGGCTATTTCTAAGATAATACCCAATAGCTGGAACTTTACAACCAATATCTGTAATATAAATGATATATGTGATAACCCTGCATATGCTTCTGACTCATCTTTATATGAAAAAAATATTTATGCAACAGAAGTTTTAGTAACCTCTAATCTTACATATTATAATCCAAAAAAACTAAGATTTTTTGTCTGGATGAAATGAAAATATTGATTTTCATACATGTGACATCCTCCCACGCATAAATGCGTGGGCTTCCTTATATCTTTACTCTTATCCGCTTTGCTCTGTGGACTTCAATTTATTGAACCTGCTTCCACAAGCGTTTAAATCACAGCATTAGCGATTATCAGCACCACATCATAAATGATGTGGATTTCTTTTTATTTAATAAAAAGGAAATTTTGATCTAAATTAATTAGATTATAATAATTTATTATTCTGACGCCATGACATAAACAATATCAGTATCTGCCCAGGTTCCTCCACTTGCTCCCCCGTTATTATGCACCCATACAACAACATTATTCGGAGTAACTGATTGCGTTGATCCTTCATCTATATATCCGGGGTCTACAATAACTAAATAGTTAGAACTTGCAAAGGGAGTTTCCCAGGTTATATTATACATCCCGGCACCATCATGAGTTACAGATGAAACACCCTTACTTCCTAATATTCTGCTTCCACTCACAGAAGCACTACCATTAAATTTAACCCATGCATTATTCACCCCTTCAACTTCATTTGCAGTGTGCCCAAAAACAGCAGGGTTTGCAGGGCTTGAGCCATAAGCAATAACATAAGCAACTCCGACCAGAAATACAACTATGGCAGACAAAAGCCATAAATCTTTTTTATGAATATTAACTTTTAATGACACCATCTTTTTCTACTGTTATTAATGAATGGCCATATTTAAATGTTTTTAATATACGGCCTAAAAGTTTAGAGCCTCTAGAACAGAAGCAATTACAATAAGACTTGCAGATGAGCAGATTAAGCTTCTCTTTCATAGCTTTATTCTTTTTTTTATTATAGATTAGCTCATTTTATTTCATTATTAATCTTAGTTAATTATAAATATCATTATTTTCTATGTTATTTATGAAATTCAAATTTTTAGAACATACGGCAGACATAAAATTTCAGGCATTTGGAAAAAGTTTGGAAGAAGTTTTTGTAAATGCGGCTTTGGCTTTAAAAGAAATAATGACCAGAGGGATAAAAGTTAAAAGCAGAATAAACAAAAAATTTGAAATTAGCGGAAAGAATAATGAAAGATTGTTATACAATTTCCTTGAGGAATTTTTATATTTATCAGATGCGGAAGATTTTTTATTATCAAAGATAAAAGATATAAAGATTAAAAATAACAAATTAATCGCAGAAGTTATCGGAGATGATGCTGAAAGTTATAAATTCAGCAATAATGTAAAGGCTATAACCTACAGCGAGATGTTTGTGAAAAAGGAAAAAGATAAATACACAATACAAGTTGTGGTGGATGTATGAAACTAAAAAAAATATCAGAAAATGAATGGGAAATTCCTAAGGAAGGGAAAATGCTAGTCCCTGGGAAGATTTTTGCTAGTGAGAAGCTTATGGAAAAAATGAAAGAAGATAAAACTTTAGAGCAAGTTAAAAATGTTGCAACTTTGCCTGGAATTTTGAAATATAGTATTGCTCTTATGGACGCTCACCAAGGCTACGGATTTAGTATAGGGGGGGTTGCTGCATTTGATTTAGATAAAGGAATTATCTCTCCTGGAGGAGTTGGATATGATATTGACTGCTCAGTTCGCTTATTAAAAACAAACTTAAAAGCTGGTGATTTAAATGATAAAAAGAAAAAAGAGATTCTTCATTCTTTGTTCAGGGCAGTTCCTTCTGGTGTTGGAAGAGGGGGCAATGTTAATATAACTTATAAAGAGCTTGATGAAGTTTTAAAAAAAGGGGCAAAATGGGCTGTTGAAAAAGGTTATGGTTATAAAGAAGATTTAAAACATTTGGAAGAAAATGGAAATTTAAATCCCTGCAATCCAGATGATGTTTCAAAAAGAGCAAGGCAAAGAGGAATCGGGCAGCTGGGAACTCTTGGAGCTGGAAATCATTTTCTTGAAATCCAAAAAGTTGAGAAGATTTTTGATCTTGAAACCGCAAAAAAACTTGGATTAGAGAAAGACCAGATTACAATTATGATTCATTGTGGAAGTCGCGGGCTTGGACATCAAGTTGCAAGTGATTATATTAAATTAATGGAAGATAAATATGGCTGGCCTGAATATGACAGAGAGCTTATAAATGCTCCTATTAAAAGCGAATTAGGAAAAAAATATTTTTCTGCTATGAATTGTGCTGCAAATTTTGCATTTGCAAACAAGCAGATTATAACTCACTGGGTGAGAGAGCAATTTAAACATTATTTTAAAAATGTTAAAATCGATGTTGTTTATGAAGTCTGCCATAATATTGCTAAAATTGAAAAACACATTATTGATGGAAAAGAAAAAGAAATTTTAGTTATGAGAAAGGGAGCTACAAGAAGTTTTCCCAACCAGCCTGTTTTAATTCCAGGAAGCATGGGAACCGCAAGCTATGTCTTAATCGGAACAGAAAAAGCAATGGAAGTCTCATTTGGAAGCACTGCCCACGGTGCAGGAAGAGTTGCCTCAAGAACTTCTGCAAGAAAATCTGTGAGGGGAGAAGATGTAAAAAAACAATTAAATGAAAAGGGTATTGATGTTGAAGCTGGAAGCTGGAAAGGATTAAGCGAAGAAGCTCCTCAGATGTACAAGGATATTGACGAAGTTGTAAGAGTAAGCCACGAAGCAGGAATTGGAAATTTAGTCGCAAAATTGATTCCTATTGCTGTTATGAAAGGGTGAAAAGGTTTTTAGAAAATGAATTAAGCTTTTAATTCTAAAGAAGATAATTGAATATGGCAGAAATAGTTTTGTTTTTATAGATTTTCATACATGTGACATCCTCCCACGCATAAATGCGTGGGCTTCCTTATATCTTTACTCTTATCCGCTTTGCTCTGTGGACTTCAATTTATTGAACCTGCTTCCACAAGCGTTTAAATCACAGCATTAGCGATTATCAGCACCACATCATAAATGATGTGGATTTCTTTTTATTTAATTTAACCGTCTTTCATTGCTGTGTAAGAATAGGTTTGGCCATTTCCATTAAAAGAACTTTGTCCTGATTCAAGCCTAAAACCATTAGTAGTTAAGCTAACTAAATTATCTGCATAAGCATCTGCATATTTGGCATAAGCACTAGGCATATACTTTGTCTTATGGCTAACCCAACTACTCCCATGATTTATAAACGTAACACTATCAGGCATAAACCCAACATTAATCTCCTGGATTCCGTCATTTCCAGTATAAGTTCCTGTTTTTATCTGTGCTCCACCTGTTCCAGAACCTCCACCAGAATTTAAATATCCCATCAAAGTGATAGCTGTTGCGAGACTAGGAGGAGTACCCCTCCATTCTAATTCACCATTTGCATCTGTTTCAACCATAAAATAACCTATATCACTTGCAAATACAAAGGCAGAAGAAACCTGCCCTGAATAACTGCCTGTAGGTCCAAGATTTCTGCTTTCTCCTTTTGGCTTAAAATCATACATAACATGACTAGTTGCTTGATTATTTTCTACCTTTAACATAACCAAAGTTCTTTTTCCAATTCCAGTGTTTAATGATGTCCAATTAGAAGGACAATCACCACTAAATATTACAGCCCCACTATGAACCCACCCTCCCCCTTCAATCTCATCAGGAGTGTGTCCCATCACAGCAGGATTTCCTGGAGATGTCTGCCAGTTAGGATTATATGCAATAACATAAGCAACTCCGACCAGAAATACAACTATGGCAGACAAAAGCCATAAATCTTTTTTATGAATATTAACTTTTAATGACACCATCTTTTTCTACTGTTATTAATGAATGGCCATATTTAAATGTTTTTAATGATTTATTAAACTATTTTAAGCCTTGCAGATGATAAATTTTTTTATTTTGTCTTAATCTTTTATTATAGTATTAGTTTATTCTTAATGCAATAAAAACAAATAAGAATAAGGGTTAAGAATAAGACAATATTTATAAACTTGTTTTTTCTTTGTAGAATATGAAAAGAGGCTGGAAATTTTTAGTTTTAATAGTTTTAGCTTTTGGATTATTTGCAAGTTTAATCGGGATTGCGAATGCAGGAATTGCGGGTTGTGAGCCACAAACACCAACTTGTACAAATGCTTGTGGTGCAATTTTTGTCAGCAATCCTGGAGGATGGTTTTCTGATGTGGGTGGGTGCACTGGAGGAGTAAGTGAAGATTATTATATTCTTTATTCTCCTTCTGATTGTGACACTCCTGGCACTGGAGATTGTGCTCAATCTAATATTTCAGGATGGTCTGAATGCCCTAGTTACGCAAGAAATGGAAATGTTCCTGTTCAGGCAAGTGATTGTAATTGCAGTGGTTGCGGAGGGATTAGTTCAATATATAACCTTTCGAATGAGTTTTTTTCCGGGTCTCCTGCCCCTCCTCCCTGCCCTCAAAATCAAATAATAATGAAACTTTATTCTGCAACAAATTCTCATTGCGCTTTGTGGAATCAAAGTTATATTCAAGATATTTGTTATTCTACAATTTTTGGTACTTCTTATGCAGGAGTAAATCCTCATTCTTGTACTGGAACAAACAAAATTATTGAGTTATATCAATCTACAAATTCTCATGCTCAAACAGCAAATGGGCCTTTTCCTTACAATTATGATGTTTGTTATGGTGATTTAAGTTGTGAAGCTGATACAACTGGAGGGAATACATGCACTAACGAAGGAGAGATTGTAGTAAGATTATACCAAAATAACAATTCTCATATTTCAAATGCTTCTGATACAAATTATCCAATAAAAATCTGCTGTAAATCTGCTGTGACTGATGTTTACTGGGCTGATATGAACGGGAATCCTATAACCACTGCTGAAATAGGAGAAACTGTGTTAATGATTTCAGAAACAGGCGGGAATGAATTTAATATAAAAGAATATGACGACCTTATTGAACTTCTTATAGACGAGGATATTAGAACAGTAACAAACACTTTTAATCTTAACGGAAAAATTGCTGCAAAGTGGACAATTACCCAAAGTGATTTTGACTTAGGAGATGGTCTGGAAATAGAGGGAAGTGAAGAAGAATTTTATTTTATGGCTGATGGAAAAACTTCAGAATATCTGGTTGTAAAAAAAGGTATTTATAATAATGCCCCCCCAACAACTCAGATAAAAAGTCCTTTGTATAAAGATATTTATGTTATCAATAAAATAACATTGGAAACTGTTGACATCCCATTTGAACAAACAAGTTCTGATTCTGATGATGATTTGAAATTAACCTGGGAGTTTGGGGACAGCAATATAACCTCTTTTAATAATATTATAGCCACTGGATTAGGAAACACAACTCATTCTTACACAACTTCTGGAACCAAGTCTATAAAACTGACTGCAAGCGAAATGTCTCCTCCGAGAACACCTACTGAAACACAATCTGCTTATGATGCAACAGAAGTTTATGTTTATGGAAAAGGAATAAATGTATTTGCAATTATAACAGATCCTAACCCTGACCAAATGCAGCAGATTAGCGGCAGGTTTGTTAAGGTAAATGCAAGTGCAACTCATGTTGTTAACTGCAGTTATACTTTAAGTGAATGCTCGGCTTCTAGCCCTTCTTGTTATGTAGTAAATGATACAATAACAAAAGAAGGAATTTATTGTTATTTGATGGCAGGAGAATCAACAAATCAAAATAAAATAGATATGGAATGGACATTTGATAATAGCCCTACTAAATTAAATGGAAAATATGGCACTAATCATAGTGATGTTGTTGAATTCATAAAGGTCTTTAATGAGCCTGGAAAACACGCATTAAATTTAAAAACAAAATATACCACTTAAATTAAAACTATATATTAATAATAAATATAAAAATCAGTAACAAAAAAACACTAAAACGCGATTGGTGAGAAGAGTAAGCTTAATCAGCTCATCTACAAAGCGAAATAGAGTTTGACATTACTGGTAAAAAAAGAAAAATGGAAAAAGGAATATTGTTTGGATTAGGATTTTTCCTGTTTATTTTCCTAATCTCAGTTTTGGCTGCTGGAGATTATTTTGGAGAAACCAGCTCCACAGTTTTTATTAAAGAGGGTATTTTTTGCCCTTCAGAATATAACCATACTAAATGGGTAGATACAATTACAAATAACTCTTATGCTACTGTTGGGGCAGATCCTGTTTTTGACTGCAGGGATTTTGGGAGTGGTTATGATTTTGTTGGGGAGGGTGCTTGCTGCCCAAAAACAGGCTCTACATTTAATACCTGCCAGTTAATCACAGGTCAGCTTTCAGAATCAGTTCAATTATTGCCTAATGTAATTGATGATGATAAATACAAGTGCCTTATTTCAAATGTAACCAGCTGTTCTTCTTATGGAGAAGATGAATGTGAAAATTATGTCCCTGATGTAGCAATAGAAAGCATTGAAAGCAGCAGTGTATACGGAGAGGGGTGGTGCAATAAGGCTGTTGACAAGCCCTGGGAAGTCGGAATCAAAATTTGCTCTAATTTTACTTCCTGCAGTTGTGTATGGAATGCAACAGAAGAAAAATGCCTGGCAGATGCAAGCAAAATAAAGGATTGTAATGACAGAGATAATTATACTTTTGGATTCTGCCAATATGCTATAACTGTAGATGACAGCCAGTGCACTCAACCTAATGGAATGATTATATGGAATTGGACAGTCATAAACCCCCATGAAGATATGAATTGTGCTGTTGATCCCGAAACAAAGCCTTGCACAGACATAACAAAGTTAAATTTTTTCACATGGATAAATGTAATCGCAGTTATTGTAATTTTAGTTGTTACTTATTACCTTTATTTGATTTCTAAAAAGAAAAGAAAGAAGAAAAAGCAGAGATAAATTTGTTCTTTATATTTTTACTATATCAATAATGTTAACTATTACTAGCTTTGCAGATGAGTGCCTAAGACACTTATGATTTCAAGTTCCTTTTAGTTAATTATAAATATTAAGACAATATTTATAAATTGGTTTTCTCTGTAATAAATATGAAAAAGAGGATGATAGTTATAAGTCTGATAATTGGCATTTTTCTAATAAATTTAATAAGTGCTAGTTTTGTTTTAGGAAACAAATCTTCTGAAATAATAACCACATATGCTAGCGAGGAACCAATTAAGGGATGGATAAATATAAGTTTTCAAAGCGAATCTGCTGATTCTTTATTAACTGGCTTTGACAGCAGCATTAAGCTTATTGGTTTTTTAGACAAAAATAACATTAACTGTGAATCAAGTCCAGTTTGCTCTTGTTTTCCAAGTAATTGTGAAAAAGGATATTCTACCAGCAACCCACCGCAATCTTCAAAAACATTTTCATTGGATTATAACCGGGAAAAATTAATCGGATTGAGGGTAACAAGCAAAATAGGAAGTATTACTGAATTCAGGTTTAATGTTTCTACAAATGCAGGTAAAAGCTGCACGAACCCTCTTAAAATAGATTTATTAGACGACAGCACAGATGGAGATAGTATTGAATGGAAATCAATTAACATGTCTGATCTGTTTGAATGCACTATTCCAAATTCACAAGGATGTTTTAAGGCAAGTGATTCTGCTGAAAAGACCGAGATAAAAACAGCCAACCTTTATTGTGAAAAAATAAAAATTCCGGTTAATAAGAAATTAAGAATTGGTGCGAATGTTATTGGTACCGGAAATGCCCAGTTTAGGATGAGTATTGATGCTTCAGAATCGAAAGATTGCACTGTTTTTATGAACACAAGCGGGAAGGCAAAATGTGAGATTATTTTTGATGAAGAGTTATCAGAATCAGAACAAGCAACTGTCTGCATAACCAAGGTTTCTGGCACAACAAAATACGAGATAAGATATCAAGATGTTGGATGTCTGGAAGATAATCAAACTGAATGCTGCGGGTATTCAGAATTTGATGAGCCGCCATATCTTCATGATTTTGACATTTTTGTGGAGGTTGCTAAATATAATGATGTTGATGATTTTCAGTTTAACCAGCAAACAGTTTATGGAGACGCCGGAAGCGATTTAGCATATTATATCAAAGATTATATTGACAGCAGGTATACGACCTGCAATCCTGAATGCATAATCCCGATAAGAATTTATTCTGGGATAAATCAGGATATCAGCATTTCTGATTTATATTTAAGTTATGATGATGATTCAGGTATCTCAAAAGATACATCTTCTATCTACGACATTCAAAGCTCTGATGTTTTGATTAGCTCTAATTTCTCAAAATTAGACCTGGAAAAAGCTAATCTTTTAACTCCTTCCAGTTATGGCGATAAAACTCTTGTCTTAAAATTAAATGATGACGAGATATTAGAAAAAAAGGTCAGCGTGAAGAATATTCCAAAAATAATAAGTATAATTCCTCAAGAAGTTCCTGCATTTGTTTCTTACCCGTTTATGGTATTTTTAGATGAAGATGCTTCTAATTTGACTTATACCTGGAATTTTGGAGATAACACAGGTAAACAGGTTACAAACAGCAAGATAACAGAGCATACTTACTCTAAGCTTGGAAATTATACTCTTACTGTCAGCTTAAGCAACAAGTTGGGGAATTACAGCAAAAGCATAAGTGTAATTGTTATATCTCCTAAAGATTACATCAACTCGACAATTAAGGATTATACTACCAGACTAAATAAAATTGAAGCAGAAATAAATAAAACTCCATTATGGATTCAAAAAGAGATATTAAAAGAATTTGATGTAGATAATATAAGATCTCAAATTAAAACCCAGAAAAACAAGTATGATGACAGCTCATATAACACAGATGAAGATTATGTCAAAATTATGGAAGCATTGGCTGCATTAGACATCCCTTTATTTTTTAATTTAAGTCAGAAAATAACTCCTTCCAATACTTTTCCAGACCCGAATCAAATTAATCTTGCTGCATTAAACTATTTCGGAGCAGGAAGTGTTGATGGAACAAATGAAGATTATTCTAATGCAGTTACCAACTGGTTTATGAATGCTATACAGATGACAATAGAGTCAAAAACCTATGCATTATACTATAAAAATGAAACCAGAGATTTGTTTTCTTATGCTAAGGTAACTCTAACCCCAAAACCAGACCAGTTATTAGGAGAAGTTTATTTTTTAGTTAATGGAGACCCTGATAGAATTAAATTTAATACAGATAAGACTGTTAAATCTTATGATGATGCTGTAGCCATTATATTCTCAGAATTAACTAGCCAGGAAACAATAGAATTTTTATATCCTGGGAAGATTAGCGTTGGAAGTTTTCCTGTTTGTATCTCCCCTGAATTTAGAAATTTGGAGATTCAAGTAGAACCTGGGATATGTAATTTTAATAAAAAATGTGAGAAAGATTTAATGGAGGATTATACAAATTGCAGAAGCGACTGCAAACCTGTTGGACTCACTGTTTTATGGATCTGTATTTTGTTATTTATTGCTCTTTGCATTTATGTTGCATTGCAGGAATGGTATAAAAGAAACTATGAAAAGCGTTTATTCCCTGATAAAAATCAGTTGTTTAATCTTATTAATTTTATGAATAATTCAAATAATCAAGGGGTGAGAAAATCAGAGGTGTTTGATAAATTAAAAGATCTTGGATGGAATAATGAGCAGTTAAAATATGCCTGGAATAAATTCCAAGGAAAAAGAACAGGTATGTGGGAAATTCCTATACTCAAGTGGGTTGAAAATAGGCAGGTTAAAAGAGAACTTGAAAGAAGGGGCAGTTCACAGAGTCCATTACAGAGTTTCAGAAGAGTATAGAAATATTAATAAACGCAAATAAAGATTTATTATAAAAGAGAATTAGTAATAAAAAAATACTAAAACATTATGACAACAAAAATCAAAGTGTATAGAGCTATATATTACAGATAAAAGTACAATAAACAAAATTAGATATAAAACAAAAAATGGCTATAAGAATACTTAGGAATTTTACAAGAAGGCTATTTGGCCTTTTCTTTAAAAAAAGAAAACAAATCAGGCTTGGTTTTTATGGGCCTCCGAATGCTGGAAAAACTACTCTAGCGAACAGAATTTGCAAAGACTGGACTGGAGAAGAAATAGGAAAGGTAAGCAATATACCTCATGAAACAAGACATGTACAGTTTAAAGAAGAGGTTGAAATCAAATATAAAGAAAAGAGCCTTAAATTTAAATTAGTTGATACTCCTGGAATTGCCACAAAGATTGATTATGAAGACTTTGTTAAAATGCATATGAATAAGAAACAGGCTCAAAAAAGAGCTAAAGAAGCAACAAAGGGAGTTATAGAAGCAATTCAATGGCTAGATGATATGGATGCTGTTATTGTTGTCTTAGATGCAACTCAAAACCCTTATTCACAAGTAAATATAACTATAGTTGGCAACTTGGTTGCAAGAAAAATACCTGTCTTGGTTGTTGCTAATAAATCTGATTTAAAAAAAGCAGAGATTAAAAAAATAGAGGCTGCTTTTCCAGAATATGATGTGGTGGCGATATCTGCTAAAAAGGGAAAAAACATGGATGAATTTTATGAGTCTGTGTTTAGGTTAGCAAAACAAGCATAAATCAGTAATATCAAAAACTAGATAAGATGATATTGAGAAAATTAAGCTGCTGAAAAATAGCTTGATAAAAACTCAAAAACAACTTAAATTCGTTGAATAAATTACCAAAAAATAAAATAAATAACATTTAAAAGTATATATTCCATTACAACAATGAGTAAAAGACAAAAAAAAGGGTGAGAGATGGCAAAAAAGATAAAAGGATTGACATTGCATTTTATGCCTTATTCAGAAATTGCAAGACTAGAATCTGTTGAGAGAATTAAGAAACTATTGAAAATAATTCTAAGCAACAAGGTTGTTGTTTTGCAGGGAAGACTTAGTTCTGAAGAAGAAACAAGATTAATAGAAGATACAATGATTATGGTTGGGAATATCAAGGGATTTAAGGGAGTTGAGTTGGCTGTCATTGAACAGGGAGATGACCTCACTGCTATACAAAAACTTAGATTTGGCATTGCAAAAGCTATTACAGGACAGCAGAATGCTCTTACTATAATCGGTCCTGCAACAATTGTAAAAGAGATGAAAAGAAACCCCAAGAAATTAGAAGTAATGATGAGATAGTTTTAGACTAATAATCTTTATATATTCTATGTGTTTGTTTATAGGAGAATAACAAAAATTTGGTAATAAAATACCTAAAAATTTAAAAATGCCAATGTCTCCTCATTATTTTCAATTAAACATAAAAGAAAGATACTAAAATAATAAGATGCCTCACCAATGCGTTCATTGCGGGAACATATTTCCTGATGCTGCCAAAGAAATATTAGAAGGGTGCAGCTGTGGAAGCCATTTTTTCTACTACATTAAAGACATGCCTACTGAAGAGGTTAAAGATACTATTGTTGAATTAGAAAAATCTGATAAAACCCAGATTGAAAGAGATATTAGGGAGATAACTGGATTGGAAAAAGAACCTGAAAAACCTGTTATCTTAGATTTAGAATCTATAAAAGTAATAAGGCCTGGCAAATTTGAAATTGATATTGTTAATCTTTTCTCTAAAAAAAGACCTCTCATCTACAAATTAGAAGAAGGAAAATATATAATTGATTTGGCTGCTTCCCTTAAGGTTAGCCAAGAAGAAATCGACAAAAAAATCAGAGACCCTAACGCAATGCCACAATTCTCAAAAGACGCTGAAGAGAATAAAGGCTAGGCTTAATTATATTTACTATATCCATAATATACAAAACTTAGGGGAGCATAGAAATCCAAGCTTAAATCGTTTGATAAATCATAGATAAAAAAAGCAATTCATACAAATTTCTTTATGATTTGTTTTCGAACTTCATCTGCCAAGTCTTTATCTTTGTTAATCACAACCCTTATGGAAGAATTCATTTCCAAAACCTCTTTTAATAACTCTAGTTTATTATTGCCCTTAAGGTATTTTTGCATTTTTATCTTTAATTGTTCAGGAATGAATATCTGAATGAAAAAATCCTGAAAAATCAAGGTATCATTTGGAAAATTCTCATTAATTATTTTATAATTAATTTTTATTGAATTATAAAAATCTCTTGCTTGTTTTTCTATTTCGGACTGCCCCGAACATACAAAATAAAATTTATGCCCTCTTTTAATCAATCTTTTATAATAATTATACTCTGCCCTCAGATAATATAAAGGCCTCCATTCATTAGTCAGCTGAAAACATACCTTGTCATTCTTTTTTTTAAATAATTCTGTTTTCATAAAATAATAAAGATATTTTTCTGCATCAAAAACAGTTTCAAAATTTAAAATTATTAAATTATCCCCTGATTTGGATTCTTTTACGCCTGAAAAATTCTGCAGTTTTTGCTTTGCATAGTAGTTAGTTTCGACAATATCCGTGAAGGACTGGACTTTCTTAATCCAGCCGACATTTATCTCGTATTTTTTATCTTTTTCAATCAAAACTTTTTTATCACACAGCTCCTTAACAGCCTTATAAACTGACTGATATGTGGCAGAATACCCATATTGCTTTTTTATCCTGTAAAAAATATTCCTTAAGGTTAATGGCCATTCAGTTACTAGCATGCTTATAACTGCATCTTTAGTATTTTTTGGGTTGTTGTCTATCTCCGGCATCAAAATTTCAAAGGTCATAAAGTAAATATGATATAACATTTTATAAACTTTTTGGTTTATTTTTTATTAAACAATAGGTTAATAAGATTTTTGGGATAATTCTTTGTTATGACAAAAAGAAGTGAGGATATGGCTGAACTAATCAAAGCGACTATTATGCAAAAAAGAGATAGGGATTTGATTGAATTAACTAAGGTATTTAAGGAGATATTAAAGGTTTCAAACGAATATTCTTATTTATGGGATGATGAAGAAGTATGGAAAGAGGATGAAAAAGATAAATCTCCTGAAAAAATATTATATATTGCTTGGGGGTTTATAGCCCAAGACGAAACTTTTCATGTTTATATTTCAAAAAAAGGCAAAAAATTTGTATTTGATGGAAAGAATTTTTGCGATAATGACCAAGGATATGGGGCAAGAGAGGCTGCTTTAGAGATTATAAATCATTTTAATAATTATCATATTACCGCAGATGAATTAAGAAAAGCATTTTATTCTTCATTAAAAAAACCTCTTGGGAGATATTTAGCTAAAAAAACTTTAGAAAAAATAATTTAAACAATACAAAATGGTGATAAAAAAATGAGGTTTCCATGGGATAAATATGAGGAAGTTCCTTTAGAAAGAAGAAATACTCTTCAGGTTTTTATGACAAATAAGTGCAATTTGCATTGTGAAGGGTGTTTTGCCAGAAATGCAATAAAGGAAAATAATTGTGATATAACATTAGGAGAGTATCAGTTAGTAATAGGAGAGTTTTTGAAAAAAGGAGGAAATCAGATTAACTTGCTTGGTGGAGAGCCCTTGCTTCATCCAAAATTAAAAGAAATATTGCAGATTAATGATGAAAATAAAATAAAGACCACCATTTACACTAATGGGTATTTTATTGGAGAATACAAGCCTGAAGATATTAAGAGTGCAAAGTTAAGAGTCTCTATTTACAGCTATAAGGGAAAAACAAAAAGTGCCTGTAGCTTGCCAAAGACAAGCCTTGCTTTTGATGCAAATTTTATGGTTTCAAAAGATACAGATCTGGACGAGCTTATTTTAAGCGCAAATCATGTTGAAAAAAATTATAACTGCAAAACATTTTTTATCTCAAGTATAAGGGAATTAGATAATCCAAGACAGGAATTTTTTGATGATACTGCAATAACAATGCCGGTTTTAAAATATAAGGAATTAGTGCACAAATTTCTTGAGAAATATGAGGGAAATATGAACATTCATATATCAAAAAGAGGGGTTTTTGAGAGCACAAAAACTCTGCCTGATACCAAATGCAGATTTGCAAATTATCTTATCGGAGGAAAAATTATCCAGTGCCCTTATGATGTTGTTAACCTAAAATTCCAGAAAGATTATGAATTCAACAAAAGAAACTGCCAGCAAAATAATGCGTGCCTTATGTCTAAGATTATTTTAAAGAGGAAAAATGTATAAAAAAGCATATTTAAAAACAGTTAGAATAAGCAAAGGGCAGTTTTCCTGTGAAAAAGCAGTGCAAGTAACCACTTATGATGGCACAGAAACTTCCGGATTTTTTGAAGACGAATATATAAAAGAATACATAAAAGACAAAGGATTGCTAGTGACAATCATAGAGGAAAAAGATGAATTAGCATTGATTAAGCTTCCTGGCAGAATGCTTGAAGCTCCAGGGGACAAAGGATATATTACTGTTAAAAAGCAAAGCCTTGAATACCTTTAATAGTATATTTTAAATAAGATAATTCTATATTTATTATGTAAACAAAAATGAAAAACATTAATCAAATTCTTAAACAGCAGATTGAACAGATAAAGCCAGACAGAAATACTTTAAGTGAGATTAAAGCCACAACAAATGATTTCATCAAAAATTTAGAAAAAAAATTGAAATCCAAAAACTTCCGCGCAGAAGTCTTTGTTGGGGGAAGTTTGTCTAAAGGAACTTTGATAAAAAAGAATAAATATGATGTTGATGTTTTTGTCAGGTTTGATAAAAAATATGAGGATAATGAGATTTCAAATATGCTTGGAAAAGCATTAAATGGAAAGGCCAAAAGAATTCATGGTTCAAGAGATTATTACAAAATAATAGTAAGGGGGATTATATTAGAGGTAATACCTGTCTTAAAGATAAAAAGGATTAATGAAGCAAGAAATATAACTGATTTATCTTATTTTCATGTTAATTATATCAAAAAGAAATTAAAAAATAATAAACTTGCAGAAGATATCCTTTTAGCAAAGACATTCTGCCATGCACAAAACTG
This sequence comes from Candidatus Nanoarchaeia archaeon, assembly GCA_028718805.1. Taxonomy (GTDB): domain Archaea; phylum Nanobdellota; class Nanobdellia; order Pacearchaeales; family GW2011-AR1; genus ARS1285. Next base: position 35,555 of record JAQUKY010000007.1, on the reverse strand, counting down.
CTATGGAGCAGAGAGCTATATTCACGGATTTTCTGGGTATAGCCTGGAATTATTAATATGCCATTATGGAAGTTTTTTGAATTTCCTGAAACAAGTTGCTATAAACAGCAAGGGCAAAATAGTCATAGATGATAAAAAATTTTACAAAAATAAAAATGAGGTTTTAAGAGAGTTAAATGAATCAAAAACCCAAAGCCCGATTATTTTGATAGACCCTACTTTCAAAGAAAGAAATGCCCTCGCAGGATTAAGCAATGAGACTTTTGGAAAGTTTAAAGAAATCTGCACTAAATTCTTAAAAAATCCAAATGAAAAATTCTTTATTCAGAAAAATACCAAAGAAGAGCTTAGCAACAAATATGGAAAAGGTTTAAAAATTGTTGAAGTCAGGACAGACAAACAACCGGGAGATATTGCAGGAAGCAAAAGCAAAAAATTCTTTGAATTTTTTGTATCAAAATTAGAAAGGGAATTTATGGTCAAGTTAAAGGAGTTTGAGTATGATGATAATAAAAATACTGCTTATTTCTATTTTGTTTCAGACAAGAAGAAAGATGAGATAATTAAAGGCCCCCCTGTAACTAATACTAATAACCTGACCAGATTTAAAAAAGTACATAAAAATGCATTTATTAAAAATCATATTGCCTATGCAAAGATTAAGCATGATTTAAGTTTTAAAGAGTTTATTAAAATGTTTAAAACCAAGGAAAAAAGCATAATTAAAGAAATGAGTGTGAAGAAGATTGAATCACATAAGTAAACTAGGATATTTTAAAGCAGGGTAATATATATCCCTAATTGTATAAAAAGTTTCTTCTGCTAATTCTCTTGCAACCCCGATATGGGGATGATTTGGATTATCTAAGTCTGCGATTTTTTCTATTGTAGGCCTTATTGCTGATAGTTCATTTAATTGTTCAGCTAAAGTTAGTCTTCTAAATCCATTTGTTGCTCTTTCAATATGCATAAAAACAAAATCATCAAATTTTTCACTTAAAGAATGATAGTATCCTCTTACAGAACGGTGTAACTTATTGGCTCCGACACTGGAGCTGTTTCTAATTTTTTCACGCAATATTTTGTTTTTTGTTATATTTGCCATTTTTATTATACTAGAACTAACTTTTTCATTTAAAAATCTTTTTGTTTAGAAATCTTTAATACCTCTTTCTGTTGTCTTACTTAACCGCTTCTTCAAATAAATAAGCAAGAGCCGATGTAAAGAAAGGGGTATTAAGCCAGACAGCTAATTCTTCTTCAGGAGAATTTCCATTTGAAATTGCAAATAAAACCTGATTATTATCTGCAATAAAAAACTTTGCATCAATATCTATGTGTTTTGCTTTTAACTTGTGCTTGCTGTTTATTTTTCTAATTTCTCTCTCATCACCAGATAAAGCTATTTTTATCTTAATGCCGTTTTTGCTTAATCTTTCAAAAATTGAAGAGAAAAATCTTGATTTGTTTTTTAGTTCATCAACACTGGTGCAAATAAGCACTTCTTTTTTTGCATTTTCCAAAACATCTTTTATATGATTGTATATTGTTGACTTCCCTTTTATTGCTCCTGAAACATCTTCATGCCTTACAGGAAGTATTCCCACTGTATACAACTGTTCTAATTCATGATATTCAGAAGTATCTCTTAATTTTGCCAGAGTCTTAACTTTTTCATCTGCATTTTTTACTGCATTTGATTTTAATTTTTCAATAATTATATTTGGCTTTACTGCAATATACTTAACTGGTTTTCCCAATTTTATTATTGCAAAACCCTGTTTTTCCAAAGATTCAAGAACATCATAGGTTCTGCTTCTTGGAACTCCTGAAATCTCTGCTATCTCTCCAGCAGAGGCAACACCTTTTCCAAGCAAAGAAAGCCAGACTTTAGTTTCATAAATATTCAGGCCAAAATATTCCTTTATTTGTTTTACAAGTTCGTTTTTAATTATCATTTTCTACTTCCATAAGTTTTTTAACAGTATTTTCAAACTGATAAAAATCTTCGTTTTTACGTAATTTATCTTTACTCATAAGATTTGTAATTGCTATCTGATAATCAGAGCTTCTAAAATAATCCAAGATACCCTCTTTTGCTTCATTATATTTGGAATTTGCCAGTTCTCTGTGCCTTTTTGAGTCCTCGCTCTCTAAACCTGAATCATCAGTATCTACTATATCGAGAAGACCATCACCATCTGCTCTTTCTTCTAAGGCAGACTCCATTAACACAATATAACGTCCTATTGCAGGAACTACTTCTTGATTTTTGGTTGTTGATAATTTCCTTGCTTCACTTTCTAAACCTGCTTCCTTAAATGCATTATAAATCTGATTGGTTTCTATTGTCTGATTATCCATTTTATTTTAATATGTTTTAAAACCTCTAAAAATCACCTAAAATAAGTAATAAAAAAGCCTTTATAAATCTTTTGCTTTTGTTATCACTATGTAATTGGTACAAAACAGTAAGATTTATAAGGCAAAAGTATCATATTTTGGTAGTAAAATGACAAAGAATAGAACAACAGAACAAAGAAGAATCAGAATTAGAAAAAATCTTAGGAGTATAGTTCTCTCTGCAGAAGCTATAACTAGTATAATGAAAGATGTTCCTTATAGAAATGCAACAAAGTCTCGGTCTCTAGGAGATTCTCCACAGTACCTTGTTGTTACTAAATCTGGTTTTACCGCTTCTTATAAAGATAACAAAGGGGATTTATATGAGATAAATATTCACAAAAGAAAAAAATGAACATTGAAAAGTTAATCAAGGTAAGCATTATATTTCTTTTGGGTTTTCTTAGCGCCAACATCGCAGGATTATTCTTGATTTATGGAAGTGAAATTCCCTTTTCATTTACTAACTTTTCGTTTTCTTCAGGAAATAATTCTGCTCCTTTTGATTTTGTGAAAGAAAATCAAATACAGATTTATGATGATAAAATCATAATTAATGTTGAAAATGCAAGTATAAGCAGATATGCTGCTACTGGAAGTATGCTACCTGTTTTAGATGAAGGAAGCAATGGAATAAGAATTGTTCCAAAATCTGAAGCAGATATTCATATAGGGGATATAATAACATTTAAACAAGATAATATGTTGATTGTTCATAGAGTTGTAAATATAGGAACAGATAGTGAAGGAACTTATTTCACAACAAAAGGGGACAATAACTCTATAAATGACGGAAAAATAAGATTTAAAGATATAAAATTTATTACAATCGGAATTATCTGGTAAAATGGATGACAACAACCGAAACTTTGGAAATTTTAATTTACAAGAATCTCCATGGGATTCACATATAAATGGCGAACCTAAATGTTTTAGCACCTTCAACGGAGCTTCTGTTTGGGGGGTTTTAAGACAAATTGATAAAGATAATGGCTATGCATATATTATGCCTTCAATAGTCTATGATATGAACTGCTCTCAGGCATCTATCAATAATGATAGCCCAACAGAATTGCCTTTGCCTTTGGGAATAATCAGGCCACTGCCCGAAAAAAGAGACTTGCAATGGATTGTGGATGATTTTAATAGAAGAAAAGAAGAGGAAATGCGGGCAAGAAAGCATCATAAGAGAAATGAGATTCTCCTACCAGGCAGAGATTTTAAATATCCGTAAAATGAAAATTTATGAAATTTTCAATCATGTAAATTTTAAAAAAATTTCCATAAAATGAAAGAAATAAATGTCAGAGATTCATTAAGATATCTAAAAACAGGAACAAAAATTGCAAGAGCTTTTAAAAAAGAAGGATTGACAATGTACAGAGCCATAGCATTGATGGAGCTTTATTCTAGGGGGAAATTGCCGAGACGAGAATTGAAAGAAAATGTTGGAATTAAAAATGAGGGGCAATTTACAAGAGATGTTATAACCCCTTTAATAGAACAGGACTATATAGAATATTTAAAATATGCTAATCCTAAAATACTAAGAAATGCCCAAAAAGGAAAAGATTTAGTTGACAGAGTTTTAATAGAATGCGGATATTCAAAATATCAGCCAGCTGAGCATCATTCCTAAATACATTGCAATTGTTAAAAAGGGCATTGCAGGATAAAACTTACCTTTTCTTGCTAAGATAAATAAGAATAACAAACCTATTGTTGCTGAAACTGTTATTATCAATGCAGGAATTAATCCTGCATATTTAAAGAATACTCCTGCTGTGATTATCGGGAATACAATGTCCCCCCCGCCTAAAATAGCCAAATTAATTTTTATTTTTGCTTTTGCAAATGCTGCTTCCCTTACTCTCCCAGATTTATTTTTATATTTCTGCTTTAATAATTTTATCTTATTTTTCATTTCACTTCCAGCATAGGGAATAAAAAATCCTGTGAAAAATTTTAACTTATCAATCTGATATTTTGCCATATTCTGCATAAATTTTGAATGCCAAACTGCCCATATATCATACAGAGAAATAGCCAAAAGAAGGAGGATTATCCCTAAAACATTTAAGATAGGAACAAAAACAGCTGCAATTCCTGGGTATATTAATAACTCTGTAAAATTATGAATCAAAATATTTTTTCTGAATATTTTAAAATATGCTAAAGGTATTGCAAGTATTAAAGCAATAATGCTCAGATATTCATAAGGGTTTGGCGGATTTTTAAGAATAGAGATAATAACAAAATTAATTGTTAAACCAATCGCTATTACAGTAACTGCAAAAAACCAAAGCCTGATAAACTTTTCAGCATTTATCCTTGTTAATATAAAAAATAAAGTAATTGCCAAAGCAAAAGCAAAAAGTATTGAAATTATTGAAGTTTGAGGGTTAATATCTGATGGAGGTTCCATTCCATATGGAATCTGTGAACTTTGATAAAAATTAACAACAAATAACCCTATTATCTGAGTAATAAGAAACAATAATATCAGAATAACAGTTATTTTTAAATTGTGTTTCATAGCTTAAAGAACCAAGGTTCTTTAAGGCCTCAATCTCCTTTTGAAGCCTATTTATTTAACCTTTAGTTTTCTATAATAGCAGAAATAGGTTTTTAAATTGTTTGGAGAAGTTATATTGGTAATGCAATAAACGATTGTGACATCCTCCCACGCATAAATGCGTGGGCTTCCTTATATCTTTACTCTTATCCGCTTTGCCCTGTGGACTTCAATTTATTGAACCTGCTTCCACAAGCGTTTAAATCACAGCATTAGCGATTATCAGCACCACATCATAAATGATGTGGATTTCTTTTTATTTAATATTGGATTAGGAAGATTAAGCTGCTCTATTTAGCATTATCTTAAGTTTATATATTTCTGATGTAAAAATATGATATAAACAATCATAACAAAGCTTAAAAATATGATATTAATCATTTGTTCATGCAAGTCCTAGAAAAAAAAAGAGAAGAAATAGAGGCAAAGGCTAACACTATGTCTGATTTTTTAAAAATGGAATATTTGGAATCCTGCTTAAAAGCTGTTCCTGATATTAATGTCTCTAAGTATTGTTATAAAAAACTTTCAGAACTGTATGAAAAGAAGATAATGTACCCAGAAGCTGCAAAATATATCGCAAAGTTCGGGGAATTATGCATCGGTTCTAAAGAGAAAGTAGAGGCTATTGTTAAGGAAGCAGAATTATTAGCCAAGGCGGGTCAGTATGATCCTGCTGATTATTTATATAAAAAAGCGATGGCTCTTGTTGATGAGCAAGAAAAATTTCAAATAAAAAGAAATATGGTTACGTTTTACAAGCAAGAGGCATCAAATTTTGAAAAATCAAACAGAAGCTCTGCTGCCTTAAAAGTTTATGAAAAACTTGTTCATTTTGTTACAGACGCTGAAAGAAATGATGTCAGAAGAAGAATGCTTGAAATCTACAGGAGACTTGGAAAAGTCAAAGAATATATCAGATTAAAATCAGAACTGGATAAGTTCGGGTAAAAATCTATTCTTATTTTTTGATAATATTCATTTTCTAAAACATAAACCTCTGATCTCTATATCTCCTGTTCTTATCCGTTTTGCTCTTAGTTGCTTAAGCGTTTAGATTTTGGCATTACTGATTATTATCATAGACTTAATCTTTTACACCTAATTCTTCTAATGCTTTTTTAGCATAAAATCTTATATCTTCTTTAATTCCGTATGATGGATTATCAATTTCTTCTTTAGTAAACCATTTACACTCTTCGCTTAACTCATCTTCAGACTGCTTAATCTTATCAGTAAAAGATTTAGCAAAATACACTAAAACAACATGCTCATGGTTAGGGTTTATTCTGTGCCTGTCCAGAAATTTTGGGGGTATTAATTCTTTGTAATCTTTTAGATTAAATAAAGGGATGTCTTTGCTGAAAATTTCTATATCCAATCCAACTTCTTCTTTAACTTCTCTGACTGCTGCCTGATTTGGGTCTTCATCCAGCTCAATATGCCCGCCTACACTTAACCACATTTTATATTTGTCATGCTTGCGCAGGAGGACTTTGTTTTTATAAACAATAAAAACTTCCACTGTAAAGTCAACTTTATCATGTATGTGAGGCATTGCTAAAATAAAATTACAGGGTATTTAAGAATTTGTATAGATTAATTACCTTAATAATCTGTTTAGTAATCTTATAAACGATTTACTAATGGGCCATTAAAATTAAGCTACTAATGATTGCTTCATATAAATTCGTTTAATAAATTATTAGTATAACAAGAATAGAATTTAAATTATCTCAATCTAATCGTCTCCAAATTTCTTGGAACATTTGTTTCAATGTGATGAAGTTTGTAAACACTTGATGCTAAGTCCAGGCATTTGCTCTGCTCGCCATGATTTATAATAATTCTGTTTGGGCGTGGCTGGCATCTGTTGACAAAATCTAATAATTCATTTCTTCCTGCATGAGCTGTTAACCCTGCTATTGTTATAACACTCATATTTATTTCTACAATTTCTTCTTTACCATCAATATTCATTTTAATCTGTTTGAATCCATCCTGAACCTGCCTTCCTAATGAACCAACACCCTGATAACAAACAAAACAAATTTTATTATTTTTATTTGAAGCAAAATGCTTAAAATATTCTACAGACGCACCTCCAACAAGCATACCAGAAGTTGCAAGAACAACGCAAGGCCCCCCTTCAATAACTTCTTTTCTTTCTGATTGAGAACCTACTCTCTTAAAAATGTCTGAAACAAAAGGATTATTATCCTGAAAAATATCTGATCTTACATTAGAATTAAGGAAATCTGGGTAAGCTGTATGAATACCATTAATATCCCAAATCATACCATCTATATAAATTGGGATTTTAGGTAATTTATTTTCTCTCATTGCTTCTTCCAAAACAAGCATTGTTTCTTGGGCTCTTCCTAATCCTAATTCTGGGATTAATATCTTTCCTTTTTTCTCAATTGTTTCTTTAATTGTTTTTATTAGTTCATCTTCTGACTCCTGCCTGGAAGGAAGAACATCATTTTTGCTTCCATAAGTTGACTCTATAATCATTGTCTCTAATCTTGGGAAATTAGCAATAGCCCGATCTAATAATTTTGTTTTTATGAATTTCATATCTCCTGAGTATAATAAATTATGTGCGCCATTCCCTACATTAATATGGACTAAGGCAGAACCAAGAGCATGCCCGGAATTATACAAAGTTATTCTTATGTCCGGAGCTATGTCAGTTACTTCATTAAAATTCAGGCAGATTGTGTGCTTTACCATCTCTTTAATATCTGTCGAAGAGAATAATGGCGCTGATGCTTGTTTGTATGCAACCCCAATAAAATCCAAAGCAAGCAATGCTGCAATATCTCTGGTAGGAGCAGTCATATAAACAGGCCCTCTGTAACCCATTTTAAATAAATAAGGGATTAGTCCTGAATGATCTAAATGTGCGTGAGTTAATACAATTGCATCTAATTCATTTATCTTAAATTCACTTACATTTAAGTAAGGGAATTTATCCTGTCCTCTCCCAGCCACATCTACCCCGCAGTCTAATAAAATTTTTGATTGAGGTGTTGAAAGCAAGATACAGCTTCTTCCTACCTGCCTTCCTCCTCCGAGAATTGTAAGCCTTATCCATCCTTCAATTTTTTCAGGATTCCATTCTTTGTATATTTTCTTTCCAACAGAATTAAGGAATTTTTTCCTTGTGTTATTATTTTGATATAAAACATCTCTGATATTTTCTGTTATTTTGGATTTAATTGCAGGACTTCTCTGAACCTGAGGTATCCAGAAGGTTTTGTCCTTAACTTCTTTTAAAAGCAACCCAGATTTTCCAATAACCAACCCTGGCCTTTTAGCTTCTATGACAACAATGCTTCTTTGAGGGTCAAACAAAATATCAGTTAAGCCAGCATCTTCTGGTATTGTTTTTTTAATTTCTTTTTCTGTTTCTTCCTGGCTTAAAAGTAATTTCTCATCTGCTCTTAATTCAATTCTCTTTTTGAATTTGTTAACCAATTCTTTAATAATGCCATTATTATCCCTAAAGAAATCCATATCGTCTGTGTAGAGAACTATGTTTGCTCCTTCAAAGTTTGCACTAGATATAACTTTTGGTAATTCTTTTTGAACATCTTTCAGAATATCTGTTGACATTTTTACAATCTCCTCTGTTTTTTTGTTTTATTAACTTTTTATTTACTTTATTATAGGTAATATCAAATCCTTATTCGCTTTGTTTTCAATTGCCCAAGCGTTTTAGTGTTGTTTGATTATTGATTATTCTTAGTTTTTTGGTAATACTATAAACTATCTTTAGGTTATATTTAATTAGCTTAAGCGATTATTATTTTAAATTAATATTGTATTATTTTTATATAGATTTATTTTTGTTATCTTTAAAAACTAAATCTTCTTTCACCTCATAAAATGAATATGACTTAAGCAGTTTTTTTTCTGTCTTTGTATTCTGCAGTTATTTCTTGTTCAACTACCTGTTTAATCCCCTCTTTTGTTATTATAAAAACATCAATTCCAGAACCGCTTCCTGTATCTCTCTGTGTTGAAGATTTTATTGCTTCAACAGCAAGTTTAGTCGCTTCTTCAACAGTCATATCTTCTTTATACTGCCTTTCTAATAATCCCAGAACAAAAGGCATTCCTGAACCAAAATTAGCATCGTAATCCTCAACTTTCATTGCTGTTCCTGCTGGTTCTATTGTATAAAGTTCAGTTGTTCCGTCTTCATTAAATCCCGCAACTAAGGTTCCTACAATTGAAGGAATCATTGCTGGTTGTCTTATATTCTGATAGGTTATCATACCGATTAGATTTGCAGCTTCTTTTACACTTGGCCTTTTCTTTGATTTTAATTCTTTTAATTTTAATTGAGCCGCGATTATTTTCTTCTGCATTTCAATATCAGAAGCATTACCTGTTCCAGACATCACAAGATAATCATTTACCTTAACTGCTTTTTTAGTATTCTTACTTAAAACCATATTTCCTGCAGTAGCTCTTCTATCCGAAGCCATAATTACTCCATTTTTACAGATAATTCCCAATATAGTTGTTCCTGTTTTAAGAATACTGTTTTTTAATTCGTTATCCATTTTATATTTTTATGAACTTTTTACTTTTATGAACTTTTTATTCCAGAACTACATAATCTCCTTAGAACTTATAATAATTCATATAACTTAGGGTTTATAAAGTTTTTGATGAAAAATAAAACAAAAACTTAATTCTAAAAATTTATAAATAATGTTCTGTTCAGTATCTTATGCCTAAAAATAAATCTAAAAATTCAAGCCATTCGTCTAAAAATTCATCTATGTCTTTTAAGGAGAATAATACAAAAGTTACAATTATAGATTATGATGCGAATAAATTTAAGGAAAGAGAAGCAAAGTCAATTGACGAATGTAAATGGTTTAAAAATACTTCAACAGTAACCTGGATAGACATAGACAACACAGAAAATACTGAAATAATAAAACAGCTTGATGCTTGCTTTGGATTGCATCCTCTGATTCTGGAGGATATTAAAAACACAAATCAAAGGCCAAAATTAGAGGACTTTGGTGATTATATTTATATGCTGATTAAAATGTTAAGTTATAATCAGCAAGATGGGACAGTTGAAGTTGAACAGATAAGTTTAATTCTTGGAAAAAACTTCGTAATTTCTTTTCAGTCAGGTAAAAAGGGAGATGCATTTGAATCAGTAAGAGAAAAAATAAGAAAATCAAAAGGAAAAATAAGAAAAATGGGGGCAGATTATCTTGTCTACAGGATTATTGATGCTGTTATAGACAATTGTTTTACAGTTCTTGAGTATCTTGGAGAGAGAATAGAACTTTTAGAAGAAGAATTAGTTTCTAATCCAAGCACAGAAACAATAAAAAGATTGCATGATTTAAAAAGAGAAGTCATTGTGCTAAGAAGATCTGTCTGGCCATTAAGAGAAGTCATAAACAGCCTGGAAAGAGGAGACTCATCATTAATAAAAAAATCAACAAAAATTTACCTTAGAGACATATATTACAATGCAGTCCAGGTCATGGATAATATAGAAACAACAAGAGATATACTGTCTGAAATGATTGATATATATCTTTCAAGCATGAGCAATAAATTAAACGAGATTATGAAGGTATTAACCATAATAGCAACTATTTTTATGCCATTAACATTTGTAGCAGGAATGTATGGGATGAATTTTAAGTTCTTCCCTGAAATATACTGGAAATATGGCTATCTTTTCTTTTGGATAATAGTAATCTTAATAGCATCTTCTATGATTCTTTATTTCAAGAAGAAAAAGTGGATATCTTAAATTACTGATTAAACCTTTCCACATCTCTCCAACCAATATCTGTTCTATAATGAAGATTGTTTCCTTCTATACTGATAAGAGCAATTGCCGAGTAAGCTTTTTGCCTTGCTTCTAAAATATCCCTGCCCTCGGCTACAATATTAAACAGTCTGCCGCCATTTGCATACATTTTTCTATCCACTATCTTAATACCTGCCCCACACACATTTACCCCTTCTATTTTAAAAGCCTCATCAATATTGAAAATTCTCTTTCCTTTAACCGAAGAGTAATCATTAGGGTAACCTCTTGAAGCTCCAACCAAGCAGACTCTTGTTTTGTTATCCTGTTTAATATCTAAGCGGTTTAATTTTCCTTCTAAACAAAATCTTACAATTTCTAAATAATCATTTTCAATGGAAGGCAAAACTACTTGGCATTCTGGATCACCCCACCTTGCATTATATTCTATGTTCATAGGTTTTTCATTTATGACAATCCCACCAAAATAAAGAATGCCTATGAAGGGATTTTGTTCTAAAAACAAGCCATTAATTGCCTTAGAAATTTGCTGTTTTTCTATTTCTTTTTTTAGCGGTTCAGTTACCATGGCAGGAGAAACTGCCCCCATACCTCCTGTTTGATTTCCCTCATCAAAATTAAAAACCGTTTTGTTGTCCTGCGCAGATTTAAATGTTTTATATGTTCGACCATCACTTATTGCGTAATAAGAAAATTCCTCCCCCTCTAAATTTTCTTCAATTAAAAATACTCTCCCGGCTCTATCTGGAAAGTTCTTCATCTTCCTGATATTTCTAATGGCTTCATCTAAGCTTGAAGATTTAAGAGCTCCTTTTCCGGAACATAAACCTGCAGCTTTTACATAGAGAACTCTTTTTGGATTAATAGAATATAATCCTTCAACATATTGTTCTGCAGTAAATTCGTCTTCAAAATATCTAAACTGCGGATGTGAAATTCCATGCCTCTGCATAAATTCTCTCGACCATCTTTTATCCCACTCAATTCTTGCTGTTTCTTTTTTAGGTCCAAAAGCAACAAACCCATTCTTTTCTAAAATATCTACTGCCCCATTTGCTAAAGCATCATCTTGAGCAACATCAATCAAGTCAGGATCATATTTTCTTGCAACATCCAAAATTGAATTTGGATCTCTAATCGAACAATTTTTATCAGTAATCACTTCCTTTTCTCTTTTGTAAGCTATAAAATCATTTCCAGGAGATACAACTATCTTTTTAACATTTGGGCTTTTTTCATAGGCTGTAGAAATAGTATGTTCTCTGCCACCCGAACCAATTATTAAAACAGTTAAATCCTCTTTTGGCATATTCTTTTACTCCCCGACCTTTGTTATTCCAGCTTCTTTTGTGAATTTTATTATATTATCAACAAAACCCTCTATCTTAGACTCATGGCTAACTATTATTAGCTGTTCTGTCTTTAACTGGGATAAAACATCTCTCATTTTATCCAATTGCTGAGATGAAAATCCTTCTGTTGGCTCATCCAAGATAACAAGGTTCCTTGTCTTTATTTTTGACAGCAGGGAATTTATAACCTGATTGAGCGAGAGGCGATAAGCAAGTGCAATTGCTGTTCTTTCTCCTCCTGAAAGAAAAGAATAATCCAGTTCATAATCCTGCTGTTCAATAACAGGAGAGAAATTATCGTCTAATTTGGCAGATAATTCATCTGAAACAAGTATTGCAAACCATTTGGAAAATAATTTTGAGAATTCTTCTTTTAAAGTAAACATGACTTGCTTTTCAGTAAATAAAACAAGCTCCAAAAACTTTTCTGAAATCCAGTATTCTAACTGTCTTAATCTTTCTGTGCTTTCTTTTAATTTTTCTTTTTGCTTTATCTGCTTTTCAAGCTCTAAAATCTGCTGTTCAGAAAACTGAACTTCTTTGTTTACCTCTGCTTTTTTTATGATTGCAAGATTTTCCTCTTTTTTTGCTTTTTCAGCCTGTTTTCCCATTTCAATAAAAATCTTTTCATATACAGAATATTCTTTTATTGATGTATCTAACTGAACAATCATTTTTTCAAGGATTTCCAAATCTTTTTGTACTGAAGATTTTTGGTTTTCTATTTCAAGAATCCTCTGCTCTTTCTCTTTCAGATTTTCAAATTTTATTTTTAAAAGTTCCTGTTCTGATTTTTGCTTTTTAAAATCATCTAAAATCTTTTTATTTGAATCAATTTTCTCAATCAACTGGTTCTTTTTTATATTAAATTCATTGATCTTTTTCTGAATCTCCTGGACTTCAGTTTCAACTTTTCTAAAAATATTATTTTTATAATCTTCACTTACTTCCTGAAGGCAGGTTGGGCATTTTTGAAGCCTGGAAATCTTATTTTTCAGCTCTTCGGTCTCTCTTTTTTTTGCTTCTTGGGTCTTAAGGTTGCTGATTACATTTATGTATTCTCTTTGCAATTCATCATACTTGTTTTCCTGAAATTTAATCCGGTTGTTTAATGAATTAAACTCGCTTTCATTGAAAGTTATTTTTCTTGCTTCTTCTATTTGTAATAACAGAGTTTTGACATTATTATTAAAAGTTGTAATCTGCTGTTTCTTCTCAGAAATTAATAAAGAGGATTTTGATTTTTCATTTTCTAATCTCTTTTTATCATCTATCTTTTCCTGAATTTCCTTTATCTCTTTTTCTTTATTAATTCTTGATTGAGTCGCTCTTTCATAATCTTCTGCTGCTTTTTTCAGGGTTTCTTTTAAAATTGTAAGACAATTTTGTTTTTGATTTAAATTTTCCTTGTTTGACTCTAAATCCAGCAACATTGCTTCATTAATTCTTATTTTCTCCCTTAATCTGGAAGTCAAAAGAAGGGCATTTTCTTCTATTCTTTTGTATTTATCAATCCCAAAAACATGCCTTAGAGTATTAAGCCGTATGTCTTTAGGCTCAAGAATTATCTGCTTCATTTCTTCCTGGGGAGTATAAACTGTAAATTTATACAATAAATTTGTTTTTTTAGCAAATTCAGATGGATATTCTAACAATTCCAGCACCTTGTTTTTTACTTCTGTCACAGAACCTTCAAATTTTTCATCATTTATGTTTATTGAAGCGTGATCCTGGGCAATCGTTTTACCTTTTTTCAAGGTTCTTTCAATGGTTACATTCTGACCTTCTATCTCAAAATCAAGAATTACTCTTAAATTTTCAGTTCCTGACCTTAATAAAGAAGTTCCTCTTTGTCCCGGCTGCAGGCCAAATAACGCAAACTCAATTGCCAATAAAATACTTGTTTTTCCTGTTCCGATATCCCCTGATAATAATGTTGAACCTCTTGGAAAATTAATTTCCTGCTTTTCATAGCTTCTCAGGTTTTCTATCTGTATTCTTTTTATGCGCATTTTTTGTTTTACTCCAACTCAATTGTTGCTGGGGGTTTTTGAGAGGTGTTATAAAAAGTACTTCCCACTCCCCTTACTTCATTTATAATTCTATTAGAAACCTTTGTCATGAATGATTTTTTAAAATCATACCAATCAGCAGTCATAAAATCATTTGTAACAACTGCTCTTAATCCAACAATTCCTTCATATGTTCCAGCATCACCCATAACACCAACTGTTTTTCCTCCAAGAAAACCTGCAAATGCCTGACTTATTTGATAATATAAACCTTCTTTCATAAGTTCGCTGATAAAAATATCATCAGATTCTCTAACTATCCTTAACTTTTCTTCATTGACCTCTCCGATTATTCTAACCGCTAATCCTGGACCTGGAAAAGGATGTCTCCATACAATATGCTTTGGCATTCTTAGTCTATGCTCTGCAATTTTCCTAACTTCATCTTTAAATAAATTTCTAAATGGTTCTATGACCTCTAATCCCATTTTCTCAGGCAAGCCACCAACATTATGATGTCTCTTTATTTTTGATGAAGAACCATAAACAGGAACACTTTCAATAACATCCGGATATAAGGTTCCTTGAACTAAATAACTAGCTCCGGGTATCTTCCTAGCTTCTTCTTCAAAAACAGCAACAAATTCATTTCCAATTATTTTTCTTTTTTCGTCAGAATCTTCTATGCCCTTTAATTTCTCCAAAAATCTATCACTGGCATCTACATATTTTATATTTAAATTAAAACTGCTCAAACTTTCCTGAACTTTTATAGCTTCATTTAATCTTAATAGTCCATTGTCAACAAAAATCGGATGATAATTTTCACCTGCTATCTCATTAACTAAAATAGAAACTGTTGAAGAATCAACCCCCCCACTAATCCCACCAACCCCTACTTTTCCTTTTAATTTTATTTTTAATTCATCTATCATCCTGCCATACTCTTTTTCAGGGTCCCAGGTTCTTTGAGCATTGCAAATTTCTATAAAATTATTTAATATAACCCTTCCATTTTTTGTATGGTCAACTTCCGGATGAAATTGTACCGAGTAAATGTTCTTTTCTTGCATCTGCATAGCTGCAATATGATTATTCTGAGAAATAGCAACAGTTTCAAAACCTGTAGGTAATTGTTCAACAACATCTCCATGACTCATCCAAACCTTAAATTCATCAGAAAAAGGAATACGGTTAAATAATCTGCTTCTTGCTTTTAATTTTATTTTTGTCTCACCATATTCTCTATTTGGGGAAGAGACTACCTTCCCTCCAAATAAGTGCGCGATTGATTGTTGCCCGTAACAAATCCCTAAAACAGGAACACCAAGATTAAAAACTTCCTTAGAATAGACAGGAGAGTCTTTATCATATACACTGAACTGCCCTCCTGAAATTATAATCCCTTCAAGATCTTCACCTTCAATCTTATCGACAGGTGTATGGAAAGGTATTATTTCTGTAAAAACCCCTAATTCCCTAATTCTTCTTGCAATGTTTTGTGTCAATTGGCTTCCGCAATCAATTATTTTTATCATTTTATAGCTCAACCTTTAACAATTTACTTAGCCCTAAAAATAATCTCTGCTCAAAAATGGTTGATTTCTCGCCTTCCTGCTTTTCTAAATTCAGACAATCCATTAATTCAAATATTAATCTATTAAAATCTGATGGATTTTCCTTTTTATAATTCTGCACAAGAGTCTCCTCAACCTTTCCCATCTCACTTGGATTTATCTGACTTTGAAATTCCTGCCTTTGTGTTTCAAGCTTAGAAGTATTTTTCAAAAAAGAATATACCTGCTGTTTATTTAAATATTCCTCAATTTCAGAAAATTTGATGTCAGAAGTTTTACCTTTTTCCAACTCTCCATAAATCCTTAAAAGAAGAATCTTATCTTTTAAATCTCTTTTTTCAAGTTCTGAAAGAATTTTTGCTGTTCCTGTAATAGCATCAGTTATTTCTATGTTGACTGAAACTATTTCTTTTAATTTAATCTCTTTTTTTGTCACCTTTGTGTAACCCTCTACATCTATTATGTAAAAACTTCCATTTTTTAATTCCTCAAGTTCCTTAAAATTATTTGGAAACAAAGGCCCTGAATAAATCGCAGGTTTGTTATTTATTTCTTCTTCAAAATTGATATGGATATGACCTAAGGCGTAATAATCTGCCGGAGGCAGGGTTGTTAAATTAATTGAATCTATTGGCAAATCCCCCTTAACTTCATCAATTGTCGTATGAAGCATTAAAATCCTGAAATTAGACTGATATGGCTCATTTATTTTAATCTTCCTTAAATCCGGTATCTCAAGACCTGATTTTTTTCCAGGATAACCGTAGATATAATAAGACTGGTGAATGCAGGGTTTTAGTATTATTTCTTTTACTGGTTCCCCTTTTTCTTCATAAGCGCATATTTCACAAAAACCTCCCTTTTCCAAAACATCCAGGAAGGTTTTTCCGGAAACAGAATAATCATGGCTTCCTGCTATTACATAACATTTAATTCCTGCTTCCTTTAATTTCCTGAACTCTGAGAAGGTTTCTTTTAAGATCTCTATTGGAGGGAAAGCAGAATCAAATAAATCCCCTGAAAAAAGGATAAACTCAGTCTTTTCCTCAATACAGGTTTTAATAGCTATTCTGAAAGACTCTAAATTTAATTCCTGCAATTCCGGCTGTCTCCATCCTCCTAAATGGCAGTCTGATAAGTGGGCAAAACGCATTTTCTTCTTTTTTCCTCCTCTTGTAAATTTAGATAATTTTTATTAATATCTTCATACTCAATTACCATCTTTAAAAGTATCCCATAATTTTTTTGATTCAGCAACCATACCAGGATATGTTCCTGGATAGCGAAATTCTATCGCGTTTCTCATAGAATCTTCAAATAGAATTCTTATCATTGGTAACAGCTTATGTCTTTTGAAATCTTCCCTGGTCAATTCAGAGGGTTGTTTTTTTGTTTTTCTGGCCAACCAGCCAATTGCATAGTAAGCATTCATTATTCCTTCTCTCCCTTTCCATCTATTCCTCCTTCGTATAATACAGGGTTCTATTTCCGGAAACACATCAGACATTAATAAAGAAATGTTATGCTTGTAAACTTGTCTAAAGAAAGTATAGAGCCCATATTTATCTAAAAGTTCCATTCTCTTCCCCATTAAAGCAAATTCCTCCGGGGGTATATTCAAATTCTCCAATAAAAAGCTTATATATTTTCTAGCTCTTGTTACCTGATCTTTGATATAATAATCCGGCCATCTATCAATTGCGCCAGTTAACACATTTGCATAAGTAATCATCTCCTGGTCACTTAAATTCATTTTTGTAACAATTCTGACTTTATCTTTTATATTGGTCTGAGGAGGCAATGATAAGTTCAAATCAAATATTTTATCACAGCGATCTGCCAAGCCCATTATTGAATCAGCATCTTCTCTAGAGAAATTATTAGATACATAATTGCAGATCTCATCAAGATTAGCTAATCTTTCTTCATGTTCGGAATAAGAGGGTAATAAGTCTATTAAAGAATACTCTTTGTCTTCATCATCATACTGCGTAATAAGATGCACTTCTCTTATCTTAGAATGTTTAGAGGATAACTTCTTTATCTCATTAAGTATGCTATACCTAATTGCAGCCTTTACATATGAAGGATGATTTATCTTTTCAGGGCGTTTTTCCGACACATTCCATACCGCTTTTCTTCCTGCCTGCAGCAAATCCTCTATATCATAATCCCTCCCTCTTGGCCATAATGAAAGATACCAATAAGCGATTGTTCTTACAGATGGTTCATATTCCAGAATTTGCTGGTCAAACTGCATTTTCTTCTTTTTTTCTCCCTTATAGTATTACAAAATTTGCAAGGATTATAAGTATAATTATGATGAAAAACAAGTGTTATAGATACAGTCCTGTATAAAAAAGCTATTTATGATATTACAGATTAAACTAAAAAAGTTTATATATCCAATAAAAAGGTTTAATCATGGAAAAAAGCATATATGATGAAACAATAGAAGACCTGATATTGTCAGACAGAGGCAGGGGCAATATCATCAGTGTTTGTTATGACTATAAATTTGATATAGACAAAAAGGAGCATGAGGAAGATTATGAGGGGGTTATCTCTCAAATGACTAAAAACCTGCCGGAGAAATTTAGAAAGACTTATTTTCATAGAAATTTTAGAAAAAATGATGGGAATATTGATGAATATATAATAAAAAAGGGCAGAGAATTTTTGCTAAAAATAAATCCTTCATTTAAACGCAGAAGAAAATGTGAAATATTTCATGAAACTCACATGGCTGTTCAGGAAGGACCGCAACAAGATGAAAAACTTGAACAGGAAAGGAAGGAACTTGCTTTTTTGTACTCTATCAGGGCATTTTTAAGGCATATTTAAATTCTGAATTCATATACAAAAAGCTCCTCAAAAAACAATTTTTTATCGGATACCTCTTTTATTTTGTAACCTGAATCTTCTGCTTGTTTTTTTATAATCGCTGGCTGAGAGAAAGAAGAGAAGAGCAGCAATATTGAACCATTATTATTCAGATGAGATTTTGCTTGTTTCAGAAATTTGAGGACTATTTCATATCCTCTTTTTCCTGCGGTTGTATTTATTTTTGAATCTTCTGGTTCTTTTTCATCTTCAGGAAGATAAGGCGGATTAAAGATGATTAAATCAAATTTGTTTTTTTTGTCTATATTTAAAAATAAATTGCTTTTTATTGAATTAAATCCTTGTTTTTTTAAATGTTTTATTGCTTCTGAATTTATATCTGCACATAAAACATTTTTGAAACCTGAATCTTTGCATGTTTGCGCCTGGATTCCGCTTCCACTTCCCATATCAAGAATCTTAATATTTTTATGTTTATTTTTTAAATAAGATTTTAGGGTTTCTGATAACAAATATGAATCATCTGACGGAGAATATATTTCCATGTTATTTTGATAATGAATAATCACTATATTAAGATTTGCAGAAAAGATGCTTAAGCCAGATGTAGATTGCTTATACCATTTCAGGATTTTAAGAGAACCATCCTAAAATTGTGCTCTTAAACATAATTGTCGCAACTAACAACCCTATTAAAACCAATAAAATTATAAGCAAAACTATTTCTTTTAGATGACTTGTTCTGGGTGGTTTTATTTTATTTAATTGCTTTGCCAAGGGGACTGATTCCTGAACCTTAGGCTCATAAGATTGCTGAACCGAGAATTGTTCCTGTTGCTGAGCTTGTTGTATTTGCTGGGATTGAGAGGGGGGCAATGACTGCATCGGCTGTCTTTGTTGCTGAAATTGGTTTTGTTGTATTGGTTGCTGGCTTTGATTTATTGGTTTAACCTGTTGTTGTGCCTGTACTGGTTGTTGAAATTGCTGAGATTGAGGTTTTTGACCTTTCCAAAAAGCCATTTTCTGCATCGCGGATTTTTGTGAAGGCATTGCCAGATGCTCTTCAGGAGTTGGTTGTTGCATATGCAATGTTCCTCCGCCAACATATCTGGATGCTTCCTGAACTTCCTGAGGGGAATAGCCAGAATTCATCATAATCTGCATAGCATCCTGCAAAGAATCTCCGTGTTCAATTGCGTTTCTTAAGCCTGTTACTATCTCTTCATTTACCATCTTTTTTGCTTCTAATACAATAAGACAAAAGAAGAGAGTTATTTAAATTTATTTATTAGCTTTAGATTTTCCCCATAAAATATTAAAATATAAGTCTCTGCCCATCACTTAACAGGTGGACATTTTTCTTGTTCTTATAACCTAATTCCTGCGCAAGCTCCACCATCGGGTAGGTTTTTGCATGCTCTCCATGAGCAGGCAAAATATGTTCAGGCTGAATCATGTTAATGAAATCACGCAAGTCTTCACGACCAGCATGCCCACTTACATGGACATTATTAAACATCCTAACTCCTTTTTTCTTTAATCTAGAATCTAATTTTTCCCTGTTTTCTATTGTTGCCTTAGTCGGTATTATTGAAGAAGAGTATACTATATGATCGCCTGGCCTAAAATTAAATGGAAGCTTGTTTTTTGACAGCCTGTCCAGTATACTCCCAGGTTCTCCCTGATGACCAGTGCAAACCACCAGGTATTTTTCTCTTTCTCTATTTATTACTTTTAATTTTTTCTGTAATTGATTTTTAAAAGTAGCTATCTCAACATCATTCCTAAAAGGGCATAAATTTGCCCTGGTTGCTGCTGAAACATATTTATTTAAGCTTCTTCCTAAGAATACTATCCTTCTGTCGAGTTTTTTTCCAAACTCAACAATTGACTTGAGTCTTGCGATATGCGAGGAGAAGGTTGTTACAAAAAGCCCCTTTCCTGTATTATCTGTTGTTAACAAAACATCTTCTAATAATGTTCTTGCAACTTTCTCGCTTGCTGTTTTTCTTTCATCTCCAGAATATAAAGAATCAACTATCAAAACTTTAACTCCTTCTTCTGCAATTTCTTTTAATTTTTCATAGTTTGGTTTCTGGCCTAAAATTGGATTATTATCAAATTTAAAATCATTCGCATAGAGAACAACTCCTTCGTTAGTATGAAGTGCCACCATAGAACACTGGAGAGTTGAATGAGTTATATTAATGAAATCTACCTTATATTTTCTGTTCTTGCCCTGAACATAACAAAAAGAGTTTGGCTGTACTAACTTTAACTTATTTCTTAAATTAATTTTCTCATCATCCAAAAGAGTTTTTAATACCTCTATTGTAAAGGGGGTGCCTATTATCTCTGCATTATATCGGTAAGCAAGATAAGGAATTGCTCCAATATGGTCCAGATGAGCATGGCTTGGGATTATTGCCCTTACTTTTTTCCTTAAACCAAGATTGTCCAACGGATCATCAGAAGGAATTGCTCCTATTGCTTTTAGTCTTTTCTCTGTATAAACTCTCTCTACTTCTTCTAATTCAACTATCGGAGGTAAGAATAAGCCGCAGTCAAAGATAATAGCATCTTCTCCCAAATCTATCACAGTCATATTCTTTCCTACTTCACTATATCCGCCAATACCATAAACTCTCATTTTTTTGTTATTTTGACTTTTTATCTTATTTAGTAATTTATAACACTATTTTAAGATTTGCAGATGAGTTTTCATCAAGCTGTTTTTGAGTAGCTTACTCCTCTTAATTCAATCTTACTCTTTTATTATATTATTGATCTGTTTTCCTCTTTTTATAGAGAAATAATCAAAAATAAGTTTAAATATGTTTGTAAACAAGAGTGAATGTTATAAAAAATTTTATAGAAATGCTTTTAAATAGATTTTATTTAAAGGTTTCAGGTGATAAGCCTAGACTTTTTCTAGGAAAAAATATATTATAAAGACATGATAAAAGATAAAGAGTATAAAGGACTAGCACTTAATTTTATCTCAACATGGTCCCCAAGAAGATGCGGGATTGGGAGCTTTACTCAAGATACAGTTGGTGCTCTTGCATTGCGTGAAGAAGATGTAAAAGTAATAAAAATACATCCTATAGACAAAGATAATTTAGGGTATATTTTCCCAATAACAGAGAAGCACATAATAAGACAGATGGATACATCTTCATGGGCAAATGCAGCAGAGATTATAATTGCAAGAAATCATAAACAATGGTCTGAAAACGGGCTTAGAAGCATTACAATTTTAGAACACGAATATGGATTAGACGGAGATGGGGAAGATAATAATTTTAATCTTATTGCAAGAAGATTAAAAGAAGAGAGATTACCAAGTGTTGCAGTTTTGCATACGCTATTACAGAACCCAAATGATCATCAGAAAAGAGTTATACAGGAATTAGGAGAAAACTGCTCTAAGCTAATTATTATTACCCCTACTGCAAAAGATATTCTAAAAGATAAGTACAATATAAACACTGAAAAAATTGAGTATATACCTCATGGAATCCCATTAGAGAACAGAGACATAAGCAGAGAGGATATGAAACAAAAATTTGATCTGGGGGGGAAAGTTGTCATAAGCACACCCGGATTCGTATCACCTGGAAAAGGATTAGAATATGGAATTTTAGGATTTTCTGAATTTTTAAAAAAAGTAAGCCCTGATTTTAGAAAAAATGTAGTTTATGTTATTGCTGGTCAAACACATCCTGATGAGTTAGCCAAGAACGATGGAGAAGACTATTACAGAAGAAAATTAGAAAAAATTGTAGAAGAAAATAAACTGGAAGAAAATGTTATATTTATGGATGAACATTTAGGAGACAGAAAATTGTATGATTTTATAAGGGCAAGCGATGTTGGCATCATTCCATACACAAATCCTGACCAGATCTCAAGCGGGATACTTTCTTATTTTGTTGGAATAGGAACGCCTTGCGTTTCAACTAATTTTATTTATGCAAGAGATCTTTTTTCAGATGGGAAAGGTATGCCCTTCCATATAGATGATTTAGTCAATAGCAATGATGATAATTTTAAAAGCGAAGTTTCCGGGGTCTTGGTTAATTTCAATGATCCAGATTCAATTGCAAAAGGATCAAGATATGTATTTGAAAACTATCACACTACTGAATCAAATGAATATGGAAAAGGTGTGCGAATGGGGTGGCCGGTTGTAGCCGCTAACATGGTTAGTTTATTCGTTACACTTATAAAAGACAAAAAAACAAATGTATGCCGAATCCCTTTTATAGATTAAGTTTTTATATCCAATGTTACTATTTAAGTTATGAAAATCTCAAGAAAAGAGGGGGTAAATAAAATCAGAATTGAACATAACAAAACTTTATTTTGGATTATAATTGTCCTTATTATTTTATTGATTGCTGTTATTTATTTAATAGTAAAAAATAATAAAGATGATAATATAAAAAAAACAGAATGCTCTGTCGATGATGATTGCATCCCTAATTCATGCTGTCATGCAACTGGGTGCATGCCAAAAGAAAATGTTAGTGTATGCAATGTTTTTTGCTCAATGGATTGTTCAGGGCCGCTGGATTGCGGCGCTGGAACCTGCGGATGCGTTAAAGGTAAATGCCAGGTTGTTCCTAGCAAATAAAATAATGTGACATCCTCCCACGCATAAATGCGTGGGCTTCCTTATATCTTTACTCTTATCCGCTTTGCTCTGTGGACTTCAATTTATTGAACCTGCTTCCACAAGCGTTTAAATCACAGCATTAGCGATTATCAGCACCACATCATAAATGATGTGGATTTCTTTTTATTTAAACAAAGGAGGATTATATCAAATATGACAAATGAATATGATTCTAAGAAAGATATGAATAAATCTTATAAGCCAATAACCCCAGACCCAGAATTTATTGCAGAAGCTGAAAAAATTCTTGCAGACCCAAATACAAAATGGGTTCCATTAGAAGATGTTATTGCTGGATTAGATAGTCCTAATTAATAAGAGATTTATCACAATTCCTAACTTTTTTCTTACTTAAGATTAAATATAAAAACTCATTTTTCCTTTCTTTAGTATGAAACCATTAAAGCCGAGCCATAGGGGAAAGAAAAGATACCTTTTAATAAAAGGAAAGGATGCAGATAAAGAAAGTATTGATAATGCTATTCTGGAATTTGTTGGAGTTCTAGGATATGCAGAAGCGAGCCCGATTATTGTAAATCAAGGAAAAAATTCTGTTATTTTAGCTGTGAATGTTAAATCCTTAAATAAAATAAGGGCTGGTTTTATGATGAGTGGAAAAAGCCTGGAAATTGTTAAAATTAGCGGGACTATTAAGAAACTAAAGTTAAAGTAAATTATAATGGAAGTTAAATTTCCAGAACCTGTTGGAGTTGAATTAATAGACTATGAAAAGAAAATTGAAAATAAGAAGTTCAATTTCAGGGAATTAGAAGAATTAGTTAACGGATTTGAAAAAGACTTAGACAACATATATGAAAAATTAGATGATAAAATCACAATTGTTGATTATAGACTAATATTTCAAAGAGCAGACAGTTCAGAGATTATTGAGTTTATGAAGGGGGGTTTTGATTTATCAGTTAAAGCAAACAGAGAATATGTTCTTTCAGATTTTAAGGAAAGATATAAAGAAACTTTTGAATCTCTTTTAGAAAAAACAAGAAAACCTTCTTATCCTTTGAACATTTATATATCTGTATTAGGATTTGGGAATAAAATAACCCATGAAATTGAAGCTAAAGATCCTGTATAAATATTAAAAGAAACATCTTAAGTTTTCTACTTCTTAACATTTCAGAATATAAATGCTTATTAACAGAATTATTCCAAGAAATATATGGGATTGAAAGAAATACTGAAAAAAAATCCACATTTAACAATAGAAGGATTTCAAAAACTTCAATCTGCTTATGACGACAGGTTTATTGCTGGTGATTTCTCGGGATTTAAAAAAATAGAGCACACCTATGCCCATTTAGGTAAGTTGATGGGAAGATTAGCGGAATATGTTCATGATGTACAAGAAGGAAAGAAAGCTTCTGCTGAAGAATTAAAAACAAAGGTAATACCTGATTTATTAGTATATTCTGCATGGCTTGCCAAAGAGTTCGGTGTTAGCATAGAGTCTGCTTATTTATCAAGATTTGTGGGAAATATCCGAAGATTGCATGCAGATAAGATTTCTGAAGCAGAATTAGCTGAATTAGAGAAATGTGTTGTTAATATCATTAAAAAAACTGACTGATTTTAAGTATAATTTAGTATATAGTAAAGTTTAAAAATCCCAAATTCCTGTGTTTTTTGTAAGGAGACTGTGGTCTTAATCCAAGGAAGAAATTCTTTGATTATTTTCTTTGGCGAGAGACAAAAAATATTAAAACTGATAAAATGGACAAAATAAGAATTGAAAACTGGAACTTAAATAATCCTTTTGGTACTGAAAATCTTTTAGTTAGAGAAGCTAGAGAAAGAGATATAGGCACTGGAATTGAAGTTTCTGGTTTTAGAAGCATACAAGAAATTTTTAGATATGCTATGAATGTAGCCCCGGTTTTAAACTCTATCCCCTCTAATTTTAGTTTATCTCCAATTATAAATCCTTCAAATTTATCATATAAACTAATGAGGAGAAATTAAAAAATGGAAATACCCGATATGCAGCATCAGTTAATGGGATATGACAGAAGCGCTACTATGTTTTCTCCAGACGGGCATATACTCCAGGTGGAATATGCAGAGAAAACAGTCAGGCTTGGCTCTGCTTCAATTGGAATGCTTTGCAAAGATGGAGTTGTAATAATTGCTGATAAAGGATTTAAGGATGAATTAATAGTCCAAAAATCAGCTGAAAAAATATATGAAATTGATGAGCATATAATAGCCAGTGCTGCTGGAATATTAAGTGATGCAAGAATATTAATTAATCAAACAAGATTAATTGCACAACAGCATAGAGTTACTTATGACAGCCCTATTGAAGTTGAATCTGTTATAAGGGAAATTGCAGATATACAACAGCAGTTTACTCAGTATCCTGGCGCAAGGCCTTTTGGGGTTGCTTTAATGATTGCTGGAAAAAATGGAGATGACTTCAAATTATACACAAGTGATATAACTGGGAATTATTTTGAATACAAGTCAGTTGCAATTGGAGAAAATGACGAGAAAATAAAGGAAGACTTAAGAAAAAGACATAAAAAAGAAAATACAATAGAAGAGAACATAAAATTGGGATTTGATATTTTCAAAAAAGTTTTGGGAAACAAATTTGATGCCAGCAGATTTAATGTTGCCTATGTTGGAAAAGAAGGCAAACTAAAAAGATTAACAGAGAAGGAGATTGAAAAATATAAGTAAAATGCACACGTTAAGTTTAGAAGAAATAGAAGGAGAAGGATTAAGCAAAGAGAAAATACTGATAAGAATTGGAGCTACTGATAAACAGATTAAATTAATGGAAAAGGTTATATCTGAAGCTCCAAAACAAAAAAATCAGATGAGCCCTCAAATATATGAAGCGATGGTTGAAGGATATAATGGCATACTTGAACATTTAAAAACAGAATTAGGAAATTACAATGAGGTATTAAAAAGAAAATGACAGGGAGAACAGGATTATGCTTAGAGAATGTATCTTTTGCTTTTCACATAGACCAAAAAGCTGACAAAACTAAAAATCCTGTAAGACTTGCAATCTATGATGGAAACAAATTATTAGGATATAAAGCAGATTCTGGCTGGGCTTTAGCAGAACCTAAACAGAAACTGTTTAAAACCCACCCATTAAAAGACGCGAAACCAGAAGGGCACCTAGCAAAAAATTTATTATACTGTTTTAATGATACAGACCCTGTTTCATCTAAAGATACTTGGTTCAGAAGGTTTAATTCTGTGAGGGTTGTTGTAGAAGGAGCTTCGCAAGATAATTTTGGGAAAAAATTATTTGAATATAAAATTGAAAAGATAGGAGATAAGTATAAGATTATAAAATGACAGATACAGTTGCAAGATTGAGGGTTGGAAGTTTGATTTTTGAGACAATGGTTGATTTGGATAATGCCTTGAAATTCAGAAAAGGCATGCCTGTAGGCATTGGCGAGGTTATAAGAGACCAGACTGTTTATAAAGATTTAAAAAAAGGCATGAAAGCAAATTCTGGTGACTTGCAAAAATCTTTTGGAACTGATAATTTTGAGGAAGTAGTTGGAAAAATCGTTAAGAAAGGGGAGATTGAGGTTACACAAGAGCACAGGGACGCTGAAACAGACAGAAGAAGAAAGCAGGTAGTTGATTTCCTGATTAAAAATGCAATTGACTCAAGAACAAACCGCCCGTTTACACCTGACATGATTGAAAATGCATTAAATCAATCAGGAGTTAATATTGAAAATAAGGCAGTTGACTGGCAGATTAATGGTATTTTAGAAAAGTTAAGATTAATTCTTCCTATTAAAATTGAGACAAAAAAACTCTTAATTAGAATTCCTGCAGAACATACAGGAAGGGTTTATGGAATAATAAAAGAATATAAAGAAAAGGAAAACTGGCTAAATGACGGCAGTTTGGAAGTTGTTTTAAACCTCCCAATAGGGCTTCAATCAGATTTTTATGATAAATTAAACTCAATAACTCATGGTTCAGCAATAACCAAAGAACTAAAAGAGGATAAATAGGAGGATTTAAAAATATAAATAATAGATTAATAATATAAAAACCGTGTTAAGCTATGGCTGCTGATATTAAGCTGTGACAGAAGCCCAAGATTATACTCGTTTTATAAATTATTGATACTACAAATTAAAAACATGACAGAAAAGAAAGAAAAAAGGAGAATAGTCATTCCTGGAGAGGTAATTGTATCAGGAGATGATTATCTTCCTGGAGATTTCACGAGAAAAGAAGGGAAGGATATAATAGCCCAGAGATATGGATTAGCAGAAGGAGACAGGGTAATAAAGATTATACCTATTTCAGGAGTTTATGAGCCAAGAAGAGGAAATACTGTTATAGGGAGAGTTTCTGACATAACTTTCAATGGATGGATTGTTGAGATAGGCGGGCCTTACGGAGCATTCTTATCTTTAATGGAATGCCCAAGATTTATCAATAAAAATGACATAGCTGAATTTGCAAATATCGGGGATCTGTTCTGTGCCAAGATATTCACTGTCAAGAGAAATAGTGCTGATTTAACCTTAAAATCAAGAGGGTTAGGGAAGTTAGAAGGCGGAAGAGTAATCAAGATAAATCCCCACAAGGTCCCAAGAGTCATTGGAAAAGAAGGAAGCATGATTAATTTAATTAAAAATGAGACCCAGACAGAGATAAATGTGGGGCAAAACGGGTTTATCTGGATTAAAGGAGACTTGGCAGGAGAAGAAAAAGCTGAGAAAACAATTGAACTGGTTGCAAAAGAAGCAAATTCAGAGGGCTTAACTGAAAAAGTTGAAAAATTTTTAGGAGGGAAAATTAAAAAGATAAATCCTGAGGAAATGGTAAAAGAAGAATAAAATGTCATACACAAAAAGACTAGACGGAAGGAAGGCTGATGAACTAAGGCCAATAAAAGCAGAAGTTGGAATTATTCCTAATGCTGATGGTTCTGCTTTATTTGCATTTGGGGAAACTGTTGCAATTGCTGCAGTATATGGGCCAAAACCTCTTCATCCTCAACATATGCAGGATCCTGAAAGAGGAATAATAAGGTGTGTTTATAATATGCTGCCTTTTTCAGTTACTGAAAGAGCAAGACCAGGACCTTCAAGAAGAAGCAAGGAAATATCAATGATAACTGAAAATGCATTGTCAGGAGTAGTTGAATTAAAAAGATTCCCGGGAACTGTAATTGATGTTGAGATTATGATATTGCAGGCAAATGCCAGTACAAGATGTGCTGGGATAAACGCAGCTGCGATGGCATTAGCTCATGCAGGAATTGTCATGAAAGAAATGGTTTCAAGCGTTTCTATAGGAAAAATCGACGATAAAATTGTAACAGATATAACAAAAGCTGAAGAAGATTATGAAGAAGGAGAAGGAGCAACAGATATTCCTTTTACAATATCTTCAAACACTCATGCAATAACTCATTTGCAATTAGATGGAAAAATTCAGACAGAAAGATTAAAAGAAGCTTATGATGCTGCATTAAAAGCAAGCAAGAAAATACTGGATTATCAGACAAGAGCATTAAAAGGAGAAAAAATAGACGAGAATAAATAAAAATGGAAATACCAAACATTAACAAAAACAAAATCACAGAAGTCTTGGAAAAAGATAAAAGATTAGATGGAAGAAAACTTTTTGATTACAGGGATATTGAAATTGAAACAGGAATTTCTAAAAATGCAGAAGGGAGTGCAAGAGTCAGAATTGGAAAAACAGAAGTTATTGTAGGTGTTAAAATGGATGTTCAGGAGCCTTATCCTGACCATGAAGATGAAGGAACTTTAATAACCGGCATGGAATTCAGCCCAATATCCGGAGAAAGATATGAATCAGGACCTCCAAAGATAGATGCAATAGAAGTTGCGAGAGTTGTAGACAGAGGAATAAGAGAAAGCAAGTTCATTGATTTTAAGAAATTATGCATTAAAGAAGGTGAAAAGGTCTGGAGTGTTTTAATTGATATCTATGCTATAAATGATGATGGAAATATCTTAGACGCAAGTGCACTGGCTTCTGTTGCTGCGTTAATGGTTGCAAAAATGCCTGAATATGATGAAAAAACAGAGAAAGTCAAGTTTGGGGAGTTTACAAAGGATTCTGTTCCATTAACTGAAAACATACCTTTTACAATGACTTTCCACAAAATTAAAAATAAATTATTCATTGACCCTAACAGAGATGAAGAAGATACAAGCGAAGGAAGAGTTACCTTAGCAATAACAAAGCCTAAAAAAGAATATATTATTAATGCAATGCAAAAAGGAGACATGGCATTATTTTCAATTGATGAATTAGAGCAGGTTGTTAAAGAAACTGAAAAACTTTATGATAAAATGTTTAATGAACTTAATAAGAAAATAGAGAAATTAATGAAAAAATAAAAAGCAAAGCTTTAAAATCCCTTTAACTTATAATCCATAATGCTCAATAACGACTTAATCTATGGCTGCTAATATAAAGTTATGAGAGAGTTGCTCCATATTATTTCGTTTTATAAATTACCAAATAATAGATAAAATATGACAAAGAAAAATTTAGAGAGCAGAAGTGAACCAAGTATAATAGTTCATGTTTGCGGCAGTCAAGATGTTAACAACCCTGCTTATCAAAAACTGATAAGATATTGTGTTAAAGATATAAAAAAATATAATCAAGAAAGATTCAAAAACTAAAAAATGATAGAAAAATTTAAAGACAGATTCACAAGATATGAAATTGCTAGGATTTTAGGAGCAAGAAGCCTTCAATTAGCAATGGATGCCCCCATGTTATTAAAATTAAGTAAAGAGGAGGAAGAGGCATTAAACTATGATAGTTTAAAAATTGCTGAAAAAGAGTTTGATTCTGAAGTATTGCCTATTACAGTCAGAAGACCTATGCCAAAAAGGTCTGAAAAAAGCGTTAAAAAATTATCTGAAGATGAAATCAAAGAAAAAATTGAGAAAAAAATTGAGGAAGAACAACTAAAAGCTAAAAAAGAAGGCGGTGAGAAAGTTGAAGAGGCAGATGAAAAAGAAATTCAGGAAGAAGGGGAAATTATGGAAATGGCAAAGCCTGAAGATGAATCTGAAGAAGAAGGAGTAGAGGGAGAGGAAGAAGGGTGATTATAGAGGTGGCTGCACCTCAGAGCTAATTCTGAGAATTTCAAAATGAATTTAGTAAGAATAATAACCCAAAAAGAAATTAAAGATCTAACTGATGGGCTAGTTAATTTAAGATATGGTTTAGATAAGGGATATAAGATTCTTAGTATTCATCTTCCAGAAATTAAAGCCAGCCCCACACAAGAAGTTCCAAGAATGGGATATGATATTATAAAAGGCACAATAGAAGATTTTGGCACAGAGGCTGAAGATTATGCTTATGGGGGGGTTCAAATTGCTGCAGCAAACTTTAAATATCATAATGCAAATATATCTGAAGCTGTTAATATTGCCAGGAAATTAAAAACAGAAAACAACATATCTCCCGCAGAAAGAGAGAAAATTTTAAAGTTTGTCTATCCCTATTGGGAGCAGGACACTTACATAAGCAGGGAAGGATGGCTTCTCAGGACCTTAGGCGATTCTGAAAAAGATAATCCTTATTTTGATGAAAAAGCAGGCAAGTTCATAGTCGATGGAAATTCTCTGCGAAGCAGGTTATTATTTGAAGTTGGAGGATTTTTGATTATAGAGGATTACCTGAAGAAAGAAAAGAAGATTGATAATATAAAGAGAGAAAAATATCCTGAATTATCTGTGGATAATTATTATGAATTTATCCATGAGGATGGCTGTGATGTGGTATCAGGCCTTGTTAGGCATCTTAGAACTTCATTATACTTTATCAAAGCATATTGTTTTATGCTTGAAAACAGGCTCTTAAATCCTAAATCAGATTTCACAAACTTTAAAAATTATAAAGATGAATCTGAGGATAATTAATCTTTAACAATCTTTTAAGGCACATTAATCCTTTTAATATATCCCTGTATACAAATCTTTAAAAGCATATTCCTTGTTAGGAAAATATGCCAGAAACAGACTACAGATTCTATGCAAGATTAAATTATCCGGGAAATATTGAAGAGATTTTTGATTCAACACCAGAAAAAAAATATTCTCGCTGCCATTGCGGACCAATAAGGCTGTATGGAAAATTTAAGGGCAGGGATATAAAAATAGAATGCTGCTCAGACGGAAGTGAATGGGTTTATTCAAACAGCAAAAAAAAGGCTATAGGTCTGGCAAAAACAATTGGTAATTTTAAGAAAAAAAAGTCTGAATTGGACAGCCTTGTTTGATAATCTTTAACCGCATATTACCAAATACTGATTCTAAACCTTTTTATATTCTAACACCAAAAGTTTTATAAACTGGATTGTATAAGTTTATACAATGATTATTTCAAATAAAAACAGCCTAAGAATATTACACTATCCTAAATTAGATTCTATTTTAATGGTAGAAAAAGCAATTCAGGAAAGTGAAGATTATCCTACAAGAATGGGATTGTGGAGAAGTTTGCCTAAACAGATGCAATATCAAACATTCAAATTAATTCTGGACTATCTAGAAAAATCCAATAAAATAATGTTTAAGGAGGATAAAATAATCTGGATTTTTGCTAATAACAAAAAATTGAATAAATTAATTCAAGAGGTGAAATAAGTAGATTTAAATAATCCCTTACATTTAATATATTAAGGTGTCAGGGAATGCCTTAAGTCTTCGGACATCCCGCAAGCGTGTTCCCGGCTATTACTTTTGTAATACCGGTTCATTTTATAAAATGAAAAGGAGAATTTCTGTTTATATTGATGGAGCAAATTTTATCTATGGCTTAAAGTCTATACATCCAAAATATTCAGATTATCATTTTGATTTTGAAAGATTTATTAAGAGAATTATTGGAAAAGATGATTTAATAGATATTATTTATTATAATTCTTCCTTGAAACAAAATATTAATCAAAGAAGATTTCAAGAACAACAGAAACTTCTTGCAAGATTAAGAAAGATACCAAAATGC
Organism: Candidatus Nanoarchaeia archaeon; assembly: GCA_028718805.1. Taxonomy (GTDB): domain Archaea; phylum Nanobdellota; class Nanobdellia; order Pacearchaeales; family GW2011-AR1; genus ARS1285. Next base: position 3,266 of record JAQUKY010000007.1, on the reverse strand, counting down.
AAAATTATTTTATGTAAAAGGCAAAAAAGATTTAATAAAAATAATGAAGAATATTATACTATAAAAGGAGATGATATTCATCTTGCCTTAGACATGTTAAATGATTCATGGGAAAACAGATATGATAAAGCAGTTTTGATTTCTGGAGATGGAGATTTTATTCCACTAGTAAAGCATGTTAGAACAAAAAATAAAGAAGTTGAGATAATTTCATTTGAAAAAATTGTATCAAGAGGGTTAATTGATGAAGCTAATTCATTTATTTTAATTAATAAAAAAATTGTGAATAAATTCTTTTGGAGGGGAAGCTATAAAAAGTCTTAATTCTTTTTTAATACATGATAATAAAAAAGGTGATTGCGAAAGCTATAAGAGATTCCAGAGGGGAAAAAACAATTAAAGTTACTGTGAAAACCAGCAGAAAATTCAAAACATCATCTCCTTTTGGGAAATCAACTGGGAAATATGAAGCTAAGCCTTATTCTAAAAACTTAACCTCAGACATATCCTATATTAACAAACTTGATGTTGATAATTTAAATAAGTTATTCCAAAAAAATGACGGCAAAACAATTGCCCAAGCGTTTTTAATATTGCAGGATACAGAGAAGTTAGTCAAGAATAAAATAGGTGCGAATTCTCTTTTTGCCCTTGAAGCGGGTTTACTGAAAGCTCTTGCATATGAAAATAAAAAAGAATTATGGGAATTCCTAACTTCTAAAAATAAACCTGCATTCCCGCGGCCTGTTGGCAATGCGATTGGCGGGGGGTTGCATGGAGAGGGAATCCAAAAAAAAGAACCTGATTTTCAGGAATTTTTATTCATCTCAAATGGAAGAACTTTTTCAGAATGCGTTGAGATAAATGAACTTGCTTATAACCTTACCGGGAAGTTGCTTGGGGCTTGGACAAAAAATGATGAGGGTGCCTGGCTAACAGGAAAAACAAATGAAGAAGTTTTAATGATTTTAGATAACGTAAGGCAGATTATCAAGAATGAATATAAAAAAGAAGTTGATATTGGTGTCGACATAGCTTCTTCTAGTTTTTATAAAGATAACAAGTATAATTACAAGAATCCTGCTGTTGATTTAAATAAAAAGCATCAAATCCTGTATATCAATGAATTAATCAGAAGATACAAATTATTCTATGTTGAAGACCCATTAGATGAAAATGATTTTACTGGATTTAAAGAGTTATCAAAAGAAATAAAAAAAACAGGAAATAAATGCCATGTCGTTGGCGACGACCTTACTACTACTAATCCTGAAAGATTAAAAAAAGCAATAAAAAACAAATCAATCGATGCAATTATTGTCAAACCAAACCAGATTGGAAGCTTGTTAAAAGTCAAGGAAGTTATTGAAATAGCCAGAAAAAACAGGATTAAAACAATTATAAGCCACAGAAGCGGGGAAACAAAGGATTCTACTATTGCAGATTTGGCAATTGGTTTTAGATGCGATTTCATAAAGACAGGAATTCATGGAAAGGTCAGAACAAGGAAATTAAGAAGATTAATTGAGATTGAGAAAAAGTTGAGATAAATTATTTTTCTTATAATAAATAAAAATAATTAATATTGAATTGAGCAAATAAATCTTGGGAAGATTGCCTCATATTAAAATCGTCTCATAAATTATAGATAAAGAAATATAAATTTGTAAAAATTTTATTCATTACAAATAATGTGTGTAAAAACTTCATCACAAGTTTGTTCAGTAGGATAAATGCCTCTTAAAGCATATTCTTTTTTAATATCATCTTCGACATTATCCACTGCCTGCTTTATTCTATGCTCTAATGTTTCCTTATTTGAATTAATTTTAGTCTTACAATCCTCTTCAATAGAAACAATTACCCTCTTTTTGTCTTTATTTACTCCTCTAAGGAATAATTGTTGATTTTGTAATGATTGACCTAAATAACGTTCAATTTGATAAACTTCTGGTAATTCGCTTGGTAACCTGATACAGTAACTAGTTCCTTCAGGCTTCACTCTAAACTCTATTATTGCATAACTCATGATTTGAATAAGGATTATTTAGGGTTTTTAAAGATTTATTTGATAAATAGCTATAAAGTTTTAAGAATTATAAGCTATAGAAGATTTTAATTCCCTTCCAAAGGCCCTGTAAAATCTTCTAATTTCGCATTAAAAGGAATTTTCTTTGCCTTGCAGTATTCTCTTGCAAGAATGAATAACACACAACCAATTGATTTTGTTGCCTTGTTATTGCAGGGAATTAATTTTGTAACATGCTGTATGAAATTATTTGTGCAACATAACCCTAAAACGGGCTTCTTTAATCTGTAAGTGTCAAGCATGGCATTCCTGTCCATCCAGGGGTCGCAGATTATTGTTAATTCTGCCTCGAAAAAATTCTCTAAAATCAGATTAGTTGTAATTCCCGGAGGATATTTTTTAGTAAAAGTTTTTATCCCTGTAACTTCACCAAATTTTTCAGCAGATTTCCATCCTGCTTCTCTTCTGCATACAAGATAAACTTGTTCAGGATTATAATCCACTAAAAATTTAACTGCTTCTCTTAATTTTTCGTCTATAGCAACTGTATTAATAACAGCCAAACCATCTGCTCTTCTTTTATAAACAAACTTTCTCATATGGGGAGTAATAACTTTTGTTCCAAGATGAACTGCACATTTAATGTAATCTTCCAGAGGGATTAATGTTTCTCCTTCTTTTTGCTTTTTAATTTCTTTTGCTTCTTTTTCTATTTCTTCTTTTGTAATTTTTTCAGAAGCTTCCTGTATTTCCTTATCTAAATCTTCAGTTTCCCCAGCTTCTTCTGGTTCTTTTATGCTGTCTCCTGCTACTCCTGCTAATCTATGTTTCAGCTCCTCAGCTAAACTTTTCATACCCTCTTTTAGATTTTTATTAGGATCTTTCTTAATTTCCTTCTTTATATCTTTTGTTTTTTCTTTAGCCATTTTGTTGTTTTTAATTTTTTATCAATAATTTATAAAACGATTTACTCTTGGGCAATCATCTCATAAATCTCTTATTATTCCCTTTCTATTAGTTTTTTATATTACTAATATTGTTGAGAGTTAGTTATATTTATAAAAGTTGAGGTAAAGAATAGTTTATAAAGGTTTTGAAGAGAAAACCTTTATGTGTTATCCAGAAATAATGTCCTCTCGGTAACACAGATAAGTTCTAAGAAATCTGTAGAACTTATGAAAAAACTAAATCAGAAGAAAATCAAATGGATCGTAAAGGAGGGCGATAAGAGAGAAAA
>JAQUKY010000006.1 GCA_028718805.1 Candidatus Nanoarchaeia archaeon | reverse complement strand
CTGAGCTAAGCTCACTGCTAAATATTTTTCTAGAAATAAATAACTACTGCTGACTCGCCCCTTCACATTTGAAATTCAATCTCGGGATTAAAATCCCGCAGGGTTTCTTTCAAGGGCTCGTCCTAAACTGATTTATAATAAATAACTTACTATTTTAAATTTTATATAAAAACCAAAAACCAATAAGAATTTATATTATAAATGATTATATATCTTATGGGAACCTGGTATCCAGAGCATAAACAGGAGTTAGATTCTGTTTTAACTAAGTACTTAAAATCAAACATAAAAATAAACAAAAAAATTAATGGTTTGATAGTCCCTCATGCAGGATATGAATATTCAGGGGCAGTTGCAGGAAAGGCTTTTTCATTGTTAAAAAACAAGAGAATAAAAAAAGCAATTATTATAGGCCCGTCTCACTATAATTATTTAAATGATGCAATTACTTCTAACAGAGAATACTGGGAAACTCCTTTAAATAAGACAAAAATTTTTAATAAAGGTTTTCTTCATGCAGATATTTATCACGAACATTCAATAAAAAATCAGCTGCCTTTCTTGCAAAAACTTAACTTTCAGGAGATTATGCCTTTAATGGTAGGAGAAATTAATCTAGAAAAAGCAAATGAAATTGCTAAGAAAATCTCAAAAATTCCAGCTGTTTACATATTTTCAACAGATTTAAGCCATTTTTTTTCTTATGATGAAGCAGTTAAAAAAGATAAAAATACAATACACATAATTGAAAGCCTTGATTTTAACAGGATAAAGGAAATAGATGCCTGTGGGATTTATCCTTTATTGATTTTATTCTGCCTATGCAAAATAAAGAAGACAAAGCCTCATTTAATAGTTTACAAAAATTCAGGTGATGTTACAGGAGACAAAGAAGCTGTTGTTGGATATGGGAGTTTTTACTTCTGATTTTCTTAATTAAGATAGCTCTCTCTTAATTTTTTCGGCAATTTCATGCATTTCTTCTTTGGAAGGAAGCGGGTCTAATTTTTTAGGATAACCTAAAAGTCCTGTTTCAGGAAATGGAAAGACTTTAATGTGAACATGCTCCAACTCTATTCCCTCAACAATAATTCCTGTTTTAAAGGGCTTCATTGCTTTTTCGACAGCCCTAACAACTTTTTTTACATATAACATCAATTTTGTGTAAGTCTTATCCTCAACATCAAATAACCAAGGAGCAATATGTTTTTTAGGAATAACTAATGTCTGTCCTCTTAAAAAGGGAAAAGCATCTAAAAAGGCAATAACTTCTTTATCTTCATAAATTTTATTTGCAGGAATCTCTCCTTTTACAATCTTGCAGAATATGCAATCTTCTTTTGTCATTTTAATTATTAAGGAAGATCTCTATAAGTTATCCCTTTTGATTTATTTGGAACTTCTAAAGAATAATCAACCCAGTCTATATCTCCCCCCCATTTTAAATTCTTAAAATGTTTCCAATGTTCTTCATCCTTTTTTGTTGGCGTTTCTGTTGACTTCTCTTCAAGTGTATCTTCTCTAATCATAATTAAACTTATCTCTCAACATTTTTAAATATTATTGTTATTGTAATAAAAGTATAAAGGGCCCATAGTTTAGTGGTAAAACGCTCGGCTGGCAGTCGAGAAATGTGAGTTCAATTCTCACTGGGTCCATATTTATAAGTAATAATCAAAGGGATAAAATTCCAGCAGCAATTAAAAGCACAAACCCGATTCTGAATGCCTTAGCCAGCATACCATATATAAAAAAATCTCTTAATTTCATGCCAAAAGCACCAGAAAGCCATATCATAAAAACCTCCGGAACAGGGGTTAAGGCCCCAATCAGCAATGCAAATCTTCCATATTTAAAAAATAATTTACAATGTTGTGCATGTTTTTTAGTTGAGCAGGCAGCCTTAATTTTTCCTGAAAAAACCTTTCTTCCAATATAAAAACTAGTTAGGTCCATAATCCAGGTTCCAATAACAGCAAAAATAAACAAGTATAAAACATCCAATCCAAATAAAAGTCCAACAACTGCTATTGCATCTGGGCCTATTGGTTGATCAAAAGAGTTAGCAAGAATGGAAAAGATAAGAACAGCAGGATAGCCATAAATACTTATGTTCTTTTGAATAAAACTCCTGACCTGAGTAGAATAAATACTAACAAATATTATTAATGGAATAATTATCAAGATAAAAATAACCCAGAATATCTTATGTTTTCTTTCCATAGAAAAATAACAGAGGGCAGGTTAATATATTTTTCCTAAAAAGTTATCTATTCTTTCACTCTTGTCTTAACTAACTTCCCTGCTTTTTCAAATTCAATCTCATTATTAACCAATTTTTTTAAAATTTCTTTTAAATCAGAAACTTTAACTCTTATCTGCTTGGTCGTATCCCTGTCCCTGATAGTACAATCTTTTTTCTTTAAACTTTCCTCGTCAATGGTTATACAATAAGGAGTACCAATCTCATCGTTTCTCGCATATCTTCTCCCAACACTTCCTGATTTGTCATAAACAGCATTAAATTCTTTTCTCAAATCAATAACTATATTTTCTGCTATTTCAATATATTCTAGTTGTTTTACAATTGGAAAAACAGCTGCCTGGATTGGAGCCAGTTTAGCAGGGATTTTTAAAACAACATAATCCCTATTTGCATCATAGTTATAAGCTTTAGTCAAAATAGCCAAGAATACTCTTTCAATTCCAAAAGTAGGTTCAATAACTCTTGGAATAACCTTTTTCTTATACTTTTCATCAAAAATTTCCATTGACTGCCTGCTGAATTTTTCATGCTGTTTTAAATCATACTGTCCTCTGTTTGCAATTCCGGCAATTTCTTTGCTTCCAAAAACATATTCATAGTCAATATCAAAGGTTGCAGAGGAATAATGGCTTAATTCATCTTTAGTATGCTCTCTTATTTTTATTTCTAATAAACCTATACTATTAAACCACAAAACCTGTTCAGCCAGCCAAAAAGCATGCCACTCATCTAATCTTTTTTCCTTGATCATATTTCCAATGCTTGTTTCTCTTAGCTCTTCTTTTCCTTTTTTCTGTGTTTCTGCGTCTAATAATCTTACTTTTACTTCTTTATGAATATCTGTTAATAACTCACATCTTGTTTCTTCAGGGTTAATAAAAAATTCAAATTCTCCGATGTGAAACTCTCTGCTTCTAAACAAGAAATCTCTTGGCGCAATCTCATTTCTAAAGCATCTTCCTATCTGTGCAATTCCAAAAGGTAGTTGCATTCTTGAAGTCTGTTGTACTAATTTAAAATCAGTAAACATTCCCTGGGCAGTTTCTCCTCTTAAATATGCATCTTCTGCATCTATTGTTCCGACCCTTGTCTTGAACATAAGGTTAAACTTGCCCATATTTTCATATTCTCCCCCACACTCACACTTTAATTTTCCTAAATCCTTTTCATCAATCTTGCTGCTTTTCTTGCATCTCTTGCATTTGACAGAAATATCATTGAAATTTGCAACATGTCCGCTTGCTTCCCAAACTTTAGGGTTGCTTATTATACTTGCTTCCATACCAACCATGTTCTCTCTTGATTTAACAAAAAAATCCCACCAGTTTTTCTTTATATTATTAAATAATTCAACTCCTAATGGCCCAAAATCCCAGAAACCAGCCATGCCCCCATAAATATCTGAACTTCTAAACACAAATCCCTTCTCCTTGCAGAAGTTTGCTAATTCATCTATTGTTAATTGTTTATTCTCCATTGTCTTAACCTGATTTCCAGGCTTTATAAAATATTCCCAACCAGGTTGCCATGTTTTTTTTAATCTCCAATCTTCTTTTATTGCGTTTTCCCAAGTTTTATTTTCTAACAAAACATCTAAAGCTAACTGGGGAGCTTTATGAGCAACTACTGCTATATTCTTTCCAATATAACTTTTTTGCAAATCTTCTAAAAAAGATTTAATTCTTTTCTCAACATCAATCAGACTTTCTCCATTAGGAAATGGTTTGTCTATATGATCCAAATAAACTACTTTCTCTTCATCTGCTTGATTTAAATCTCCATAATTACACTCCCTTAATCTTCTATCTTTTATTATATTAATTCCAAAATCCTTAAAAGTAAGATCTGCAGAATCAACAGCTCTTTTTAAATCAGAAGTAAGCACCACATCAAACTTTTTATTTTTTACATGTTTTATTAATTCAATTGATTGTCTCTTACCAATCTCAGCTAATTCTCCATCAGCCTGACCAGTTGCCTTGCCTTTTTCATTATCAATAGTTGTCCCATGAACAAAATAAGTTATTTTAACACCTTTTTTTAATTCATTTTCTTTATCTCCCTTCTGAGAGATAGGTAACTTACTTTTCTCAGTTATTTCTTTTGCCTTTTCTTCAGCCTCTTTTAAATTCTTCCCCAAATAAGCAACAAACTCGCTTCTGACTTTTTTCCCTTTTCTAACAGCTTTTCTTAGATAATAATAATCTTTGCCAGAAATTTTCTTTTTTATAATATACATAAATGTAGTGAGTAAGATATCTTTATAAATCTTTCTTAGGGACTACAAAAAACTAATTCACTTCACAATCTCTTCCATAACCAAATTTGTATTTCCTTTTGCATAATTTCCCATTCCAGCAACTACTATAACATTATCTCCTGACTTAACATAACCCTTTGATTTTATAATTCTTATTGATTCCTCAATAAATTTAATAGGGTCCCTGCTAAAGTATCCATTAATTACAGGAAGAGGAATAACCCCTCGGGACATATTCAGGTATCTTCTGACTTTTTCATCATCACAAAAAGCATATATTAGCTGTTTTATTCTGAATCTCGACATTTTTTTAGTGGATGTTCCATGATGAGCAGGAGATATTACTGCCTCATAAATGCCTGATCTTAAGGCTTCATATACTCTCTTGCTTGTTCTATCTGAAACATTATTCTCTTTTATCATCCTGTTAATTCTCTCTCCAATATCAACACCTGTTTTTTTGCTGTACAAATATTGTTCTGCTTTTCTTATTATTCTTTCCATTACTCTAACAGCTCTCACAGGATCATTTCCCATCGATGTTTCCCCTGAAAGCATTGTAACATCTGTCCCGTCTAAAACTGCATTAAAAATATCAGTAGATTCCGGCCTTTTAGCATCTCTGCCATACATAAGAGACTCAAGCATTTGTGTGGCTGTTATAACCGGAATTCCTGCAATATTGCATAATTCAATTAATCTTTTTTGAAAAGCAGGCACATTTTCAACACCCCTTTCCATGCCATAATCTCCCCTTGGAACCATCATAGCATCACAAACTTTTATAATCTCTATTAAATTCTTTTCTCCCTCATAATTTTCAGGTTTTCCTATTATCTTTATTAAATCTCCTGTAAACTTTCTTACTTGTTTTATATCCCCAGCAGTTCTTGAATACGAAGCAGAAACATAACTAAAATTATTATCAACTAAAAATTGCAGATCTCTCTCATCTTTTTCAGACAAATATTTCATAGGGATGCTTACATTAGGTATATTTATTCCTTTTCTTGATTCAATTAAATCCCCATATAAAACCCTGCAGATTATTTTTTTATCCTTTATGTCCTTAACCCTTAATCCAACTTTTCCATCATCAATAAGCAGCCTATTCCTAGGCACAACATGATTCTCTAATCCCTTATACTGAAACGGAATATCATCTCCAGAACTTTCAGAATAATGAGCAAGACATATTATATCTCCTATCTTAATTTTTCTGCTCTCAAAATCACCTAATCTTAGCTTTGGACCATGTATATCTCCTACTAAAAAAACATTTTCATGTCTTTGCATTATCCCTCTTGCAAGTTTCTCTATAAAGGGGTAGTCTTCTGGTTTTACATGAGAATAATTAATCCTAAATCCATCTGCACCTGCCTTAACCATTTCATCTGTTTTGTCATAAGATGAAGGCCCTAATGTAGCCAGTATTTTTGTTCTTGTCATTTTGTTTTGCTTATTAAATTTAAAGTATGAAGTGAGTAGATAAAAATTCAGAATTGTCTCCGTCCAAGATTTTTTCTAGTAGCTCCTTATTTTGTTCGTTATATTTCGCAGCAACAAGAGTTCTTATTGAGAATACTCTCAACGCATCTGAAACAGATAATGTACCCTTAGCAGAATCTTTTCTTCCGGCAAATGGGAATGTATCAGGACCTCTCTGGCATTGGCAATTAAGATTAACCCTGCAAACCTGATTTACCAAAGGATCTATTAATTTACTAATCACCTTAGGATCTTCCCCAAAAATACTTACCTGTTGTCCGTAATTTGAAGCTTCAACATATTTCAAAGGTTCACTTACATCATCAAAAGCAATTATTGGGACAACAGGACCAAATTGTTCCTCTCTAAATATTCTCATTTTATCATTAACAGGATACAATACTGTAGGAGAGAAAAATGTGTAATTTATTTTTCCTCCTTTCGGGTTTACTATTTTTGCTCCATTAATCTGTGCATCTTTTACAAGATCATCCAAGTATTTTGTTTTTCCTGCCTCTGGCAAAGGAGTTATTGCAACATTTGATGTCCATGGCATCCCGCATTTTAAATTATCAACAGCTTCAGAAAATTTACTGATAAAGTCATCTGCGATTTCCCTTTGCACAAACAATAACTTAAGTGCAGTGCATCTCTGCCCATTATAAGACAAGCTTCCTGTTATGCACTCCTGAACAGTTGTTTCTAAATTTGCATCATTGAGAATTATAGCAGGATTTTTTGCATCTAAACCTTCAACACATCTCAATCTGTTAGGTTTAGGATGTTGTTTTTCCAGCATATTCGCAACCTTGCTACTGCCTATAAACGCAAGAGCATCAACTTTGCCTGATTCCATAATTGGCCCTATTATCTGTCTTCCTTCTCCATAAATCATATTAATAACTCCTGGTGGAAAACTTTCCTGATATGCTTTTAGAAGAGGTTCATGCAGTAACACCCCATATTTAGCAGGTTTCACAACAACAGTATTTCCCATGATTAATGCAGGAATCAAGGTTGTAAAAGTTTCATTTAAAGGATAATTATAGGGCCCCATACAAAGAGTTACTCCTAAGGGAGCTCTTCTAATCTGACCAAAAATTCCCTGTTCAATTACCGGCCTGGAAGATATTCTATCCAAATCCTTAAGAGCTGAAATTGTATCTTTTATATAATCAACTGTTCTGTCAAACTCTCTTGCAGAATCAGGGTAAGATTTTCCAATCTCCCACATTAATGAATTAATAACATTCTCTCTCGCTGGAATCATATTTTTTAGAAATTTCTCCATATGCCCTATACGTTTTTCAACAGATGATGTAGGCCAATAACCTCTCCCATTATCATAAGCTTTATCAGAAGCATTCAAAAATTCTAAAGATTGTTCCTTGCTCATTAAAGGATAACTTCCAATTACTTTTTGTTTTACTTCACCTTTATTATCTCTTATGCAAACAGGAGATAAAACCTCTTGCATAGGCCCGTCATGATTTTTAATTTCCCCCCCAACTAAATAGCTTTTCTGGTGAATTTCATTTTTAAGTTTATATTCATTAGGTATTTCGTTCTCTGTTGGAAAAAATGAATTATCAATAGTTGCCATTTTGTTTAGGAATTTCTTTACGCGCTAATTTTAATTCCATTTCGAGGTTTCCTTCAGGGATATTATCCTTATGTTTATCCTCTAACATTTTCATATTTTCTCCATAAACCTTAGCTACCCCTTCTACATAAGCTCTAAATGTTAAAGAAAGCGAATCTAACTGCAATGGTGTATTTGGATCCCTTGCTTCTAAATCTATTATCTCTACTTTCCCTTCTTGGTAAGTCATTCTTATCTTCATTTTAACTTATCAGAACTCTTTCCCCTGAGGGTAAAAACATCAGATAATATCAGTTTAAAAATCCTTCGATTTGCAAAAAATTTAACAAAAAAAGCACGGGGAGGGAATCGAACCCTCGAAAATTCGCTCTGCAGGCGAACGCAGTACCACTGTGCCACCCGTGCACAATGTTACGAATAATTATGTGTTTTTAAAACTTCTTAAACCAAAAAAATTATTATTTTTTCCCCTTTTTCCAGAACGAATATATTACATATAATGCTAAAATCATTCCAATAATAAACAATGGCCAGTTAAAATAATCAGGAACATAAGTTGAAGCAATTGAGATTATTTGCTGTTCAATAAGTATCTCTGAAAATTTAAGTGTAAATCCCTTTTTTAGAAACAAAGTAGAATAATTCCATACAAAAGAAGTGTAAACTAAAATTGCTCCTATTATAAGCATGCTTTTTTGTTTTCTTGTAAATTCATTTTTAGGATAATTAAGAATTACAAAGGCTCCTAAAATCATTGACATTGATACAATAATCGGGCATATTACTGGAGAAACCCATGTAACTGGAATCAAAAATAAAACATCCCAAGTCATTACAGAAGATGGCCAGTCTAAGGTTACCTTAAGCCAGACATAATAAAATATGTCCCAAATAGCAAATGCATATACAAAATATGCAAATTTATCCTTTAACTTCCTGCCTGTTAATGCAGCTATAGCTAATAACATAATAATTGTTGACAATTCCCTAGCCCATTCAAGAAGAAGTATCTGCGTTGGCATTGAGACATTGAGAGGGAACAGAATATTGTTTGGATAATATAACCTCCTTAAATAATAAACAACCATGGTTTCTACAAAAGCCATAGCTATTGCAAAAATTCCAACCCATACAAGCTTCCTTTTTTCCTCTTTTTCCATATTATTGATCTCTTATATAATCACGCTCCCACACGGATTTGAACCGTGGACCCCCTGCTTTCTCCTATTTGGTTGCCCTTCTAATAATAGAAGGCAGGTGCTCTATCCAGGCTGAGCTATGGGAGCATAGTCTAAAATCGATTATTTTATTTATAAAACTACCTATAGTGACATCCCCCCACGCATAAATGCGTGGGCTTCCTTATATCTTTACTCTTATCCGCTTTGCTCTGTGGACTTCAATTTATTGAACCTGCTTCCACAAGCGTTTAAATCACAGCATTAGCGATTATCAGCACCACATCATAAATGATGTGGATTTCTTTTTATTTAAATAGATAACATACACATCATAAAATTTATGAATTACAAAAATTCAATCAAAAAATTAATTATCGTTTATTTTGGGAGGCTTATAAGGATTTTTAGTTTCTGCCTTTTTCCGTAACATCCATAAATGTTCAGAACGCTTTTCTTTCCCGTGCTTTTTCCAGATAAAGAAAATAGCAACAAAAATTATAATCAAAAAGATAATATAAATTACAAATTTCCCCCCGTCTGTATCAAAGATAACAAAACCAGTTGTTCCAGATTGCCCTATTGCGATAGATTGCCTGACAAAATTATCCAAATCATCTGAAAGTGCAAAATAAATGTCATAAATTCCTGCTAACCCTTTAACATCAATTTCTAAGCTTCTTTCATTTAATCCTCCTTTATTTAGTGAAAAACTATCTTGCACTCTCCTAACCTCAATTCCATCCTCATCAACAATCCAGATTTCAACAACTGCATTTTTCCCGATAATACCGGAACCATCAAAACTATAATTAATCTTCAAAATATTTTTCTCCTGTTTTATCTCTTTAATACTTATTATAGATAACCCGGGAATACTTACCTTAATGTCCTGAACATTATTTCCTTCATCACATTTAACTTCTAATTCACCAGTATGATCTCCTATCTGACTTTCTTCAGGAACATTTAAATCAAAATTAAAATCAAGATTTTCTCCAGGAGCAATCCCCTGTTTTTGAGTTGAATAAATCCAAGAGCTGATATCCCCCCTGGCAATTAGTTTACAATTATTCAAAAACATTTTCCCAATGTTTTTAACATTTAAAGATAAAGTTTTCTTATCTCCTCCTTTAGCAATTATACTTCCTATTTGTGAAACACTTAATTTTGCAATCTGGCTTAGGTCAACAGAACCTCCGCCACCCCCGCCCCCACCACCTCCGCCACCGTCAGTAGGGGGATTTGAAACCGACTGTGTTATAAACGAATAAAGCCCTGTTTGAGGATCCTGAGAACAACTGCTATCTGTACAACTCTGAACCTTATAAAAATAATTAGTCCCAGAGCTTAACCCAGTTAAAATAATTGAGTGAGAAGTTATACTCTCAACTTTACTATAAAAAGATCCTAAAGAAGTTGAAATCCCGTAAAATACAGTTGAATTTGAAGCAAGATCAGTATCCCAGGTTATTGTGGCAGAATCAGTCGTAGGAGTTCCCGAACTTACATTAAAAATTAAAGGGATTGTAAATTCTTTCCAGGTAATTTTAAAATCCAGCAAGTCTATTGGAACAAGAGGATTTTTCTCAAAATCAAACATCAAAGAAAAATTCTTTCCATTTAAACCTGCCACCGTTGTTCCATTGGTGATATAATTCCCATAATTGTCTTCAGAAATCCAGCCAGAATTATTAATATTATATTTTAAAACTATAGGAGTTCTCTGCCCATCACCTTTTGCATCTTGAGTATTATTTTCTGTCCATTGAATATTAAATTCAGTTATATTATTAAGAGGTATGATTGGCTTTAATATAAAGTTTCCAAACATATTACTTGAATTCATGCTAATCTTTCCATTATCCCAGAAGACATTATTAATTGAAACTATTGAAGAATCATCTGAAAAATTCTCAGAAATTGTTTTATTGAAATTGAGAGTTATATAAACTCTGTTTTCCTTAACAATATTATCAGAATTATTTGCATAAAAATTAAGTATATTATTTCCTTCAATAAGCCAAGCATATCCAAAATAAGAATTGCAGCCCGAACATAAGGTAACATTATCTCTGTTATTAAGATTATACCATAAGCTTGTCTGTTGATTTAAACTAATGTTTATGATGGGAGTATAGTCTAACACAACCGAATTATTAGCAGGAGAATTTACAGCAATAGTTACAGGCAGAGCAATTTTATTAACCCAAATAGGATTGCTCCAAATCTGTTTATTATTTGAATCGACTGCTTGTAACCTATAATACCCTGAACTTGAAACATTTTCTGAATAAAAAAATGAACAGTTCTGAGAAGAGCAAGTTGTAATATTAAGAACATTTCCATCTTTAATCAAAGTTATATTCCTCATAACAAAAGAATAATTTGTTGCAGAAATTGTTGCATTTACAAAAATAGCAGAGCAGTTTGCAATCTCTCCCATATGATATGTTTGTAATCCATCACAATTTAATTCAAATGCATAAGAATCCATATTTGGTCCTTGTGAAGAATAAAAATATCCGATTCTCATTGAATTAATATATGCAGCTTTTGTAAATTCAGGCATATAAACTTTGGTCCATCCATATCCTAAATCAACATTTACCTGATGCATATCATCTGCAGCAACTCCAAAAACTTTTTTTCCAGTTAATAAAACAGAATCCCATTTTTGAACAGCATATGGGTCAGGAGTTAATCTTTCAATAACTTTATTATAAATTTCCATAGCAGTATAATCCTGCAGGGAAGTTAAATCATTAATACTCCATATAGTTGAACTCCAATTAGGATGAGCTGCAATTGCAAAGCCTCCTTCTGCATTAGCAGCATTAACTGCATTTTGCATATTAATCATATTATTATTATATGGGGCACTAACATTGATTCTTACAACATGTTTTGTTGAAGTCCATTCTTCTGAATTAACACAAAGGAAAGGCTCGCTTAAATTAGTAAAAGGAGTGCAATTAGTAACATACCCATGGTCTGTAATTGCAAGTATATTGTATCCTTTATTTTTATAAAGATTTACAACTGCTGTAGGAGAGCTGTCTCCATCAGAATTATTTGTGTGTGTATGTGTGTTTGTTTTTGCCCAAAAAGGAGTATAAGGAGCAGAATAACTAACATTAATTTCTCTTTCTTCACTTAATGCAGAGTTTATTCCATCAGAACAGTTTATCTTCCATGTATGATTTCCATCAGATAAAGCAGAAACAATACTTGTATTTACTCCTGACAAAACACTAGAATTACTTCCTACTTCTAAATCATCAACTAGCAACTTGCAATTCAAACTTGTTGCCCTGTTATCAGCTGCATTAAAGGCAAAACTAACTATTGAACTTGAGTTCTCTGTATAATTATTAGAAGGAGATATTAAATTTATAGTTGGTGCAAAAATATCCCCAATTATTGTTCTGTTAACATTTGCAAACGAGCAAGTACCATTTACATTACAAAAATAACAATTCCATTTTATTATAGAAGATATTTCATTTAAGGTGAAAGTTGTTGTGTTGCTTGTTCCTGAAATTATCCTTGCTGGTTCTACTTCTTGCCATCCAAACTTGTCATAGTATGCAGTTACATTCAAAAGCTGTGAAGTAGAAGATGCAGAACATGTTATATTTATGCCGTTATATTCATTAGTCAAATAATTATCTGTAGGAGAATCTAAAGAAACTAAAATATCTAAACTGGATGAAGAATTATATATTACAGATACATTGTAGAGCTTAGCACTTGAACCTAGGAAATAAGCTTTATATTGCAAATATCTAGAATTTGATAAATTTAAATTTCCGGGGACATCATAATAACCAGCTGAAGTCCCATCTGCTCCTTTATAATCTGTCCATGTAACATTATCATTACTTATTCTAGCTTGAAATTTTAAATTAGAATTTGAGCCGTTTCTGTTATATAAATTTAATACCTCTACTGCAGAGAAAGTTCTGTTAAAAACAGCAACTTCATCAATTGTTCCATTAAAAAAATGTATAGCCTGAAGAGTTGTTCCAGTCCCAACCAGTTTATCATCTGTATTATCCACAAAATCATAAGCAGTAGTTGTCTGTAAATTCTGCAGCTGCCCATTAATATAAATTTTATGTGTATTTCCTGTGCCGTTTCTTGTATAAACAATATGATTCCACGCATTTAGTGTTACTGCATTATTGTCAGTTTCAGCAACCCATGTGTTTATCCCTGTTACAGCAGCAACTGCTGAATGAGAATTTCCAACTCCAACCTCTAACTGAAATGAATTAGCTATATTAGTTTTTCTTGTTGAAAAAATTACTGGCCTGTTGCTTAAGCTTAAAGGATAAATCCACGCAGAAATTGTGAGTGTATTGCCTAAATTAAGAGAATTAGAATTCGGGACGTTTATGTAGTCATTTGCTCCATCAAAACTTAAGGCTGAATTGAATTTTCCAGAGGAATTATAAGTTACCCCTCCCGATTGTGTTCCATTATTTCCCAATCCAGAATAATCAACAATTGTTCCAGAGGGTTCATTTAAATGATATAATAAAATATTTTTAGACATGCTAATCCCAGAATCTGATTGTTGATTATTAGGCAGCTCTCCAAGCAAGCCGTTAAGCATATCATTCCAAGAAATATTTTCCCATTGGGCTATTGAGCCTGCATCTTTAACACTGCTTTCATATGTCCCAAAAGTAATATTCGTTCCATTTGCAGTTATTGTTGTGCTATTCAATCCCTTATTGTATAAATTAAGAATTTCAGATGAATTCAAGGCCCTGTTCCAAAATGCAACCTCATCAACACTGCCATTTACAGGATACCCCCCTTGGTTTATTATTTGGCCATAATCTAATCCTAAAGATAGATTTGCAGAATTATTTATATTCCCAAGGGTTGTAAATGTTCTTGAAGCCAACAAAGTGCCGTTGACATAAAGCAATATCTGGCTGCTTGTCCTGTTTATTACTGCTGCAAAATAAAACCAAGTGTCATAAGCAATAGGAACATATCCGCTTCCGCCACTTATTGCAGTGTCATATCTATTTGTCCCGTCACCAACCATAAAATTCAGTCCATTTCCTTGATTCAAGCCAACATAATATCCATTTGTTGCTGTAGTAGTTCTTTTTCCAACATATAACTGCCATTGAGCTGCTGCCCCCCCTTCTCGTGGATATGATTTCGCCCAGCCAGTAATTGTAAAAGAGCTATTAACTGGATTTAACTCTTCCTTATTAGCTATATTTACTCTGTCATTAATACCATCAAAACCCCCAGCCCTCCCAAACAACCCAGAAGTTGTATTTGCTCCATTCATTGCAGTCCCATTATTTTTTCCTAGAAAATCTTTCACTTCTCCAGGAACACCATTCCAAAAACTTTCATTAAACTTCCAGTATGAAACTAATCCTATTTCATTTCCAATCATTTCAGTTAAATTTGTAGCAATACTTGTTGTATTTCCAGGAATGCTATTATTCAACTGAATAAATCCTGAAGAATTATAAAACGTGTAATTATATACCCCAGAATTAAAATCACTTTGTGAAACATCTAAGAATGTTGCTGCATAAGCTATATTAATCATGACTAATAAGTATACGACAATTACTAATCCTTTTTTATTTTTCATTTTTCCTCTTTCTCTCCTTTTTCTTTTTCCTCCATAATTCTCTGCATCTCTAATTCAAGTTTCTTAGAGAGCATAATAGCATTATCGCTACAGAACTTTTTAAATTTTTCATAGATCTTGTTGTCAAAACTAAGTGTCACCTTTTTTTGCATTTTTCTCATCCTCTCCTTAAAATATCTAAACATCTTCTAATTTATAAATCTTCTCTATACTTATAAAGAAATATTAATAAGTACAAAGATTACTGGCTATATAAAAAATACTAAGAAAACATGTACATCTAAATTTATTTAGAATTTCGATTATAAATTCTTAATCCAACCACAACAATCACAACTAACAACAAAGCTCCTAAAAAAAGAGCAACAACAGGATATCTTTGCCAGAAATTTCCTTGCCCTAAAACACTCTCAAGACCAATAACATTGCCTGTCAAATGAACATCATCAAATTCAAGAACATTTTCTTCATTTCCCTCTATAACTTTAATTTTATACGTCCCTTCAGGTGCAGTCAATCTTATCCTTTTTTCCTGCTCTATTTCCAAATAAACCTGGGCAGTTTGGTCATTATCTCCAATGTAAATCAAAATCTTTTTATCATAAGGAGTATTCCCTACATTTTTTATAATTAAAACATCTTCTTCTAATTTGATTTCAGCTTTTTGTAATTCTCCTACATTAAATAATCTATTAGCGCTTATAGAATTATAATCTGCAGTTATTTTCCAAGGCCCTTGCCTTGCATTCTCAGGAAGCATATAAACAATCTCCTGTCCAGAACCTGCAACTCCCTCAGTCATTAGTTCAGTATAATAGTCCTGCACTTCATAGTTAATCTGCCCTTGTATTTTGTTATTACTATCATCATAAAGAACAACCTTAAATTTAACTTCATCTCCAGGAATATAACTATCCTTAACTTCAATATCTAACTTTTCAGCATAAACTGCTCCTAAAAAACTTAACATTAAGAACATACTAAATACAATTACTATTCCCTTTTTCATAATACTATTAACAATTCCTTATTTTTAAAGATTTCCGAGATACAAGGCTATTAAAAACCTATTTAAATCGGGTTTCACTATGATTTAAATAAACTAAATCAATAATAAAGAGAACTAATTCGCTATGTAAAAGATGCTCAAGATTAATCTGCTCATCTTCAAAGCGAAATAGAATTTAACATTATCAGATTATAAATAAAAACATGAAAATTCCTATCACTTTTTTAGGCACAAGCCAGGCAATTCCAACAGAGAAAAGGAACCACACAGCTGTGCTTTTAAAATACAAAGATGAAACAATATTAATTGACTGCGGAGAAGGAACTCAAAGACAATTTAGAAGAGCTCATTTAAACCCCTGCAAGATTACAAGAATATTAATAACTCACTGGCACGGAGACCATGTTTTAGGACTACCGGGATTGTTTCAAACGCTTGTATTAAATAATTACAATAAAACTATGAAGATATACGGTCCAAGGGGGACTAAAAAGTTTCTTAAAGAATTTGTGAATATCTTTATACCTGTTTTAAAATTCAAAGCAGAAGTCCATGAAGTAACTGGAAAATTTTTAGAAACTTCTGATTTTGAAATAACCGCAAGATCCTTGGATCATGGAAATGCTCCTACAAACGGATATGAATTTAAAGAGAAAAGTAAATTAAGAATAAACAAAGAAAAATTAAAAAAATTAAAACTCACTAGAGAGGAAACAGTAAAATTAAGCGAGTTAATAAAAGGAAAAAACCTAAAGATTAATAATAAATTAATAAAATCAAAAGATTTAACCTATGAACAAAAAGGTAAAAGAATAAGCTTTATTCTCGATACAAAAATCTGTAAGAATGCGAAAAAACTTGCAAAAAAGTCAGATCTTGCTATAATTGAATCTACCTATTTAGATACTGAAAAAGATTTAGCAAGAGATTATGGACATTTAACAGCTAAACAAGCAGCGCAAATAGCAAAACAATCAAAAGTAAAGCAACTTATCCTGACCCATATCAGCCAGAGATATGAAAATAATGAACCTGCTATTCTACACGAAGCAAAAAAAATATTTCCAAACACAATTCTTGCAGAAGATTTAATGAGGGTTGAAGTTTAAATCTTCGTGTGGGCATACAATGAAAAAGAGAATAAGAATCGTAGCAATAATTGTCAAGAATAATAAACTTCTTTTGGTTAAAGGTTCGGATAAATATAAAGAGTATTGGACGCCTGGAGGAAAATTAGAAGAGGGAGAAACAGAATTAGAATGCTTAAAAAGAGAGTTAAATGAAGAACTAAATGTTAAATTGATATCAGCTAAATTTTTTAAAGAATATGTTGCGAAATCTCCTTATGAAAAAGATGTAATGACAATAAGTAGAGTTTATATCACAAATATTTCCGGAGAAATAAAAGCAGCAGAAGAAATAAAAAATAACGTTTGGATGTCAAAAGACGAATTTAACAAAAATAAGTATTCGCTAATCAGTACAACAAGAGAAAAAATAATCCCCGATTTAATAAAAGAAGGATTCTTTTAAAGTTCCCACTACCTCCAACCTCTGAGAACACGCAACCTTGCGAATCTAAACAGGTCAAACGCTCAAATTCTATTTTGAAACACTAGCAGGCGAGATAAAAATGATGGTGTCTCCTCTTAAAAAAGTCAACCCCACATTTCTCTTTGTCTCATCGTCTAACATCTCTTTAGCATTATCTAACACCACATTTATGTGTATGTCAAATGCCAATAGAGTGCCGACCATCTGCCTGTTGTTTTTTAGCTGAACCAATACCTCTTTGCCTTTGGCATTGTTCAACACATCTAGTGGTCTCTCAATTCCATTAACCATAAAATGTTTTTGTAAAGTTAGTTTAAAAACTTTTGTATATAGAAAAAGCAAAAGTTTTTAGGGGGCAATCTTAAAAAAAATAGATTTATGAAACAAAAAACTTACCAAATAATCCTTTCTTCTGAAGGAAGACCTATTCCTGCATTTCGGATTTTTTCCATTAATCCAATAATCTTATCTAAGTATTTAATTCCTTTTTCATTAAGACGGGCTCGCTCTCCATAATCCTTATATTCCTGGAGTATCTTAATTTTTTTATTTAAATAATCTTGAGAATTCAGTCCAGGAATGCCTCTTACCCTTAAATCTTGATTTATGATGGATATATGGTCCGCTACTGGAGAAAATACATTTTTTCCTACTTCAAAAACCTCAGTTAATAATTCCAGTTCTCTTAAGCATTGATAACCTTCTTCAATACTTTTAGCAACAGCTTCTTGATTTATCATTTTAACTTACCAGAACTCTTTTTCCCTTAGGACAAACATACTAAAAATTGTTTATTTAAAAACATTGCTATAACAACCCCAAACATTTATAAATCAAATTCTCAATAATTCTTTATGAAATTAGGAAGAAAAATTACAGGCGGAAAATATCACAAGCTTAGTAAGAAAAAGAAATATTCATTAAGGGGAGAAGAAAGAAAAGTGAAGCTTAGAGAAACAAAGAAAAAAATAATAAGAGGGTTAGGCGGAAACAGACGAACAATAAACCTTTCTTCAAATGTTGCCAATGTTATAAACCCGGAAACTAACAAAGCAAAAAAAGTCAAAATTCTAAATGTTCTAGAAACTCCTTCTGACAGGTTCTTAGCAAGACAGAATGTTTTAGTTAAGTCTGCTATTATTGAAACCGAGCTTGGAAAAGCCAAGATTACAAACAGGCCAAGCCAGGAAGGAATTGTGCAGGCTGTTTTAATAAAGGAATAAACAAATTATAAATTAATTTTATCGCCGATAAATTCTTTAGCTCACCGAAAGCTTTATAAACCTTTCTGCATAAGATTTATAAACATTACTATGGCTGAAAATATTAAAAAATGTCCTGAATGCGGAAGTATTAATGTAACATGGGATGAGCAAAGAGGAGAGGTTTTCTGCAATGATTGTGGAACAGTTATTGAAGAACAACAGGTAGATACTTCTCAAGAACTCCAAGGCAGCTTTGATTCTGGGGAGAAAAAAGGCCGCGGAGGAGCCCCTATGAGCATGCAGAAGTTTGACAAAGGATTAACAACAAATGTCGGAGAAATTTCTGATATATACAAGTTAGATTCAGGTTCAACAAGAAAATTCCTAAGATTAAAAAAATGGCAGGAAAGAGTTTCAACAAGCATAGAACGAAACTTGCGCCTTGCTATGGCAGAATTAAGGAGGGTTGCAAGTTTCTTAAATCTCCCAAGTGTTGTAAGAGACGAGGCCTCAAGAATTTACAATTTTGTTCTTCAAAGAGGATTAGTCAGAGGAAGATCAATGGAATCTGTAATTGCTGCCTGTATCTATGCTGCATGCAGATCTTATAATATACCAAGAACATTAGATGAGATTTCTGCAGCTTCTGATGTTGAAAGAAAAGAAATTGGAAGAACCTATAGGTTTATTATAAGAAAGCTTGGGATTAAAGTTACTCCTTCAAGCCCAAAAGATTACATAAATCGTTTCGCATCAGTCCTTAAACTTTCCCCTAAAACACAGAATGAAGCTTTAAAAATATTAAGAAAGGCAGAAGGAAGCGAGTTAACATCAGGAAGAGGTCCTGCAGGAATTGCTGCAGCAGGACTGTACGTGGCTGCTTTATTGAACAATGAAAAGAAAACCCAGAGGGAAGTTGCAGATGTTGCAGGGATTACAGAAGTAACAATAAGAAACAGATATAAAGAGCTTCTTGATAAGCTTGACCTGGAAGAAAAACTAAAAATTAAGGAAGCTGAAACAAAATTAGAAAAAGCTAAAAGAGACAAAGAATAAATTTTAATTCTTAAAATTAAATATTTCTTATTTCTACTTTCTATAACTATATCTTATCTTCTGCAAAGCTTAAAATCGTTTATCAATTATCAAGAAAAAAACAGTAAAACAGTTAATCTTTTATACTAAAAATCCATTCCCAAATCATGCAGAGGTACCGAAGTGGTCAAACGGAACTGGCTTAGGACCAGTTAGCTTAGTGCTTTCATAGGTTCGAATCCTATCCTCTGCATATTTTTAATAAAATAATGACAGGATTTCTCAAATATTTTAAAATTAGAAGCTCAAACTTAATCTCCTCATCTGCAAAGCGAATAAGAGTTTAACATTTTTAGAGCAAAGCGAAAAACTAGAAACCGAAAACTTTATTAAGAAAAAAGGCATTATAGGAGAGTAATAGTTTTTCTAAAGAGGGTTAAAGAGATAGATACTGGTAAAAATGAAAAAGAAAACAAAAACAAAGAAACCTAAGGAAAAAGAGTTTACAGTAATAGTATTAGCCATAATTTTTGACCCAAGAAGAAGAAAAATATTAATAGGAAAAAGAGAAAATGATCCTTATGTCAAAGAACTGAGCTGGGTCTTTCCAGGAGGAAGATTAATGCATAAGGAAACTGAAGAAAAGACTATAAAAAGAAAGGTAAAAGAAGAAACAGGATTAGAAGTTGAAAATTTAGGAACTGTATTTTCAAGAATATTCCCAGAGAAAAAAGATTTCTTTTTGATTTATAATTTATGTGAGTTAATTAGTGGAAGTGAAAAAACAGGAGGAGACATAAAAGAATTAAAATGGGTTAACCCAGATGAATTGCAAAGCTATTTCACAACCTCGCTTGACCCCAAATTAAAAGAGTATATCAGTAATTTGAAGTAAAAAATTATCTTCTTTAGTAATTTATAAAACGATTATACTCTTTGGCAATCATTCATAGCTTAACTTCAATTTTTATAGCTTATTTCGTTTTTATAATTACTAGTAGAAATCAAATCAGTGAATTATCTTCTTTTATTACGATTACTACTAACATGTAATCTATGTTCTATTTCACTAAGAATTTTATTAAAAACTTCATGAGTGGCCCTTGCAAGATCATAATCATCAGCAATTGCTCCGAACTTAACACCACCAACAACATTAACGCTAATACTAAATTTCCTGCTCTTGCCTTTTTGATGAGATTTAATATTAACAATAATATCAACTTCATCTTTCAACTGCCTTTTTATCTTCCCTTCATATTCTGTTAAAAGCTTGTCTAATTCCCATTTCTCTTTCTCATTCAATTCAATATTTTCTGCGTTAGTTTTTACTGGCATTTTGAAATTATTTTGGTACAAAAATTCTACCCCGAAGTTTGTATTTTTCAAGTTCACTCATAACCGAAGTTTTATCACTGACTGTAAAAAGTATTTTTCCATCACTGGTTATTCCGCCTACTCTCGAATCAAACCACCAATCAACATTTGCCATAATATCACTTCCCTTCACGTACAACCCAGTATCATTCCCATCAAATATAATTTTATTATCAGTTTCTAAAACAAACCCTTTTGTTATCTCTTGATTGATTTCTTGCCCTAATTCTTGCTGAACTTCTTCCATTGCAATTTCTTCACCTGTTTTCTGCTCTTCTAATTGTAATGCTTTTTCTCTTTCAATAGAGCTAATTGCTTTTTGGCTAAGGATTCCTGATTCATAATAAATTTTCTTAGTTATTAAACCATAAATTCTTCCTTTCCACAATAATGCTTGAGCCCTGTAACTATTACTGGGTCCTTTTTCAGCAAGATTATCTAAATCTGATTCGATACTTCCTAAACTTGCTTGTATAGAAGATTCAGTTAATTGTTCTGCTTTTAATAAACCTATTCTTACATAAGCTTTTTTAGCATCTTGAACTATCTTTTTACTTTCAGGCTCGGTTAATCTGTCTATACTATCTAAATAATTTAAATTAACTTGATCTAATGTTTCATTTAATAAGCCAGGAGCATCTGCCAAAACATTTTTAACACTCTTTGTATCAAGCCAGCAGCGAATAGATTGGTCATCACAATATCCAACCTCTTTCCATCTGTCATAAGTTGAATTAGTTACATCTAATTCTCCAGAAGGAAGAACTGCCTTTCCAGGATTTTGGCTTGAACAAACTCTTATTACTCCTCTTTTGTATAATTCAGGGCTAATAGCCTCCTGTGCTCCTGCCTGCAGATTAGGCTGTGCAAGACTATACAAACTTGTTTCTCCTGCAACACACTGAGTGCTTGTAGATATGTCTGTCTGGCTTGCCTGCTCTGCTGCATAATTATTTGCAATCTGATTTATAGCCCATGAAGTACTAACTTGCTTGAATCCACACTTCTCCTGTCCGTTTATATTAACACATAATTCAGTATAACCGCTTACTGCTGTAAAGTCTTTTGCCTGATCAACCTGCTGTCCTCTTTCAACATATCCTCTGTCAACAACATAAGTCTCAAGTGTGTGGACATAGCTTGACTCAGGGGGATTTTTCAGATAAATCAAATAATTGTTTCCAATATCTTTGCCAGCATAAATATGATAATAAACTTTATAATGAGATGTTGTAGGTATTGTAGCTTCAGTCAAAACATCTTCACTAAACCAGGCACTATACTGAACCGGGCTATCTGGCTCAATTAGATTATCAAAAAAGTCCTTGCTTCCAGGATATCTTGCTGAAACAAAAGATTTACAAATTTCTCCTCCAACATCAGCAGTTGACCTTAAATTAAATGCTTTCATTGAGTTTACAGCATACTCATCTTTGAACCAATCCATTGATTTTTTTGCATTGTCCCAAGCTGTTTGAACAGTAAGATACTCTCCCCCACCTCTAGTCCCTTGCCCGCCTCCAACCAAAGTTTCAAATAATTTTGGTATAGCAACATCCATTAATGGAACAGCTTGCCTCCAGAAAAAGTCACAAAGATAAATTGATTTAATTTCATCACAAATGCCAATATTTTGCCCTGTTGCTAAACTTTCATTTAAGCACGCTTTTGCTGATTTCAAAATGCTTAAATAACCATCTATTCCTGCACTAACTCCTGACAAGCAAATTGGGATTATTATTCCTTCTTTTGCATTTGGCAGGCACAACATCAAGCTTCCGATTATTCCTGACTGAATAACATTATCAACTCTGTATTTTCCTCCAAAATCACATCTTGATTCAGGGCATATAACAGGATCACAAACATTAAACATCATATTGCAATCTGAAGGAGACATAAAATCAGAACATCTTCCGGTTTCACCATTTACAGCAATTCCTGTATCAAAAACCTGATTATTGATAACAACTCTTGTTTTGCCATATTGCTCAGAAGCCTGCCTTATTGCAGTTTCCGCTTTTCTGACTATAACAGCAGATTCTGATTTTGACAATCCAGGAAAGTCTAAATCAGCTGTGCTTCCTAAATTATATAATCTGCAGTCATCCCTGTTTTTCCCTTCAATTATTCCATTTTCTCCTACATTGCAAATCCAGAAATTAACAGCTCTTCCATTATCCTGATAAGGCTGTCCAAATCCTGATAAAATATAGTCAGTTGTTACATACCATCCATTTTCCCTGTCAAATGGAACAAGCTGAGGCAATCCCTTGTAAGGAGCAGATTCATAATATTTGACTTTTACATCTCCTTTCATAGGATTTTTATACATACCTGCGTTTGCAATTGTAAATTCATCCACATGTTTGTAATATGAATAATACTCTCCATATGTAATTGTCTGGCTATCTACCTTTTTGTAAATATTTTTAGTAATATCATTTCCTGCAGAATCTAAAACCTTCTTCACAGTGTATCTATCTCCCTTTTTATTTGCTAATCCAACAAGCACAGACTGTGTTCCAACAACATCAGCAAATACCTTAGTAACCGTGTCATCAGGATTTTTATTAAATGCATCTTGATATTTTTGAGCAACACTCTTTGTATCACTCATTACCTGAGATTTAACATTTTCATCAACATTAAATACTGAAATATCCTCTCCAAATTTTTCTTTCAAAACTCCCCGGTTTGTGATGATACTGTTCATTTGATAGGTATTTAACAAGCTATCTCCAAGATTATTATTTACAACATCATATAAAACAGAAGTATCCCCTGATTTAGCTAAATCAGGAAATGTGGTAAGTTCTCTCATTACACTTAAATCAACATCACAGTTTTCAGAGGTCACTCTTGTTTCATTAATAATCTCGTTTAATTTCTTTTTACCTTCTCCTCTCAAATTTATTTCCATATTCTGATTCTTGTTATAAAAATCAATAAATTTTTCTTTGCAATATTTTTGTCTTAATTGCTCATAATCTACCTGTCCTTCAAAATCAAGCAGATTATCTGTTTTTTTAGTCAATGGTTTTTGAAGTTCTGCTATTTCTGTATTTTTCTTTTTTAAAGCTGCAGCATAAGCATCAATATCCTTTTTAATATATCCTGCCTGGTCCATTTTTAACAAACAATTGTCAACACTTGTGAAAGGCCCTATTCCTGCAATCCCTGTTTTATTCGCAATTGCCTGCTCACATTTCTCATTCCATCCCCCTCTTGAAGTCATTACTGCATTTCTTGCCATCGATTCCCCAGACATTCCAGAAAATAAATTCTTAACAGTAAGCAGTGCAGAAGTTGCAAAGCATGCAGCCTTTAATCCTTTTACAACCTTAGCTAATTTTTCATTAACACTTTCCCACTTCTTTATAATTTCATCCAGATTATCAATCATCTCCTGAGTTTTTTTAGGAGAAAGTTTAATTCCTCTTTTCTCAATACCAATTTTAAAGCTAAAATCAGACTCTGTTCTTGTTCCAAAAACTTTTGGGATGATTTTTACAACAGCCTGCTTCTTTAGATTAATTTTATTAACTCTAATAGTAACATCTTTTGTTATTTGTTCTGTTTTCCCAAGCTCAATTGTTTTTGTTTTTCCAATCGTAGTTGGGCTTATAACATAATTGACTATATTAGAAACAGTACTTAAATCATCATAATATTCAATATCAACAGAATTTTCTTTAACATCCTTAATTTTAAACCTCAAATTAGATTTATCTGTCACAGTAAGCTGATCTTTTATTATCGGTTCTATTTTTGTTTCTTTTGTATCTTCAATCGAAAGCTCTGCTCCTGCATCTTCATAACCAACATCTCTTAAATTAGTTAAAGAAATAAAATGGGGCTCATTATTAACATAAACAACTGCCTGAGAATCTTTTGTAAATCTCTC
This sequence comes from Candidatus Nanoarchaeia archaeon, assembly GCA_028718805.1. Lineage (GTDB taxonomy): Archaea > Nanobdellota > Nanobdellia > Pacearchaeales > GW2011-AR1 > ARS1285. Next base: position 78,623 of record JAQUKY010000006.1, on the reverse strand, counting down.
ATCATAAACCTCTTTTAAATTATTTCCTGCATCAATAGCTAAGTTAGAACCAGGATAGTTTGTAATCAATTTTTCCAAATATTTTTTTTGATCTTCTTTTAATCCAAGCATCCCTGCCAATTCAGCTGCATTGCTCAAAGCCTGGGCAGCATAAGATTCTTCTGTATTTTTCTTATCATTCATGAATTTATCATTAGGATATAAATCAACAAGCTCGTCATACTCTTTAATTGCCTTTTCATAATATTCTTTTAAGTCAGAATTTGTATTCAAAACCTCATTGCCTTTAACTGGTTTCTCCAATTTTATCCCATATTCTATCCAAGATGCACCATCTCCAACAAAAACCCCAAGATTTTTTCCTGATAATTCAGGATATTTATCTGCAATCTCCTCCACTAGATATTTATAATATTCCACTTCATCTTTACTATAATCTCCTTCTACATTAACTCCTTGCTTGTAAACCCAATCCCATAAATCAATTGGACCTATTGACCAAACTTTTCGTATTAATGATTTTGATTGCCACATTTTTTCTCTGCTGTATATAAATTCCCCTAAACCCTTAAACTGTTCACTTCCTGAAGTAACTGCAACTAAAACATTATAATTATTTTTTGCATCAGGATATTTTCCAGAATAAGCAAGATAAACATCATTTGTATAAGTGATTTCTAGAGGATTTTTAGGTCCGGGATATACTTCTAAATAATCAGGATTAGGGATACCTTCGTATTCGGTTATTTCTCTGGTTGTTATTTTATCCCCAATAGCATAATCATCTTCTAACTGCTTTCCACCAAGAGGTTTTTCTACTTCAAATCTTGCAACAGCCTTATTAAATAACAAATCAAACCTTGCACCAGGGCAGCTTATGCTGACTTTTCCTGTACCAATCTCATTAATCTGCAAATCTCTGACAGTGCATCTTCCATCTAAGAACCTGCTTCCCTTTGTAAGCCACAATTCTTCATCATCAACTCTCAATAATGCTGATTTAACTGGGTAAGTTATATCTTCTAACTGAATATTCATTCCAGCTGCACAATAAAAACCATCTAAATACAAATCCCTTGATGTTTCTCCTTTCTTTAAATCAACGCTTAATTCTAAATTACCTGCATCTTTGTATATAGAGATTCTCGCACTTTCAGCATCAATCGCCTCTGCCCTAACAAACCCCTTTCCTTTCCAGAAACTATAACTTTTATACTCATTTGTCCATCTTTCATCATTTAATTCAGGAAGAAAAAACTCATGTTCACCCACCCCAAAAACCCCCTCGCTGTCATAGTCAATAACAGCAGTAACATTTCCTTGCAGCCAATCAGGCATGTCTTTTTCATTCGGAGTTTTTTTCAAAACAACAACTAAGTAACCAACATTATCAATAACCGGGGAACCAACTAACTGATCTGTGCTTCTAATTCCAACTTGTGCAGGATAATAACTTAGCCCAGAAATTCCTTTTGGATATTCTCCTGTAAAATGAATACTCCTTATTTTAGTTATATCAATCAGAGGATTAACCTGGATGCTTGAAACCTTGCAAAAAACAGGAACATTTTGCTCTTCTAATAAATCACTTCTAACAACAGAAGGAGAGCATCCTCCAGGAGGAATTGTCAAAATAACATCCTGCCTTTGGCTGCAGTCTTCTTTATTAAAATTAGTCCAGTAAGTACTTACATCAAGCATATCCCCTCCATAAAAACTTGGCTGGCTAAATTGGGGATTTACAGATGCGCCGTAAACTGCATAATTACTACCTGTAAAACTGCTTGGAATTGCTCCTCCAAAACTTGTGGAGTCAGCTGCAAAAACCGAGCTGATAATAGTTAGATTAATCATCAGGCCAATAATAAAGAAACTCATGATTCTGACAAACCCAATCTGGATTCTTCTATACTGGTTCTCTTTTTTCATTACTCCTTTTTTGATTTTCATTGTTTATTTATTTATAATCTATAATTTATTAAACGATTTTAAGCTTTGATTGAGTAGCATAAGTTTTTTGCTCTCGCTTTTACTCATTTTGCATATTACAAATTTAGTATTTATCATCATTCAAACCTGATGTCCAGTCCATTTACTTCAACACTATTATAATTATTTTGAAGATCTTCTACTTTTGCAGGAATTCCAAAATTATTTGCATTAATAATTAATTTCCTTGAATTCTGCAGTTCAGATTCAGCAGTATAATATTGCTGTTTGCCTCCTCCTGAAACAGCAAAGCTTATTACCTGATCAGGAATGTTTATCGTAAAACACTTCTCTTTTGTCATCCCAAACATTCCTAACAAACCTGTTTGCGGAACATCAACACACTTTTCAGTGCTGCTTCCTTTAAGATTGATAGTTGAATTAGAGTAAACATAAACCTTAACTTCATATTGTCCTTCTGTTAACTCAATTTCTTTCATTTCAGGATAAGCAACAGTCTGCACTTCATCATCCTTAGTAAATGTAACCACAGCATAATCTGCACTTAAACCTGTTCCTGATTTTTCAACTTCTAATTCTAATTTATATTTCTTACTCAGAACAATGTCTGCACTTCCTTCATTAATACTAGAAATCTGATATTTCTTAGTCTTGTATCCTTCTGCGCTTGCAATTATAAATCCATTTTCACATTGTGGGAAATCAGCAACTAGCCCTGTACCGCTTCCATTTGATTCTGTTCTGCCTATGCTGCATTGTGTATCAAAACACTTAAATTTAATTTCAGCAGGAATATATTCCAAGCTGGTATCATAAGTATAAACTGTTATCTTGGTATTTTTATGTTCGCATAATTCAGGAACAACATCAGGCAATCCTTCAACATCTAAAGCCTGTCTTGGAACATTTTTATCAATAGAGACTACAACAGGAAACTGGAATATCTCGCTTCCTGAGTATAATTGGATCATAACCGGGAATGCAAAATCATAAACAAAATGATAAGGAGTATAGCAAAAACCAAGCATCCCTAATCCTTCCTGCAACCCAACCGGGTCTGCTCTCAACATTTCATCTTCAGATGGCCAAACCTCCATTTTCATTGGCCAATCTTTAACATACATAAAATTAACACCAACATCAACATTTTCTCCAATATTCTGGACAAAATATTTATCTGCATTTGTGTAATAATTTCCTTTTAATTTAATCGCAGGTATATTATTCTCCAAAGCAACAATTAAATCCTTTCTTATATTATCAACCATCCATATTTTTGGACTGCATCCAATATCGCTTCCATCAACAGGGGCGTACAATCTTAAAACATCAACTCCATAATTCTCTAAAAACATCTTTTCCTTATTGCTAGAATAAATCTTTTTAGCAAGATTATAAAATTTTCCCAGATTTGAATTAACATAAACAGAATGAGAATTACCGCTCCAAGTAACCTCTCCGTTAGTTATGCTCAAATCCTGTTTTACACTAACAGATATAGAATTATCATTAATAGTGCTATCAACGCTGGCTTCTCCAAAATCAACCAAAATACCTTGTTCTTCAAATTGAGAAAAGTCACATTCATTTAATCTTTCTTTTAAATAATCATTTAACTGCTCCTGCATTTTTGCCTTGCTTGGAACTTGTTCTTTTTTTATTCCATTACCAGAAACATAATACCAGTATGGAACACCGATTCCTAAAAAGCTTAGTTGATTTGAAAAAGGCATATATTCACTTCCTCTTTCAAAGACAGGTTGTTCAATATATCCTCCCTGGCTTCCTAAAATAGAAACAGCATTTTCTGTTTCACCCTGAACACAGCTTAAATAATAACTATAAACCGGCTCTAAATCTTTTGGAACACTAGGTTGAAACAGATTTCCTCTTAAAATAAAATATAAAGCAATTCCTACAATAATCACAATTGCAACAATTATGAATATCGTAACCTGCCCCTTTTTCTCTTTTTTATTTTTTATAAGATCACTTATCATCTTTCTTCCCCTTTTTAATTTTTTCTTTGATTAAATCAAGAATTTCAGTATTAATATCTTTATTTATCAACTCTTTAAACTTTTCCCATGCTTTTTCATCCTCAACCAGAAGCAGGTATTTTTTCATATCAAATCTCTTTTCAGACCCTCTTTTTCTGATTTTTAGAACAAAAAAGAGTATATAAAGTTTTCTTAATAACTTAGTAAGTAAGTTATTAACTAAGGAAAACTAATTCATAAAATGCCAATAAAACATAATATTTATAATCAAGAATATCTGGTTTTTATTAAGGGCTTATAGTTCAATGGTAAAAACGCCTCTTTGACGTGGAGGAGTTCCAAGTTCAATTCTTGGTAGGCCCATTTTCATCTTTTGCTCTTTTTCCCACCCTTAATCTGCCCCCAATTATCTTTCAAATATTCAACTTTTAATTTTTCCTTATCAATTTTAGAAATATGGCACAAATCCTCAAAAAAAATCTTATCCATCAGCCTTCTTTCATTATAATAATTCTTCAGGCAATCATAACTAACATCTAACCCAAACTGCAAAATTCCCCTTAAAGAAACACAGTTCAATCTTTTAACAGCTAAATCCAAGAATCCTCTTTGCTTTCCTTTCTGAAATTTAACTCTCATATTTTTTTAACTCCGTCACCATAAAAACAAAAACATTTAAAAACCTATTCTTCAATCAATATTCATCAAAGATGAAACTGCCAAAAAAAACAAACAGATTTTGCCCATTCTGCAAAAAAAGAACAGAACAAAAGATAGATTTAGTCAGTACAGGGCATAAAAGAGGAACCTTAACCTGGGGTTCTATGACAAGAGCAAAATTAAGGCATTTACATGGTATGGGTAACAAACCAAAAGGAGGAAGCAAACCCGCAATAAAGTCCTGGAAAAGGAAATCCAAAACAACAACAAGAAAAGTTCTTATTTACACCTGCTCTGTATGTAAAAAATCAAAACATGCTAAAAAATCCTGGAGAGTTAGCAAAATAATGATTGGAGAAAAATAAAAATATAATAAACAAACTACAAACTCATAAACACTCAGGCTGCTCAATCAAAGCTTAAAATCGTTTAATAAATTACCAATAAAAAATAAAAACACAAAATGGTACAACAAACAAAAGTAATAACAAAAAGAAAGAAATTTTTTGGTGTTGATATTCCTATAGTCAAAACAAAAATAGAATTAGTCGGAGAAACAATTGATCAATTAAATGGAAGGACTGTAAAATTAGACTTAACAAGGCAATTAAGAGGAAAATCAGTAGAAGCAGTATTAAAAGTTAAAATAGAAAAGGATTCTGCTATTGCAGAACCTATTAAAATTGTATTAATGCCTTATTTTATAAGAAGGATGATAAGAAAAAGAATAAGTTATGTTGAAGATTCATTTAGTGTTCCAACTCAAGAAAGCTTAGTCAAAGTAAAGCCCTTTTTAATAACCAGAAAAAAAGTTTCGAGAGCGGTCAGAAGAACTCTAAGAAATTTAACAAAAAATTGGCTAGAAGATTATCTAGCAGAAAGAAAAGATCAGGAAATCTTTAATGATATACTGACTAACAGACTTCAAAAACCTCTTTCACTTAAATTAAAAAAAACTTATCCTCTTTCTCTATGTGAAATAAGAGTTTTGGAGATTATAAGACCATTGCAGCCTTCAGAAGTTCCAAAAATTGAAAAAAAGGTAAAATTAGAAATTGAAAAAGGACTAGATCAGTTAGCAGAAATTGAACGGGAAAAAATAAAACAAGCACAGGAAGAGATAGAAAAAACTCAAAAAATGGCTATAAAAGTAGAAGAAACGAAAGAATCTCCTAAAGAGATTATAAAAGAGGCAGAAGAAAAACCAAAGGAAGAAATAAAGGAGAATAAAACTAAAGATAAAAAGGAGATTGAAGCCAAAAAGAACCTTGGTTCTTTAGGCAAAGAAAAGAAGCCAAGAAAAACTAAGAAAACAAAAGATAAAGAAGAATAATAGGGTTTATTTATAACACAATCATAATAAACTTAATACTTCAGAGAAGAGTAAGCTACTGAAACCGAGCTTAATCACTTCACCTGCAAAGATTAAATCGTATAATAAATTACCAATAAACAAAATGGAAATTGAGCAATGTCTGATAATAATCAAGCCAGATGGGCTTATAAAAAGTCTTACAGGAAATATAATGTCTGTCCTTTCTGAAACCCAGTTAAAAATAGTTGGTGCAAGGATTCTTAAAGTTTCTCAGGAGCTAGCCAAAAAACATTATTCTGAATTAAGAGAAGAGCAGGTTAAAAAATTCGGAAAAGACAGAGGGACTGAAATATTTGAAAATACTGTTAACTATATCATGGGAAAATTCCATACTGACAGGGTAATGGTATTAGTTTATCATGGAGAAAATGCAATTGCAAAAATTAGGAAATTGGTGGGCAAGACAAATCCTGAAGAAGCTGACCCCACTTCAATAAGAGGAAAATACGGAAGAATAAACAGCAAAACAGGTGTTTTTGAAAATGTTATCCATGCATCAGATTCTCAGAAAAATGCTGAAAAAGAAATCAAGCTTTGGTTTACCCCGGACCAGCTTTCTGAATTAATTTATCCAATAACAACTGAGAAAACAGAAATAGAAAGAACTGTTTGGAAATAATTATAAGAATAAATTTTTAAGAAGAATAAAATCTTATTTCATGTTGGTTTCTCTTTCCAATTCCATTAATTTTAGCAAAAATACAGGGGTGATAATTTAAGTCATTAAATCTAAAATCTTTAACTTGTCTAATCTTCCAATCTTCTTTTATTACTGCTTGTACATTAAAATCTTCATTATGGATTGCATATCTTTTAAGGCCATGAAAACTAGGAAAGTAGATTATATCTACTTTTCCCTTATAGGTCATCATGTTAATGTCCGTTTTCATAAGCTCCTTATCTCTGGTAATCTTAAGATAATCAAAAATGTTGGAAAATGCAACAACCCCTGTAAAAGATATTTCTTTCCCTGGTTCAAGCCCCTGCAAAGCTGCTAGGAGTTTTTCTAATTTTCTGGTAACTCTTTCTTTTTTACTGTTAACCTTATGCATTTAAGAAAGAGAAGTCCATTATTTTTAAATAAATCTATTCCAAAAGATATATAATCAAAATCCTTTTAAACCAGCAAAATTTAGCATAATTATGCCTCTGTAGCTCAATGGTTAGAGCATCTGTTTTGTAAACAGGGGGTTGGGGGTTCAATTCCCTCCAGAGGCTTAAATTATTAAGAGTGTGACAAGAGGCTCTATGTTTGAAACGAGCAAATACAAAAAATCTCAAAGAGTTATTATTTGGAAATTCTGAAGAAGTAATGGTAGTCATATACCCTGAAAGAGTTGAAAAAGCAGAAGAGATATTTGCAAAATATAACGGGAAAAGAATTGATAAAACGGGTGTTTCTCATAACATTTTCCCTGGAGGAGTTACTCTGGAAATAGAAACAAAAGAATCAGAAAAACCAGATAAGATAAGGATGGTTTATTTAATAAATAAAAATCACTTTGAATCGTTATTCCACGACTTTTATGAGGAGGATATTGCTGGTATGCACAGGCATAATAAAATCCTCCATAAACCTTACAGTTTAAAGAACAGGCCTTCAATGGATCATATAAAAAGGAGAATTAAGTTCAGCAGGGGTTATATGACTCTGCGTAAAATTCTGAATAGCTTTTAAGTTCAACAAAAACATTAAAATTTCTTCTTCACAAAAAATACCCAAAAGGTAACTTAATCCTCTTCAATCGCCTCTGCCTTCTTATCAACAATTAAAATGTTTGCAATCTCTTCTGATAAATTTGCAGCATCGCCTTTTTTAAAAGGCCCTAGTTTATTACCATCCAAATCGAGAAACTCCTCTGTATCTTCTGTAAAAACGATCATCTTGTTCTTGCTCTTATCATCATCCTCTGCACCCTTAAGCATCTTAGATATCTTTTTATCCCCTCTTTCAAGGCTTTTCATAATTCCATCAAAACTTTCTTTTTCCACCGCCAGCATGTTTTCAAAATCTCTTTTAGAAATTCCTGTTTCAGCTGCAATAAAGGCTAAATCCAAAATTTTCTTTTTTCTTCTTAACATTAATTCCCTGAAAATAGCAATTGAATTTTCAAATTGTTTTTTAGTTTTTGCAATTGTGTCTGAGAAATCGTCACTTTCCTTTTCACTCATCTCTTTTTTATCTTTTAAATAATCTGCAACTTCCTTTATAAAATTCTTAGGAATAGGCTGAAGTTGTTCAGAATATCTCTCCTTTCTCAGTGCATCATATAGTTCATTATAGGTTATCATTCTGCAAATAATTGGGAATTTTAAATTTAGAATATTCTGGGAATAATCCTTTCCCATAAACCAGTCTTGAAAAACACTCCGCAGTTAATTTTGCATCTTCTAATGCATTATGGGCCCCGCGATTATCTTTAATACCACAAAAATCTAACGTATTGGTTAAACCCATGTCGCTGTGTTCTTCTTTTATTAAAAATTTATTATTTAATTGAAAGTATTTTAATGAAGCAAGACTATGAACATCAAATGCCCTATGATGTATTGGCATTTTTAATCTATATTTATTTGATTTTGTACAAATGAACCCCAGATCAAACTGAGGATTTTGGCAAATACAATTCTTTATTCTAATCCTTTCACACCATTTAAAAAAATGTTCTAAAAGCTCTCTTTGACTTTGTTTGCTCTTATCTCTTAATTGTTCTTTAGTTTTACCAATAATTTCCAGAACAGGTCTATCTGTTGGGGCATTACTATTTAAAATTTTATCTTCATCATCAATTCTGCATTCTTCTAAGAATTCACCCATGCTCTCTAAATCTATAGCACCAATCTGCCATATTCCACACTTGTCAAAATCCAGACCGCTTGTCTCAATGTCTACAACAATCATTTTATTTTATCCCTTTTCTATCCCTTTAAAGCAAAATTAAAAATTAAAATTCATTTATAACCTTTATTGTATTCCAGTCCAAGATACTTTAAATAGGCAAATTAATTTCTTTTTTTAATGTATGATCCTATCAAGCCATATAACAAAGATATAGCAGAAATTATAAAAAAAACATGGAGAACTCCCTATGTCTTAGTTAAAGAGGACATAGTTAAAAAGAGATTTGATCTTCCAGAATACCACCACAGCGATGGCATAGGAACAAAGGGAATCTATCATTGGAGATATAAAACCCTGGAAAATGCAGTTACTGATGCTATCGCAATGAATTTAAACGACATGCCATTCAAAAGAGCAATTCCCTATGCCATAATAGACCATTTATTCTTGCCTGAAGATAATAGTGAATACATACTCCGGATAATGAATAAACTAGCAGGAGAATGCAAAAAAAGAAATATAGCAATCACCGGAGGAGAAACTGCGATACACAATGATTCACAGGGAATTGAACTAAGCATAACTATGTTGGGTTTTATAAAAAATCCTAAACCAAATCAGTTCAAAATAGGAGACGTTTTAATAGGGATAAAAAGTTCCGGGATTCATTCAAATGGGTTCACAAAGATAAGAGAAGTCTTTGGGAATAAAAACAAAAAAGAGTTCACAATCCCCACGCTTATTTACCAGGGCATAATTTCAAAGATAGATGAAGAATATGGTATTAATGGAATGATGCACATAACCGGAGGGGCATATACCAAATTAAAAAAATCTTTAAAAGAGGGAGATATAAAAATTGACAGCAGAATCATAAACCCTCACTCTATTTTCTATGAATTATATGATAAGGGAATTTCTGATGAAGAGATGTACAAAACATTTAATTGCGGCATCGGATTTATATTATCAACAAGTTCAGATAAAGCCGATTTAATCCTGTCAGAGATAAATAACTCTGGTTTTAAGGCAGGCATTGTAGGAATCGTAACAAAGGGAGATAAGAAAATAAAAATTAAATCCTCATTTAGTGATAGGATAGTAGAGTTATAACAAGAGATTTATCAAAGAAAATTTATTAAACCTTCACAGAATAAATATAAACTATTTCATAATCATTATATAAGGTGCACATCTCTTCAACTGACAATTTTTCAAAATATCTTCTAAATGCTCTCATAGAATTTCCATGAGCAGAAATAGCAACATCTATCTTATTTTTCTTTATCATCTTCAGCAAATCTCTTATAAAACTCATTACTCTCCTATTGACTTCTTTTAAGCTTTCTCCCTTAGGGGGCTTATCATTATACCCCCTATGCCACAAATCATATTTTTTGTAGCCATCTCTTTCAACAATGTTCAAATGAGTTTTTCCCTGCAGATTTCCATAACTTCTTTCAATAATCCTGTCATCTTCTATAATTCTTCTGCATTCAGGATGATATTTCAAAACCTCTTTAAGGGTTTGCTTACTCCTGACTAAAGAACTTTGAAAAGCCAAATCTATTTTATTATCTTTTAGTCTTAAAGCAACTATTTTTGCGTCTCTAAAACCTTTTGCGTTTAAACCGACATTTCTCCATCCGGAAAAAATACCCTCTGCATTATCTGGGGTAACACCATGCCTGAATAGATATATGTAGCACCTCATGAATAAACCAAACACTCTGGATTTATAAATCTTAATAAATTGTCAATAATAAAGGAGATATCTTAGTAAATATTATAAACCAACTAAAGTTATCATAAGTATGTTCGGATTTTTAAAGAATAAGCTAAAAGAATGGGTTGGCAAAGCAAAAGAAACCATAGCTGGGGCAGAGCCGGAAAAAGAAGAGACCAAAGAAGAACCAATAAAAAAAGAAAAACCTGTAAAAGAAGAAGTTAGCAAGAAAAAAAAGAAAGGAGATAAAAAGAAAAAAGAGAAACCAGGACTTAAAGAAGCTGAGCAGGTTACAGAAGAAAGATTGGAAAAAGAAGTTGGGAAAGTAGAAGAAAAAATAGAAAAGGCAAAAGAAGAAGAAATTCCAGAAGTCCCTTTAAAATTTGAAGTAGGAAAACAAAAATACGAACCCGATCTAGAAAAAATCAAAGAAAAAGCAGCTGAAACAGTAGAAGAGCCAATAAAAGAAAAACATGGATTCTTCTCAAAATTAAAAGAAAAATTCACAGAAAAGCCAAAAGAAGTACCAAGAGAAGAGGAAACAAAAAAAGCAGAACCAATAGAGGAAACAGGCGGAGAAAAATCAAGTTTTTTTAAAAAGATTAAGGAAAGATTCTCATACAAAATATCAGAAGATGACTTTAATAATATGTTTGAAAGTTTAGAAATGCTTCTTCTAGAAAATAATGTAGCATTAGGGGTTGTTGAAGATATTAAAAAAAGCTTATCAAAAAGATTAATAGGTAAAGAAATAAAAAAGGAGGGCTTAGAAGATGAAATAAAAAAAGAGCTCAAAGAAACATTAAATGATATTTTAATTGATCCAGACAATCCTTTGGATATAATAAAACTAAAAAAAGGTGAACATAAGCCTTTTGTAATCTTATTTTTCGGAATTAATGGCACTGGAAAAACAACAAGCATAGCAAAACTTGCTTATTTATTACAAAGAAACAATTTCTCAGTTGTTTTGGCAGCAGCAGATACTTTCAGGGCAGCTTCAATTGAACAGATTCAAATTCATGCAGACAAGTTAAAAGTTCCATTAGTAAAACATGATTATGGAAGTGATCCTTCTGCAGTTGGTTTTGACGCAATAAAATATGCAGAAAAACATAAGATTGATGTTGTTTTAATTGATACTGCAGGAAGAATGCACACAAAAACAAACCTTTTGACTGAAATGGAAAAAATATGCAGGGTTACAAAGCCTGATTTAAAGATTTTTGTTGCAGAATCAATTGCAGGAAATGATGCAACAGAGCAGGCAAAAACTTTCCATGAAATGATAGATATTGACGGCAGTATTCTCAGCAAAGCAGATATTGATGAAAAAGGCGGGACAATAATCTCAGTAAGCCATGCAACTCATAAACCCATTTTCTATTTAGGTACAGGGCAAAACTATCCTGATTTGAAACTGTTCGACAAACAAGAATATATTGAAAATTTAGGGTTGTAATTATTTATGCATATATTTTTTCCAATATTGGTCAGGTACAGACAACTCTATTTCTCCAATCTTCACATCAACAGAATAATCTGCTTGAACATCACTCCTATGATTTTTTTTCATAAAACGCTTTTCGGCAATTCTGATAGCATCTTCAAGTGTTCCCTTATAAGTTGTCTTAATTGATTTTTCTCCACTATCTTCCCAACATGATTTTAAATATACCTTATATTCCGCATTTCTAAAATTAAAATTATTTAAACTAATAAGTGAATTTTTAGCTATAACAAGACTCCTTTTTAAGTCAATAACTCCTTGGTCCAATTCTTCTCTAAAATGTTTCTTCAATGGTATTACCATCTACTAAACTAATAAAATAAGCTTTTAAGCATTATTATCTTATATAAGTTATGATAAAATATTTTTGCAAACATCACACCAATAATCATAAAAACTCCTTTTTGATTCTAAAGACTTATAATTCTTAACAATAATTATCAAACATAACCAACTTATCTTCAAAGCTTAAAATCGTCTATCACATTACCAAAAACAATCCAAATAACAAACCTTTTTAACTATCTTTTCTTCTAAAAAACATGTTAGAATCTTTAGGAAATGCTTTGAAAAAAGGATTTGACAAAATAGCAGGAGCTATATTTGTAGACAAAAAAACAATAGAAACCATTGTAAAAGACCTGCAAAGAGCATTGATTCAGGCAGATGTTAATATTCATCTTGTAAAAGAATTAGGTGACAGGATAAAAAAAGCAGCTGAAGATGAGAAAATTAAAGGAGTTGAAAGAAAAGAGCACCTAATCAAGTTGCTTCATGACGAAATCCTAAATCTTCTGGGAAATGAAAAGCATGAGCTCTCAGTGCAAAAAGACAAGCAGACAAAAATAATGCTTATTGGATTGTATGGGGCAGGAAAAACGACCACAATAGCAAAGCTATCTCTTTATTACCAGAAAAGAGGATTTAAAGTTGCAATGTTAGGCTTAGATGTTCATCGCCCAGCAGCCACAGACCAGCTGGAACAATTAGGTGAACAAACAAAAATCCAGGTATTTACAAATAAAACAGAAAAAAACCCAATTAGAATCTATAATGAATACAAACCAGAATTAGACAATTTTGATTTAATAATAATTGACACAGCAGGAAGGCATTCCTTAGATAAAGAACTAGTTTCTGAAATTAAAACTTTGACAAAAACAATTAAGCCTGATTATAAGTTATTAACAATTCAGGCAGATATTGGCCAGGCTGCGAAAACCCAGGCTTCTGAATTTCAAAAAGCAGCAGATATTAATGGAGTTATAATAACAAGAATGGACTCTACTGCAAAAGCAGGAGGAGCTTTAACTGCCTGCAATGAAACAAAGGCTCCGGTTTACTTTATAGGGACAGGAGAAAAAATGAATGACTTTGAAAGTTTTAATCCTAAATCATTTATATCAAGACTTTTAGGGCTTGGGGATTTAGAAGGTTTATTAGAAAAAGTACAGTCTGCAACAGATGAAAAATCCCAGAAAAAACTAAAGGAAAAATTAGAAAAGGGCTCATTTAACCTTAGAGATTTGCAAGAGCAATTAAAATCAATGTCAGGAATGGGCTCATTATCCAAGATTGCAGAAATGATTCCTGGCTTGGGAAAAGCAAAAATCCCAGATAATCTTCTAGGAACCCAGGAAGATAAAATGAAAAAATGGCAGCATGCTATAAACAGCATGACAGAAGAAGAAATTAATAATCCAGAAATCCTGGAAAAACAAACAACCCGCCTTGGAAGAATTGCAAAAGGAAGCGGAACAAGCACAAGTGACATCCGTCAGCTTCTTAAGCAATACAAATTATTAAAAGAAATGACACAGGGAGGGGAAATTTCAGATTTCGATCCCTCTCAGGGTTTAAGCCAGAAGCAAATGATGAAACTTGCCAAGAAGTTTGGCAAGAAGATGAGGATATAAAAATCATTAACTTTTACAGCTTTCTTTAAAGTTCACATACCAGTTATTTATTCCCAATTTATCCTTTTTTCTAATAACCTCTGCTAAATAAGTCATTTCATCTTTAAGTTTAGAAGTAACATATATCTTAATAGCAGATTCAAGCTCATTTTTTTCTGAAACTTCAGCTAACAAAGAATCCTCATCAGGAAGCATTGAACTTCTAAGTACCTTAATGACATTTTCATTGCTAATTACCTCATCAAGAGGTTTATATTCGCCCATAAACCTCTGTTATTAATTAGCTTTTTAAATAATGTTATGATTACGAATAAATATTTAAATAGGTTTTTATTAAACAAAAAATGGCAATAAATATGAGTTCTGGTGCATTAACTGCCCTAGTTGGGTTATCAGGGGTTCTTATTGGAAGTCTAATAGGCCCTTACATAAACCACAGGCTAAGCATAAAGAATACAAGAAAAGACATAATTTTCAAGAGAAAATTAGAATATTTTGAAAAATTAGCTGAAAAAATAGAAAAAAACATCAGAGCCTACAAAAACTCAGTTCATGAAGCAGAGTGTAAAAAAAGCAAGAAAGATATTCGAAGGATTTTTATAGAACTAAAAAAACAAAGAGCTAATTTCTTTATAACCGCCAGCCCTTTATATTTTAACATTCACAATCTATCTAAAAGAATAATCGCATTTGTGAATACAGAAAAGGATATTTTCAGGGAATTTGAAAAATTAACAAAGATTAATGCAGATAAACAAGAAGAAGTTATGGAAAATTTAGAAAATAAATTAAAGTACTTAAATGCTCTTGGCAGCAGTGTGGTTTTTGAAATGAAAAAAGAGCTTCACAAATGGTGATATGATAAGGAGCAAATTAATAGAAAAATAGACTAAATCATTAATAAGCAACACTAAAACGCTATGAGAACAGAAGCCAAAGCGTTTATGAGTTAGAGATTACTGATAATATCCAAAATTAAAATGCAAAAACAAAAAATCATCGCACAAGGCGCAGAAGCAATCATCTCATTAAAAGGTAATCAAATAATAAAGGATAGAACAAAAAAATCCTACAGAATCCCTGTTCTAGATGAAAACCTAAGGAAAAAAAGAACAAAATCAGAAGCAAAAATTCTTGAAAAAGTTTCTAAGCTAGTAAATGTACCAAAAGTAATTGAGACAAAAGATAATAAAATAATAATGGAGCCTATCGAAGGGAAAAAACTCTCAGATTACCTAGATAATTTAGAAAATAAAAACCAAATTGCAGAGCAAATAGGCCAGGAAATAGCAAAACTTCATGATTCAGACATAATCCACGGGGACTTAACAACTTCTAATATGATCTATGTAGAAGAAGACTCAAAAAATAAAACCGATATCAATAATTCTAAAACAGCTTATGCTACTCAAAACAAACTTAAAAATCGTTTATCAGATTACCAAAATAAAATATCAGACAAAAATTTCAAAATCTATTTTATAGATTTCGGACTAGGATTCCATTCAAAAAGAATCGAGGACAAAGCAGTTGATCTGCATTTAATAAGACAAGCCTTGGAAGCAAAACATTTTTTATATTGGAAATCTCTTTTTGAACATATAATTAAGGGCTACAACAGCAAAGATAAAGATAAAATCCTCAAACAATTAGAAAAAGTTGAATCAAGAGGTAGATATAAGAAACATTAAAAATAGCCCCGCCAGGACTTGCTACCATCTTGGTATAATCCAGAACTTTTTTTATTTCAGTTGATTATCTCAGTTCTGAGTTATATATAAAATCATCCGACCACCTTGCTGTGACAAAATCAACTTAGTATTTCAATAGTTACTTGAGTCAAAATTCCCGGTTTTAGATTATCTTCTAGAATCTTTGGAATTACAATTATAGCTTGACTGCCATGTTTAGCTATTCTTTCTGTGATGGTGAATTGTTTTGATTGCATTTTTAAAATAATTTTAATTCTATTTTAAGATTCTCGCCCTAGATCCAAAGTCGTACCATTCTACCTTACCTTCAATATCTCTTTCATCATACCCTCTACCATAAAAAATTTTAGATTTACCATCTCTATATTTTACAATATAATCTAATATTCCATCATTATTATAATCTTCAGGCCGTGAAATCTGTTTAATGTTAGAGTTTTGTGGAAGATTTAAAGCCTCTTTTCCATTACGATTTAAGGCATATTTCATAACCGAGACAAAACCCATAGATGTGGCCAAGGCTATAACTGTAAGCACCCCAAAACTAATCATATCTTCTTTGTTCATTTTACTTTCTCCTTAACAGAATTAGAATCTTTATTTTGACTGCCAGGTCTTATAAAATACCCATCTCCAATATAGACTCTATCTCCCGCATCATTTGTTATTGCTCCTTTTTTAACACACATGCACCCAAGTCCTACTTCAAATAGATAAGCTGGATATCCCGTACTCGTACTCTCCCAAATATCAATTTCAGCCTTGCTTTCTAAATATTTAAAAGACTCAAGTCGTTGTTTTTTATAATACTCAACAAACGAATATATCCGAGGTTCATAAGATACTAAAACTCTGGCACCAGAACTGATGTTAAGATATTTTCCCTCATCTGATTTTATGATACCATCTACTATTATGTCTCTATTATCAATCATCACATACTTATGATCTGGTCCAAACCTTATGTCTTCTTTTACAATATCTATAGATTTTCTATTAAAATGTCCAATACATTTTTCAACACTTGTTCCCCTACTCCCCCACCCCCCAAACAAAGAAATTCCTCCTAAAACTATTGCTGCAAGCCCTCCTGCAATTCCAGTTCCTATAACTAATTTTTTAAATTTCATTTTTAATACTCCAATATATTTTTAGAAACATAATCTGCTCTTTGTTCAAGTCCTGATGCAATCCTTTCAAAGGGATTTACTAAAGCACTCTCTATATACATCCCTCTACTAAAAATATATCCTACAATCAAACCCCCAATCAATGCTGTTCTTCCTATAGAATAAACATTAAAAGTATCAATAGAGTTTCCTTTGATTATCTGGTAAAATGCCTGACCTAATGACGAAAAAACCCCGCCCAACACGGCCCCAAAAATCATTCCATTAATTGCCTCATCGCTTGATTTTCCTCCCCCCCAACCGCAAGTAGGAATTACATTCACTTTTCCCTTTTTTATGAAGACCTTGCCTTTTCTAACTGCATCACAATCGTCAGATTCGAGATTTAGGCAATTAACTAACCCATTAAAAGAATCAATTTCTTTGCTGTCCCAATAATCCTCAATTCTATGTTTAGCCTTTTTCCCGCTTTGTAAATAATTATTCTGAATTTCTAGAAGACTTCTATTGATTGGTTTAACATAATCAAGAATTGACAAGTCAAAAGATTTGACTACTTTAATAAGAGCAGGCTCTCTTTTTTTATTTACATCTAATTCTGCCAAAGCCCCATATAGTGTGGCTTCTCTCTCGCTTGCATAACAACACGAACTTCTTGTATTTACCATAAACCAATAGTAACGAGATACTACTTAAAGATTTGTTGTGATTAAATAACAACAATAAATAAATTTATAAATAAGGATTCTCTATTGTTATAATGGAACTGACAAAGCTTTTGCAGGATTTGGGATTGGAAGAAAAAGAATGCAAGGTTTACCTTGCCCTTCTTCAGCTAGGAGAAACCACTGCTACAAAAATATCAGAAAAGACAAATTTAGACAGAACTTTAATTTATCAGTTAACAAATAAGCTGATTGAAAAAGGATTGGTTTCATACATTATTAAGAATAATGTAAAATACTTTTCTTCTGCTAATCCCAAAAAATTATTGCAGGACTTAAAAGAAAAAGAATTAAAATTGCAAGAGGTAATGCCAGAGCTTATTAATTTAACAAAAGCCAAAGAAGAAGAAACAAGAGTTGAGATATTCAGAGGCAAGGAAGGATTAAAAGCAGTATTAAAAGACCTTATCAGGACAAAAAAAGACTATGTTGCATTTGGAGAAGAGGGAAGATTTCAGCAGGTTCTTCCTATAGACATACACCAGTTCCTAAATCAAATTGTAAAAAATAATATCCATGAAAAAGTCTTGGTTAGGGAAGATTTAAGAGGAATAGTAGTAAGTTCAAAGAATTCTGAGTTTAGATATTTGCCTAAAGAATACCTGTCTCCTGTAACAATAGCGGTCTATGGAAATAAAGTAGCTAATTTTATATGGACTTCTCCTTATTATGCAATACTTACCGAAAATAAGGAAATTGCGAATTCTCTTAGAAGCCAGTTTAATGCTTTATGGAAACTCGCAAAGAAATAAAGTTCCGTCAATATATCATAATGATAGATAGCCCTGCTCGGATTCGAACCGAGGTCTCAGCCTCCAAAGGGCCGAATGCTTGACCGCTACACTACAGGGCTTTAAAATAAGCTCTTATTTTGTTAAGGTGCTTAGGATTGTGAAATCCAATCAATTTATAAAATTTTGCTATTTCAGATTTTTTTGTTATATATATCTGGATACTTCCACTAATTTTTGAAGGGCTTAAACCCAAACTAATTAAACTATCATGAACGTCTTTTAAAAGAGTTTTATTAAGATTTTTAAAATTAATCTGGTAACTATTCTGGTTTCCTAATCTATAAAAAGATCCATCAGTATCATACAGCCCTCTTAAACAGGCAGCTAAAAATTTATGGTTACTTCTTATCCAACTAGGAATTGTAACCTGATTTCTTATTTTATCTCCTGCTTTGAACTCATTCTCCTCAAAAAAGTCAATAATTCTCCTGCTATCTGCAATAACATTAAGTGCGTTACTAACCTTTGATTCATATATTCTTATCTTAACATTAAACAAATTTTTGATTAAAGGTTCAACAAATTTAATAAGATATTCTCTATCTAATATAGAATGTCCAGTAACCTTTATAGTATATGTTCCTAGCTTATATCCAGAAGTTTTTTGTATATTTCCATCTCCGAGCAGAATTCCCCAAAGCTCTGCTAA
This sequence comes from Candidatus Nanoarchaeia archaeon, assembly GCA_028718805.1. Classification (GTDB taxonomy): domain Archaea; phylum Nanobdellota; class Nanobdellia; order Pacearchaeales; family GW2011-AR1; genus ARS1285. Next base: position 59,634 of record JAQUKY010000006.1, on the reverse strand, counting down.
TTCTTCTGCTCTCTTCGGAATTTTAATCTCTTTTAAATTACCATCTGAATTTTTTCCGCCTTTTGATTGCCCCCAGTTATTCTCTAATTTTTTCACAATAAACTTTTTATATTCTTTTTTTAAAAATAATTTATTAAAAGTTAAACTGTCCATTAAAACCTCCTCATTAAAGAAAGTTTTTAGCTTAGAGGGTCTTATATTCAATATTAAAGCAAATTTGCTCCAGGTTAATTTGCGTTTTTCTTTTTCTTTTTTAAGCAATTCTTTCTGCTTTCCTTTTTCCATCAACAATCTCATTTAAAAGATTAAACTCTAAAGTTTATAAATTTATCTTGACCACTAAACGGCATATTTATATCTGTAATAAATAAGTTTAAAAACCAAAATTACAACCAATTATCATGCCAAAAGCAAAGAAAACAGAAAAAATAGAAAAGCCCGTGTGGCTTAAATATACTGAAGAAGAAGTAAAAGAAATAATCTTAAAACTAGCTGACAAAGGATTAACTTCTGAAAAAATAGGCTTAACTTTAAGAGACCAGTATGGAATACCGAAAACAAAAATCTACAATATAAAGATAGGCAGGGTTTTAAAAGAAAAAAACAAATTTACAGAACCTTCATTGATAAATCTGCAAAAAAGAGCAGATAGAATAGAAGGACACTATAAAAACAACAAACAAGACAAGAAAGCGGATATATCTTTAATAAGAGCAAAGGCCAAATTAAAGAAAGTAAAAGACTATCTAGAAGCTTAAATAGCCCCTTATATTGATAATAAACAAAACGAATTAAAGGGATATTGAGAGGGTTAAGCTGCTCAAACATAACTCAAAATCGTTTATTATATTACTAAAAAAGATTAGTGACAAAAAGAGACTGAAGATGATACTAAAAGAAGTGGAAAGATTTACAAAAGAATTTTTAAGAAAAATTGATGACAAAAAAATACACCTGATCAGTCATTATGACACAGACGGAATTACTTCTGCAGCAATTTTTTCGAAAACCTTAAGGAAGTTAAACAAGCAATTCTCAATCAAGATTATCAAGCAACTTAATGAAGAAGAAATCAATTTATTCCCAGAAGATAGAACAATCCTTTTATTAGATTTAGGTTCAAACAACATAGAAAACTTATCCAAATTAAAAACTAATATTTTTGTAGTTGATCATCACGAAATAGAAATAACAGAAGTCCCAGAGAATATGAATATAATCAACCCCCATTTATTAAAGAATTATGAGGAATTATGCACTTCAGAACTTGTATATCTTATATCAAGGGAGATTTCAAAAGAAAATGCCTCTCTTGCTTATCTGGCAATTATAGGTATGGTAGGAGACACAATGGAAAAAGAAATAAATAAAACAAGAGACATAATAATAAAAGAGTCCACTGTAAAAGTAAAAAAGGGGCTTTTGCTCTATCCTTCAACAAGACCCCTAGATAAAATAATTGAATTTAGCTCAAGACCTTTTATACCCGGAGCAACGGGGAACTACCTAGGCGCGATAAGTCTTCTAGAAGAAGCAGGAATTGAAAAAATCGGAAAATGTTACAAGTCCTTGATAGATCTAAATGATGAAGAAATGAAAAGATTAACTACCGTTTTTTTGCTTAGACTTTCTCAGGAAGATGCTACAGAATGCATAGGGAATCTTTATCTTGTCAAATTCTTCAACAAAATTGAAGATGCAAGGGAATTGTCAGCTATAATAAATGCCTGCAGCAGGATGGGTTTCCCGCAGATAGCATTCTTGTTCTGCATGGGAAATCCGTATGCAAGAAAAAAAGCAGAAAGAATCTATTTGAAATACAGGCAGCATATAATTTCTGGCCTGAGGTTTATTGACCAAAATGACAAAATAGAAGGCAGAGAATATGTAATAATAAACGCAAAAGATAATATCAAAGATACATTAATAGGAACCCTTGCAAGCATCCTCTCATTTTCATCAATATACAAGCAAGGAACAGTAATTGTAGCAATGGCATACAACGGTGATAAAATAAAAGTATCAACAAGAATAGCAGGAAGAAGAACAAGATCAAATAGAAATTTAAAAGAAATAATAGATTCGATAATCAAAACAATAGGTGGGAAATCAGGCGGGCATCACAATGCTGCAGGCTGCACAATAAAAAAAGATGACGAAGATAAATTCATAGAGTTAATCCAAAGAAAACTGGAGTTTGAAGTGATAAAGGTGTAAGAATCAGTTCAAATGGATATTAATAATTCTAAATGGATAATACCCCCAACAAAATCTGCTCGTCTGCAAAGCTTAAAATCGTTTAATAAATTACTGAGATAAATTAGAAATTAATGAGAAAGGGTATTATCAGTTCAGAACCTCAACAATTCTTGCTTTTATATCTGCTTTACCGCCTTTTGGTTCTGCGATTATTGCATTGCAAACTAAGCATTGAACTTTTGTTGTTGCCCCTTCAAATATAATTTGCTCATTCTTACAACTCTGGCATCTTACTTTAATGAATCTAGTTTTAGCTTTCATAAGAAAATAGATAGAGAGGGGTTTTTAAAACCTTCGAAAATGACTAATATTCAAATTATCAAACAAAGGTATTTAAAAGCGAAAAGAATAATTATCAAGAGAGATAAATTCAAAGAAGAAATGGAAAAACAAATAGATTTACCTAAAATGAAGATATTAATCATTGGGGCAAGCAGTTATGTTGGTGCAAGAATATATAGCGATTTAAGAAATAAGTTTAATGTTACTGGAACTTATAATAAAAACAAATTATTCAAGGAATTAATTAAATTAGATATAACTAATTCTAAAGAAGTTATTGAAATTATTAAAAAGATTAAACCAGAGATAATTATTCATGTGGCTGCAAATCCTAACGCCCGTTGGTGTGAACAAAATCAAAAGCTTGCAAAAGGTATTAATGAAAATGGAACAAAAAATATTGTTGAGGCTGCTAATTTAATAAACGCGAAAATAATATTTATATCTTCAGACAGAGTGGCTGCCCCCATAAATGTCTATGGGAAAACAAAATTAGCCTCTGAAAATTATGTTAAAAATACAAAAAAAGGATTTGTTATTCTAAGACCTTCTTTAGTTATGGGGCTGAGTCCAAATACAACTAATGACCGGCCATTTAACAGGATATTAAAGAATATCACAGAAAAAACTCCCGCTATTTATGATACCTCTTGGAAATTTCAGCCAACATATTTGGGGCATATCTCTGAAACTATAGAACTTATAATCAAAAATAAGATAAATAAGGAGATTATACCTATTTCAGCTCCTGAGTTAAAAACAAGATTTGATATTGCAAAAGATATATTATCTAAATTTAATATTGAAGTTGTTTCTGTAGATAATAAAGATAAATCCCCCGTAGTAATAGGAAAACAAGATAAATTAAAAGAATTGGGTCTTCCAGTATATTCTTATTCTGAGATAATAGATAAAATATTAAAAGAGATAAAAAAATAACCAACTTTTTAACTTCAAAACTTCTAATCTATATTTCTTTTGTGAAAAGAAAGAATAGCAACCTTTATAAAATAAAACCTAATTCTTCCAGTATGGAAGAATTCGAAGAAGGAGAAATCTTATTGTGTACTGTAGATAAAGTAGTTGGAACAACCGTATTTGTAAAAATCGAAGATAATTGGGAAGGGACAATAACCACCTCAGAAATAGCTCCTGGAAGAATAAGAAATTTAAGGGATTATGTTGTTCCTGGAAAGAAAATTGTTTGCAAGATAATAAGTTTGAAAAATGGAAGAATTCAATTGTCCTTAAGAAGAGTCAAGCAAAATGAGAGAAAGGAACTTTTGGATAAAATAGAAAAAGAAAATAATTATAAGGCAATAATAAAAACAGTTATAGGAAAAGAAGAAGCTGAAAAAATAGTGAAAGAAATAACTAAAGAACAAAGCTTAACAAATTTTTTTGAAGAATTAAGGGAGAATCCTAAAATTTTAAACAAGTATTTCAAAAAAGAAGATGCTGAAAAGATAATAAAGATTATCGAATCAAAAAAAGAAAAACCAAAAGAGGTAAAGAATATAATAAAACTCTCAAGCAAATCTTCCAATGGCATGAAGATTGTAAAAGAGATAATAGATAATGCATGCAAAAATTCAAAATGCGATGTTTCTTACATTGCAGCAGGAAAATATAATCTAAAAATACACGGACCAGATTTTAAGCAGATAAAATCAGATATTAACAAAGTAACAGAAGAAATTGAACAGCAGGCAAAAAAGCAAAACTGCGAGTTTGAGCTTGAAAAAGTTAAACATTAAAATATATTTTCTCTTACAACAAGGCTTTTAAATCACTTAGTAATCCCTCCCTCATGGATTACAATAATGCGCATGGACTTTGGAAAAAAGAAGGGAAAGATTCCGCAGTAGAAGCAAAAATTCAAAAAGGTTTTGAAAGAATAGGCAAAGATTATTATTCAATAATAAATAATAATTCATTAATTTCCGTAAAAATATATTACGATGATCTATTAAAAAGGACTCTTGTTAGGACCGAAGTAAACCCTAAAGGTCCAGCTCCTAAAGAACTAATTCGATTATTAGAAGATAATGAATTCACAAAAATTCTTTAGAAATAAACGCTTACCCATAAACATTAATATCTACTTTGAATTATAATTAAATATATAAACAAATAACTAGGGTAACCTATATGAAAAGAAGAGAAGTATACAAACTTCCCTCTAAATTAAAAGGAACTGACGAAGAAAGAATTATCGGTCGAGAAGTTAATGAATTTTTAATAAGAAATTATCTTGAATTAGAACCTATTAATTCTATGCAATATTTACATGAAGAACAAGGTTCATTAATGGTAATAAGATATGGAGAAGATATCTGCCATGATAAAATTGTTGATATTCAAATTTCATCTAAAGAAATAAAGGTTCCAAAAGAGCTTTCTGATTTATTGACTTCTAAAGGGTTTATAAAAATTCAAAAATAAATCTAAAACAACTTCACCTGTTTCTCAGGCATCAAGGCTTCTCCATAAACACCGTCATAGCCTGGTTTGACTTTTATGTTTCCTATCCTGTTTTTGATTATTAATTCAACTAACAATGCGTCATTTGGCAAAAACTTGGCTAATTCTGTTTTATCAACGAATAACAGAATATTAAACTCATTTCCAAACTTTTCAATTAACGAATTATAAACCTGCCAGGTTTTTTTAGATGCAAGAGTAGAAGCTTTTGCCAATGCTATTAATTCATGCAAAGGTAAAATTTTATAATAAGGTTTTGCATTTTGAGGCATAAACCCTAAAGGATTATCTGCCAACTGCTCCACCCTGTTCTCAACCCCAATTGTCAGGGATTTATTACAAACAGGGCAGATATTATTAATTTCCTTGCTTTTATTAGGAGAACATGAAAAATTACAATCTCTGTGTCCATCCCAGTGATAAATACCATAACCAGGATCTGTTTCAACTGTTGCTTTAAAAGAATTTTCTCTTATCTGTTTTAAAATATTTTTATAGCTTAATTCTCCTAAAAAAATAGTTGCTTCTCTTCCAATTCTCCAGGGCCAAAAAGAATGAGAATCTGAAAATGAAACTATACTTTTTTTATTTAATCCCTTAATTCTCCAGTTCATTTCAGGATCTGAACTCATGCCTGTTTCTATTGCATGAATTCTGTCTGCCTTATCTTCAAAAGCTTCCTTTAAACTGTTAAATCCTGACCTGCTTCCAAAAATACCAAACCAGGGAGTCCACACATGAGCCGGGATTATCTCTATATCTTTATCTATATTCTCCATTGCCTCAACTAGTTCAATAGAAGAAAAACCAAAAATAGGCCTCCCATCATAATCTAATCTTCCTTTGCTTCCAAAAAATTTTGTTATTTGCTTAACAACCTCCTTATTTGGTGCTAATATAACATAATGTATCCTTCTCCCTTTTCCATCTTTAGTATACATTAAACTGATTTCTGTCTGCCAAAGAAAAGGAAATCCTTCATAATAAATAATCCCCTCTCCTTCCTCAAGAACATCTAATTCCTTAAACCATTCCGGATGCTGAAAATCGCCTGTTCCCAGCAGATTCAAGCCCTTAACTCTTGCCCATTTAGCTAAATAAGGAATAGTTATACTTTTAGAACATGCTCTTGAAAATCTCGAATGTATGTGTAAATCTGCAATAATCTCTTTTTGTTCTTCCATTAACACAGAACAAAAAACAGCTTTTTATAGATTATTATAATGGAAACCAAATTAATAAAATAAACTAAGTAAGCAAGAGCGATCAAACAAAATAAAAGGAAGTTGAAGCCACAAGAAACCATGGGTGTCTTAGGCACTCATCTGCAAAGACTTCAATCTTTTTAAAGTTGAAGTTCCAAAAAATCTCAAAGATTTTTTAGGACTTAAAATCGTCTAATAAATTACTAATAAAAATAATAATTTCTAAGGGATAAATCTCACAAGTTGATAAACATCCCCGGAAGAGTAAGTAATATTGGCTACTGTAATCTGGATTAAAGCCAGAAGCCACATAAACAAAACCCAGTCAATGGCAAGAATCCATTTCACATTATATTCTTTTTTGAATCTTATTTTATAGAAAAGATAGATATTCACGAAGCTAAGATAAATTCCAATTAAAAATAAAAACCTTAAATCAGAAACAATTCCTGCAATATTAACTTCTGCTTTCTTGTACTTGTCCAACTGTTCATATTTATTTAAATCGAACCTTGTAACTCCTAATTTTTGTACATTGGGGTTATAAAAATTATGTATTGTTTCAAGTAAATTAACCTTATAGGAATTTTCAATGCCATATTTATCTAAAGCTTTCTGATGCGCTCTTTCATGGAAAAAAGTTGAAATTTGAACCAGGTAAGGAAGGATAAAAAATATAGTTACAAAAAGAAAGCTTGCAATCATAAAAATCTTCCATATCTGCTCTTTTACCTCTTCTTCCATAAGTAACAAACAAATAATAAACTTATAAACCTTTTTGAAAATATATTAATAATCTCTGGGGGCATTAAACTCATTCCGCCCCTTCTTCATCAGTTATCCCTTTGTTTCCTACATAAAAAACACACTCATTATCAGGCAGATTAGGGCTGTCAATCAATTTGGCAACTCTTGAATTTTTCTTGCTCCTTCTCAGATATAATCTATAAGTTGAAGCATGGCCTACTATATTCCCTCCTATTGCAGTTGTTGGATCTCCAAACATCATTGCAGGGTTTGCCATGACCTGGTTTGTGACATAAACCGCAAGATTAAACTGCTCTGCCATTTTCATCAAAGCATGAAGATACTTATTCAATTTTTGTTGCCTGTCTGCTAACTGCCCTCTTCCTGAAAATTCAGCTCTGAAATGAGCAGTTAAACTATCAATAATAACTATTTTAATTGATTCTCCATTTTTTATCAACTCTCCTACCTTATCAATTAATAATATCTGATGGTCAGAATTAAATGCTCTTGCAACCAAAATATTTTTTAAAACTTTTTCAGGATTAGCACCTTTTGCTTCTGCAATCTGTTTTATCCTTTCTGGCCTGAAGGTTCCTTCTGTATCAATATAAACAGCTTTCCCTTCACAACCGCCCATTTCAATAGGCAACTGAACATTAACAGCAAGACTTAATCCTAATTGAGTTTTTCCGCTTCCATAAGCTCCAAAAGCCTCAGTAATCGCCTTTGTTTCTATGCCTCTGCCTCCTAAAAGACTATCAAAAGCCTTGCTTCCAGTAGTAATATGAAGAATTTCTTCTCTTTTTTCAGCAAACTCTAACCCATCCTGAAATCCTAAATCCATCATCTTCCTTGCTGCCTGAATAGCTTTTCTGGCAACTGCCTCCCCCATCCCAGCCATTTCAGATAGTTCCTTAGGCCCAAGAACTGCAATTCCCATTAAGTCAAATATTCCCGCTGCTTCTAATTTTTCAATAGCAGCAGGGCCTATTCCAGGCAAATCAGATATCTTTTTTTCTGCTCCTTTATCTTTTTCCTTCTTTTTTTCTTTTTCTTCAGCCATTTTTAAATTTCACCTTCTCCTATCAACGCCTTTAAATGCCCAATAACCTCTAAAGATTTTTCTCCATAAACCATAACATCTAATTTTCCATGTAATTTTATATACTCACACTCTAATTTAAGTGTGCAATTTGAAGTATGATATATATCTAAGAATTTATGAACAACGGCATTTCCCTCATTATGATTATAAATCTCAACAGCCTTTTTCTCTGCACACTGATTGTCTAAAAAAAATTTAACTTCATCATAAGATATAGAAACTTGTTTTCTATCTCCTTCAAAACAAATTTTTTCCTCAAGTACGTCTTCTTTAGTAACTTCAGCCATAACCAAACCAGCCCATTTTCATTTATAAGGATTATCTAAAAGGGTTATATATATCTAAAAATAACCTAGAAATCACAACCCAAAAGATTCTGAAAAAATCCTGATTTTGTTAAATTCTTCTAAGAATTCATTTCCTTTTTTTGTTATTTTAAACAATTTTCTTTCATTTTCAACTAACTCTTCTATCATATTATTTTCGAGTAAATCCTTTAAGTAGGGTTTTATACTGTTGTTTGAAAGATTAGATTTGTAAATAAGATGGGTTATCTTAACCTGCTTATTTTCTCTTATTATCTCTAAAATATCTTTTATTACTTCTAACCGTGTTCGTTTTTTCATTTTTTATTTTAATCTGGTTTACTAAAAGGCATAAAAATCCAATTAAGGATAAAATCTCTCCGATTAGATATAAAATTAGATTAATATCCTCAAGAATAAAAAATAAATGGTCTACTGATAATAATAAAAAGGCAAAAAATACTAAAAACGAATTTATACTTTTCCTTTTGTTATAATTTATAAAAAAATTATAGGTTAAGAATAGAAGTATTAATATAAGTGTTATATGAAAAACAAAGTCAAAATAAATGCTAAATAAAATCGTAATAAGGCTAAGATAAAAAAACAGGAAAATTTTTTCTTTATTGCTTGTTTTTGTTAATATAAGAAACAAAATTAAAAAACCAACTAGATAAAAAGACTTGTACAAAATAAGGCTGATAAAATTGACAACTTCTATAAATTCAAACTCAGTTAAAACAACTAACACAAAATTAGTAACATGAATATTGGTTTTATGCAGAATAGTTAAATTACTTAAAATTTTGAATATAAACGATATCGCTATTGCTAAAAAAGCAAAGGAAAAAAGCCTGTAATTTTTATCTTTTACCAATCTATAAATTTTATTACTATAGTAGGAGATTATAAAAGATACTATTATTATGAGAATCTCAACTAAAGAATCAATTCCATAGAATTTTCCAAGAGAGAGTGCAAGTTGCATATTAGAATTTATCTGATTTCCTTTATAAGCCTTATGAATTAAAGTTTCATACAAGGGCTTCGCAATCGATTTATAAACCCCTGACTTAAAATGTTTAGGAGGTCAAAATGAGAAACACATATCAAAATTTTAATGCGCAAGATGAAATAGAAATACTCTCCACCCAGTTAAGCCCAGAAGAAATGTACATAGTAGGTTTTTTAAAAGGATTCAATAGACAAACTTTAAGAGAGTGGCAAGAAGAAGGGATATTAGACTTTTCAGTTAAGGTAGTGTAAAATAATCATCAGGAATTAATCTATAATTAGTGATAATGAATATTCTAAATTAAAAATAGAAAAAATCAAATTATAGCTGCTGAAATATTAAATAAAGCTTAAATCGTTTATGAGATTACTAAAACAAAAAAACAATTAAAAAACAAAGGTGATAATAATCAGAGCAACATCAAAGATAATTAGAAATACAAAAAAGCTATCTTCTATTCTTCCTCCTGTTGAAATAAACCCATAGGTTTTATGTTTCAATGGCCAAAAAGGCTGTACTCCTTCTCTTGTAAAACTATCTAGAAATATATGAACAGAATAACCAATAAAAAATCCAAGGCTTCCAACAGGCCAAAAAACAGCAAGCAAAATAGAAAGGAGTGTGGCAGTTGTAAGGCTGTGAAATATTCCCCTATGTTTAACAAAAAACTGAAGAGGTCTGAATATCCAATGTCTTCCCCAACTTGAAAAACCAGTATCCAAGTCAGGTAGAACAGTTGCAACCAAAACCATCAGGATAAAAACCCACTGGTTATTGACATGTTTTACAAACAAAATTATCATCAGAAATGCAAAAGCCAAATGAGTTCTTAATAACATTTTATTTCCTCTTTTTTACATCCAAAATAAACGGATATACTTAATAAACATTATCTAAAATAAGTAACTGCAAACACCGAAACAATTTTATAGACATAATTGCCAAAGCGTTTATGAGTTTAACATTATCAAATCTTAAAAAATAAAATTATCTCTATTTTTCCAATTCATTAATCAGCTTATCAATGTCAACTGCCCTTACATCTTCTATAATAAACTCATTATTATCAAAAACCTTATTTTTTCTTACCTTGCCTAAAACAACCAGCTCCTTGCCTAACAACTCCTGTTTTTTTAAAGAGAAAATTTCAGGATTTTCTAATTCATCTTTTTCTATTAACTTCCCGATATTATCTGAGAACATAACTGCTCTGATTGAATCTGTTCCATCATCCATAACAAAATTTAGCAATGCTCTTCTTTCTGGAACAACTTTGCCATGCTGCTGACATTCCATATTTTCAACTTTTTTCTTGCATGCAGGACAAACCTCAAAAAACCTTGGTTCAAAGATATTAACAATAAATGCTCTTGTACTTACTGCATCATTCATATTAAACTCTGCTATTTTTTTGTTAAAAACAGGTTTTTCCATAACAATAGAATTAAGTACATTATTTGAATTTTTAATTTCAGAAAAATTAGTTAAATGCAACTCTCCATTTCTGATGCCTGCGTTATTTATCTCTACAACCATATTTTCCCTGACCTGATTTTTTACAATTAAATCTATATGATTTTCATCCCATAATACAACCCTTATATTGCTTGTATCGTCTGCCAAGACAAAACTGCCAATCCTCCCACTCCTCCCGTTTTTATTATATTCCCTTATTGGGAACAGGGTAATTATCTTCCCTATCAGGTTAATTTTTTTCATTCCAGGAACAATCTGGGAAATTTTTATTACCTGTTTGTCAAGATTTACTCCTAATTCTGCTGCAACAACCTGGGCAGCCCCTTCTTTACTTATCAGCCAGGAAAGCTTAGCCTGTTTAGCCTCTATTTTTCTCTGAATCTCTCCTACAGACATGCCCGAAGTCCGAGAAATCAGTTCAACTAATTGTTCATAATTCCCGCCCATTATATAAACTTCTCTTATTTAAATTTCTCCTTTTTTAATATTCATTAAAAAAATACCTTGCTTATAAGTATTATGCTTATCAAACATAATTATAAAAATTAAATCAACCAAAAGCCCTTCTAAAATCAGCAACTTCTGCAGAACTAACACCTTTGATTTTTCTTAATGGGATTTCAACATTATCAATGGATTCTGATTCATCTATAGCAAACTGTAGGATTATTGCATTTAACCCAAAAGCTATGGGCTCTATCTCTGTTTTTGGATTCTGTGCCTTGTTCTTTTTTGCAATATCTACTGCCTGTTTTTCAATTTCCTTTAAATTAACTTTAGGACTTTCAGGCATTATTTTAATTTTTACAAGTGCGGTTCCCATATTTAGATTTTGAAAGGTTTATTTATAAACTTATTGATTATTTGATAATCCAAAGTTTTGAGAATTACTATTTAAATTATTTTGATTCCTGAATTTTTTTGTCTAGGTAATCTTTTAACTCTTTTTCTTTATCCCCAAAGTATGATGAAGAAGAATCTTTTGATTTTTTTCCACTAAACATCCCTGCAATCATTGATGCGTCAGAAACAACTCCCTGCGCTGCTCCATCCCCTACCCCGACTACATAAAAACTCTTTGCAAACTCATACGCTTTAGCTCTGCACTCTTTAGGTAATCCCTGAGCAAAATTTTCTAAATTCCTTATTAAAGGTAAACTCTCAATTCCCATGAAAATAACTTAAAAAAGAGAATATATAAACATATTTGCTATTTTTTTACTACTAATCAAAAATATATTATAATTAAATCATTATTTTAAGTTAAGATAAATATAAAAAACCCTTTTATTTAACTTATTTATGGCAATAACCCCTGAACAAGCAGAAGAAATAAAAAAACAGCTTCTCCAGCAGATAGAATCCTCTGAAATGGAGAATAAAGAGCAGATTAAAGAGTATGTAACAAATCTCGACGAAGAACAATTAGAAGAATTCTTAAAACAAAATAAGATACAGCTTTCAGAAGAAGGACAATTAAATCAGACTGCTCAAGGAGGACAGGCAACCCAATGCATCTTTTGCTCTATCATAAGCAACCATGTGCCTTCTTACAGAATAGCAGAGAACAAAAAGGCAACTGCAATCCTTGAAATAAATCCAATATCAAGGGGGCATACCATAGTAATCCCAAACGAACACACTACAATAGAAAAACTTCCAAAATCCTCATTAAGCTTGGCTCAAAGAACAGCAAAAAAAATAAAAAAGAAATTAAATGCAGAGGATGTTAAAATAGAAACTGCATCAGCTCAGGGACACGCTATAATTAATGTCATACCTTTTTATAAAGATAAAAAATTAGAAAAACATAAGGCAGAGGAATCAGAATTAAAAGAGCTGCAGTTGATATTAGAAACAAAAAAGAGAAGCCCAAGGCAGAAGAAAACAACAGATAAAACCGCGATTACAAAAGAATCTATAAAAAGTCTGCAAAAAATTTCTTTCAGAATACCTTAAAGGATAAAAATTTTTATCTCACTAATAATCCTATAATCTTCGAGTTAAATAAAAGGAAGTGCTAAAATCGTTTATCAGATTACCAAAAGATTAAATTTAGAATAAAGAACCACATCCAAGCTAAAAACAACAAACCAACCAACCCAAATAAAAAGCTTGGGGTGAATGGTATTCCATATTTAATCAAAACTTTTTTATTGCCTTTTTTTATTAATTCTAATTCTCTTTTAGTAACACCCTCCCAATTTGCTTTTATTAATCTGTTTCCAATTCTAATATCTTTATACAGCCAATCCCCCTCTGTAACCTTGTTTGGCTTAACTAATCTTATCATACAGCTTTCTTCAACAGCTTTTGCAAAAATATACAAAACAGGGAATAATAAAACAATTAATCCAATTAAAACCATAATTGTCTGACTAATAAAAAAAGCAATTAAAACCCAGGCTAAAGCAAAAATTAATGCTATCAAAAACAATCTTTTATAATTATTCCATTGTTTTACAAATTCCTTTTTAAAACTCTTCCAATTAATTATTATCAGACAAAAAGAGTATATCAAAGCATAAATGCTTCCTCCTAACAAAAACAATAAAATAAAACATCCAAAAATTTTAAAATTAATAATCCACGAATAACTTAGAGGAAGGATTGTTCCTAAAGCAATCATAAGCTTGGCATCTCCCCCTGCAAATAATCTTGCATAATAGAATAGATTGCCTAAAGCCAAAAATATTAACAATCCAATTAAACCATTAAAAGCAAACCAATAATTATTAATAAAAATAGAGACAGCAATTCTGTAAGCAAGTGCAAAAGCAATTAAGCTAAAATTCCATAAGTTATCAACTTCCCTCCTCTTCATATCTTGGAGAACTGCCCCAATAACCCAAATTAATCCTAAGATAATCAAAAACCAGTTCTCTGCTAAAAATAATTCATTCACCATTTTATAAGATTAAACTTAGAATGCTTATAAAACTTATGAAAGAATTTTATGCCAAAAAGGTATATAGCCCCGCCAAGACTAGAACTTTTAAACAGATTCAAGGGGCTATGATATAGCTCTTATACCAGAGATATAAAAGCTTAGTTTACCATCGATAAATATGAAGATACACCCCCATAAAAGCAATGAGAGATGACAATCCTAGAAGGAAAAATCTAAAAAATATATCGTTAGGAAATATTAACAGGGTAAAACACAGAACTATTTGAATGTATTATTTGATTATAATAAATGTTAAATAGTCTAACTTAATTCCCTAATATCAATATGAGCCAGCGAGTATTATGTTACAAAGGGCTTGAAGGTCTTTGTTCAAATGGAGAAGATTTTTCCAAATCAGTTGTTCCAGTAAAACCAAATGAAAATGCAGATATAAATTTCTCTAATACGGTTGATTACTTTAATAAAAAAGTTAAAGAAGGGCTTAGGGAAATAGATACAAGAGTGCATTCATTTGAATATATATCAAATCTTGCTTCAGTTTTACAAATGGCAGTATCTTCTCCAGAGTCAAATGGCTGGCTAAGAAAATTTAACAATATTTGGCGTTATCACTTTGATTACATTGAAGAAGATGACAAAGTTCGTGAAGACAGTTTAATTGCAGATTATATAAGCGGTTTTATATGTGTAATAGAAAAATTGCCTGGTGACCAGAAAATTAGAGCATTGTATTCAATAGCCACTACCACTTGCCATTCTGAAAATTATGATTCCCTAGGTAGGTTTGAATCTGCGTGGGATTATCTTGCTGCATTTACAAATGATGCTTACAAGGCATTGGTTTCTCTAGCACCCCAAGTCAAAAACATGAAACCTAAATGTGCTCGCAAGGAGATAGCTAAGTTCTTGATAAATCCCAAGATTGATATGGGAGAAGATGAAAAATCCTTAGAGTTCGAGCCAGATTTTCAAGCAATATCTGCTCTCCGAATAGATGATTAACAACACAATATATTCTATCTCTCACCGTAGCAGTCTTTAAATAGCCTTGAATCTCGAGGAGAATAATAAATTCAAGGTAAGTCCATATCCCCAAAATCTGCCAAAAAGGTATATAGCCCCGCCAGTGCCTAGGGCAGAAAGTAGCGTGTTCTTTTTTTAGTTATTAATCAATTAAAATTATCTAAAGTGGCACTTGTATTTATATTTTTTGGTGATGTCACTTTTCAACTTCTTTTCTTAATTTATCAAATAAGAACTTTGTTCTCTGTTTTAAAAACTGGAACTCTTTCTCTTCTAATGCAGTTTTAATTGAATACTGCATATTTTCCCTTATATCTAAAATTTTGTCGCTATGGCTCAAATCTTCTGTCACATCTTTGTCAAATATTTCTTTAAGCTCTTCTTTTGTCAGGCTTATTCCATTATTCTCAATCATGTTTTCAATCAATGCAAAAGTACAGGATTGATTTCTAGACTCAAAGCCTTTTTTGGAGATTACAGCGAGCAAACAATGGTACAAGCAGTAAAAAGCAGCTGATGCACTCCAGTCTGAATATCCATCATCATGAAAAGTGTCTATTGCATTAAGGTTATGTATTGCCTTGCTGATATGTCCTTGTGCAATTTTCATTGAAGGTTCTATCTCCCTCAATCCTTTATGCCTTTCTCCCTTTTTGCCTTCTTTCATGCATTCTTTTAACTTATTTTTTATAGCCATTTTCAATAATATTAATTATCTTGTCATATCCCCATAGGATTATTCCTGTTTTAAGTATTTCTATAATTACCTTATCTTTTTTCTTAAGATTTTCAGCAACATCTTTATTTGTCTGCAGGATATCATGAACTTTAATAGGCATTGTCTTATAAACCAAAGGGCTTTCTTTTTTATAATCATTAAATTTTTTGTTTTTAACAATAAAAAACAAATCTATATCATTTGGCTCTTTTCTTAAATCAGCATAGGAGCCGAAAATAATGCAAGCCTCTGTAAATTCCTTCAAATGCTTTAAATCCTCAGCCCGATATTTGAGCCTTGCTTTTAACTCAGGAATTAAAGCTAATCTTAGAATATTCTTTGTTTTTTCATCTTCAAAGTTTAAGCTATAGGATTTCATATTTCCAATATTCTCAAAGTCTAATATGCCCTCTTTTTCAAATTTTCTTAATATTTTTAATGCTCCATTTGGAGCTAGCTTACATTCTTTTGCAATGCGGTTTATTGAATAACTCTCGCCAAATGCATACAACAGCATCTTCAATACCTTTCTCTCATTATTAGTTATCATTTATTATACACCTTTATTGTATAAATATACACCAGAGGTATATAAAGCTTTGGATTATCCTGATAACACATTAGCAACAAAGAATATGAAGGTAATTTATTGGATATGTGCATTAAAATTTATATGTTTCAACTCAGATTTTCTATTACAGAATTTATTTTTATTAAAAAATCATATGTTTCCTGCAGATCTTTAACAACAAGATTCTTATTAAAATCCATTAAAACCAATGAGAATTCTTCTCTTTCTGAAAGACCATCAAGCATATCAATTCTATTATTCGCAAAAATAGAAATTCGGCTGTTCAGATAATTTTTCATTAATTCTTTATTTATTTCTCCTTTTAAATAAAGTTCTCTTAGCCTTTGCATTTCATAGAAGATCTGAAAAATACCAATATTTTCTATGTAAGGGATAAAATTGCCTTCAAGAAGATATTCTCCTCTTATTGCCAGAATTTTTTGAATATATTTTTCAGTTTCAGATACCATTTGATTTGCTAAATGTTCGACATCTATAGCAGTGTTAATAACCTTCTCATTTTTTGAATGAACTCTTATTTTCATCTTTTTAACCTCTAGAGGATAACTTGCGTCCAAAATTGCTTCAAGGAATGGAGAAAATATTTTACTTAAACAAAATTCAATTGTTTTCTTATTTTTGCCTTTGTTTTTTGGAGAGTTCTTTAAAGAAAGCAGATTATAAAACAAATCAACATAATTATAATCAGGCATATATCCCCTTAAATGATCAATTAAATATGCAGCTGATAGCCTTAAATTTCCATCATTATCTTCCAGCAATTCCAAACAAATGTCAATTATTTCCATGACATCCCTGTCTTTAACCGGAGTTTCTTTAGCCTTAACTTGGAGCAATTCTGCCATGGTTTCAGAGGGGTAAATAAGAAATATTGCATTTAATGTTCTTAGGGCAACTCTTTTTTCCTCATTATCTTTAGTATTTTCAAGCATTTGCTTGGCATCCTTAAATATCTCAAATAAAATATTTTCTGTCTCTCTTCTACTCTTGCCAAATTGAAATTCCCTAAATTTTTCCAGAAGTTTTGTTCTTTCCTTTGAGTTATCTGTTGCTAAAAGCCTCTGGATTATATCTCTCATAAATTTATATATCCTGATAGATATATATTCTTTATGGCTAATCAAGAAATAAAAGAAAGGCCAAAATGGCCATTGAAAAGGCTTAAGGGGATGTATTTTGCCATGCATTGCTGGAAATGCAAAAAATTTGAGCTTCCTGTAGAAGAATATAAACAAAGGTGCGAGGATAACATTCAAAAAATAATTGATAATTTAGAAATAAAGGAAATGAAATTTAGGGATTTTAACAATATTATAAAGAACAGCACGTTTTGCAAATTTGAAAAAAGAGATTTCAGCAATAATTGCCATATTTGCAAAAAATGGGGGATATCAAGGAGATTTTAGTTTAAAATTAGCCCTTTATTATATGTGGTGTCAATTGCGGTATTTTTTTAAAGTTCTTCCGTCTATAAATGCCATTGCATCCCCCCCTTCCAAAACCGATGTTTTAACATGTAATTTCTTGGCTTAAAATTAACATACCTCCAGATTGCTTTTATGACATTTTTTCTTGTGTAAGTCCTGCCATACTTCTTATATTTCTTGACTAAATCCCTGTTTGTCACAACAAAAAACCAGTTATAGCCAAAATTTTTATAAAGTGAATTGATTTTTTCCAAAAATTGCTTTCTATTATTCCTTAAATTCTTGCCAGTCTCAATTTCAATAGCAATTTTTCTATTTTGAACTTCAAAAATAATATCTGGCTTAATTGTCTTGTAATTCCAGACCTGAAAATTTTGCTCTCTTAGATACTTTAGTAAAGCCCAAACCAAAAATGCATGTTGTGGAGTTTCTGTTTTCTGGTTTTTTGTTAAATATATTTCTTCTTTCATTCTTAAATCATAATGTTTTGTTAAGCTGTAACCTCTTTTTATAAGATACTGAATTCTAGCATGGTCTTTAATTTGGTTTAAAGAATAACAATCTGCAAATCTTTCCTTATCTTCATAAAAATCCAGTTGAAAATAATTTTTATCTCTCATTTCACAATTAATCTCCTAAAGGTTTCTCGCTGGCTAAAGCCTTGTCGCTCGAAACCTTGCTTTTCTATTAAACCAACAAACTTTCTGAATATCTTCTCTCTTACATTTATCAAAATCTTTCTTAAGAAGATTAACTATTTTCTCCAGGTCAAAAACATATCTTTGGATTTTTCCAGCCCCAATTCCCTCGCTAAAACAAAAATTATGAAACTCAAAAATTGCTTTTTTATTCTTATCAGAAATAGAAGAATTTTCCACTTTCCTCAATGTTGCTTCTAATCTTCTATTTAAATTGTGTATGTCAGTCATGCTCTTTCTTATTGTGGCTTGCTATTAAACCACGATTAAGAGCACACTACTTTTCAATAATAGCCCCGCCAGGACTTGCTACCATCTTGGTATAATCCAGAACTTTTTTTATTTCAGTTGATTATCTTAGTTCTGGATTATATATAAAATCATCTGACCACCTTGCTGTGACAAATATTTAATTTTATAGACTATAAGTTAAAAAGAGAATATGCCTAGCTGTCCTCTGCTTGCTAAATCAGAATTGTCTCCTAATCTTATAATTCTTGAGGGAATAGAGGTTTTAGTTGTTAAATTAGACAAATCTTTATGTAAATCATGTGCTTTATAATCGCTCTTTTTCAAATTTTCTTGCAATTCAACAATTCTCCTGTAATCGGGCCATTTATCCCTTGAATTTTCATCAAGCAAGTTTAAAGATTTTCCAATATACTCAACATGTTCTTTATCAAATCTCCAGGTAAATGCACCTTCTTTAAACATTCCAGCATATCCTTCTTCTGTAAGAAATCCCAATCCCTTAACTTCATTCAGTTTTATTACATAAGAACTATTCATTGGAAAACTACCACTCATTGTTTCAGACATAAAGTAAAGCTTAGCATATACATCCAACCCTGTTGCAACATTGAAACCTTTTTTTATGATAGAATCTGCAATTTTAGGTTTAACATCTCTTCTAAGAATATCCTCATGTAAGTCATAGAATGGCTTTGGAATAATTATCTTTTCATTTTGGATGTTATATTTTCCATGGATAGTAACTCTTGTTGGCATTCCTTCTCCAACTTGGTAGAATGTTTTCAAAAGTACATAAGGCATTCCGTAATTTTCTTTCAATATTTGTATTCCTCTTGTCATTTTGTTTTTGTCTGTTTTATTTATTATGATACAGTAACAACCTCCTTCTTTTTATATATTATCCCCTCCTTAGGTAGGGGTAATAAGAAAAGGTTTATATATCAATAACAAGATACTTATCTATGGACATATCACAAATAGAATTACAATTAGAAGAGATTGGATTAAACCAGTCTGAGATTAAAGTGTACCTTTCTTTACTAAAATTAGGTTCTTCCTCAACTGGGCCAATAATCAACGAATCAAAAACCGCTAACTCTAAAGTATACGAAGTTTTAGAAAAGCTAATCCAAAAAGGGTTAGTGAGTTATTTTACAAAAGAAAATGTTAAGCATTACAAAGCAACAAATCCCAAAATGATATTAAATTTTCTTAATGAAAAGAAAAAAGAGATAGAACAACAAGAAAAAAAAGTAAATGAGCTTTTACCGAGCCTTTTGGCTTTTTCTCAGGAAAAAGAAGATGAAAAAGAATCATTTATCTTTTCGGGGTACAGGGGCATAAGGACTGCATTTACAAATCTAGTTGATGAATTAAATAATGGAGACGAAGTTCATATTATGGGAGTTTATGATTTTGGAAAAGAGTTTTTACCTCTAGCACTTTATTTTCAAAAAATAAGATCCGACAAGAAGATTAAAGCTAAATTTCTTATTAATGATCATGCTAAAAATTTAGCAAAAGAATTTAAGAGATATCCTCCTGTAGAAATTAAGTTTATGCCAGAGAATATGCTCACTCCTGCAATATTCCTCATTTATTCTGATAAGGTTATAATCAATCTTGCCAAAGAGATGACTTTTTTTGTTTTAAAAAGTAGGAATGCAAAAGAAGCTTTCGAAGCTTATTTTCAAATGATGTGGAAACTCGCAAAAAAATAAAGTTCCGTCAATATACCCTAATGATAGATAGCCCCGCCAGATAACTAGCCCATAATGTGATAAGGATGGGCATCCTAGAAAAGGTTATAATATGCGCCTTATTTAATAAAAGATGGCAACAACTGTAAAATTTAAAATAAATACAGAGAAAGAATTAGAATATCTCCATCAGTTTGCCAAAGTTTGTGGGACTTCAAAAATTAAGCCAGAACATTTAGGATTACTAAGTCTAGACAAAGATGTTGCAATTAAAGCTATAGAAGAAGGCTATAAAAAACAAGAATTTATTGAATTTGTAAAGCAATTGAAAAAAGAATGGAAAAATATAGAAGGGGAATATTTCCAAAAGATTAAGGAATTTACCGGATTTGATTGGAAATATAAAACTTATACATGTTACATTAGCCTGAGTGTTCCCGGATTAGGAGATATTTTTGATGGAAAATACAATAAAATGATCTTAAGCAATATTTTGCCTGCAAAAATTATGAAATATGTACTCGCTCATGAATTATTTCATTTGCATTATTTTAATGTATGCAAAAAAGGGAAAATGTCTGCGAAAGCAGTATCAACAGGAGTAAACGAATCAATCCCCATACTTTTAATGGTTGCTAATCCTGAATTAAGTAAATTATGGTCTGATATTACTTTAGACAAAGTTAGAAACTCTTATCCAGAAGTAAATAGGATCATAGACCCTCTACTTGATTTTTATAAAACTGAAAAGGATTTTAAAAAATTAATAGAAAAAGCAGTAGAACTAAATGAACAAGCCGTACCTGCATCCTAAAAAAATCGGATGCCCTGTAAAATCACATTCTAGGGGATAGCCCCGCCAGGGTTATAACCTCTCAATGATTCAGGGAATTACCTTTTTTCTCTGCTCGCCACTTCCCACCCTTCTTATATTTATTATATCTTCTTTTAGCCTTTTTATCATTTTTGGTTCTTCTTCTTTCAGCACATGCATAATCCATTTTAACAATCAACTCCCAAAAGTATAAAACACGATATTTTTTAAACCTTATTAAGGCATTGGAGAATTAGCACTAATATCTCCAAGTTTACAGACATAGCTCTTTACATTAACTCCATCAAGATACATCATTTCCTCGCCCTCTTCAGCACATGCAGCTGTTGCTTCAGCAAGGTCATCATAAATACCGCAATCAACACTACAATCCTCTATTCCATAAACAGGCTTCTTTTTATTAAGTGAATAACAAGTTACATCTTTTAAATTTTCTTCTTTAGATTTTAATTCTCTTTTTTCAGAACAATAGTTATATGTCTGGTCAGTTGCGCAGGCTATTTTGCAGGAATCTTTAATAGAAGCAATATTATTGCTAGGCATAATCAATTCTTTTAGTTTATCCCAACCAATTGTAAATCCAAGTATAAGAACAACTAAGACAAACACTCCCAAGACAATAAGGATAATCGCGGTTACTGACATCTCCTGAGCTTTTTTATTCACCATCTTTTCTTGTATAAATTAATTAACTATACTTTTTAAATGTTTTTACGGATTAAGGGTGTATCTTACCTTTAAATTTCCATCCAGGAACTCTTTTTCCACTACAAATCCACTATCATACCTGACATTTTCATAATTATCAATATTATCCTCTCCTGAGTATCTCGCAGATTCAGCCTGATTATAAACTTCCTGCAAATAAAAAAATGAATTAATCCCCTCTGATTCCTGTCTTTTTTCAGAGACATAAAAAATTAATAATGCTAAAATACAGAGAGCTATGACTCCTGTTACTAATATGGTTATTGCAATATCTGCTTTTTTGTTTTTCATCTTTATTTATTGTTTATTGTCTCAATAACCCCATAACTTATCCGCCTTGCAGATGAATTGATTAAGCTTACTCTTTTCATCCATGGCGCATTAGTTTTTGTTATTATTGATTTTCGTTTTATTTATCAATGATTTTACCTCTCTAACCTGTTAAATCTGAAAATAATTTAACTTTTTTGTTTCCAATAAAAACAATTGAGGATTTTGATGTTCTGGCTAGTTCATTTCCCTTAATTTTAATAATCTTATTTGAATCATAAATATACATGTTCCAGTTATCTTTATTGGACATTCCATCTAAAAGAGGGGTTATTTTCTCTTTTAAAACCTCATAATTCCCGGCCGAAACATAATCTTTTACTTTTTTCTCATCTAATTCTGTTTCCATTAAAGCTAACAAGATCTGCTCTGAATCTATGCTTGAAGACTGCTCGCCTTCTAAAGTTAAGGGACTAAAACCAATAATCTTCTTTTCTTTTGCAAGTGCATAAGATGAATAAATAAAAACAATAACAACAACTAAAATTATCATAGTTGCAACTACCCAAGTCATTGTTGCCCCAATAACTGCATTTTTATTTTTCATTTTAAATATTCTTGTTTACCTTTCCGACTGAACTCGTAACCCTCATAAAAACCCGGGTTCTATTAGATAAAAGATATGCCTCTTTTATATCACATTTAGGAATTTTATCTCCACTCAATCCGCAAAACTCCAGATAATCCTCTCTTCCTGATTCTATTCTTTTAACCTCATTTGAGCAGTTTATAACTTTTGGTTCTCCTTCTTTAATGCAGGAATCAAAATTATATAACTCAACTCTTACCCCATACTGTTCATCTTCTTTATACGCCTCAGAATTATCTTTAAAATTAAAATTACATGATTTTAATAAATCAAAATCGTCTTTCAAAACATTTTCATTTAATTTTCCCTGTTCTGTTAAACAACCAATAACCTTATCGCTTAAAACCCCTGCTTCAGCAACTCTAACATCAAGCCCCGAACCAAAAAATAATACAACTCCTGAAACAATCCCAATGCAGACTATGATATAAATTAAAAATAGGTATATGCTTAAAACTCTTTCATCTGCTTTTTTGTTTTTCATTAACATATTTTTGTGTTCTTTATCAGTAATTTATTGAACGATTTTAATATGAAGCAATCATCAATGACCTAGTCTCAATTGCCATATCTTATATCGTTTTTTATTTATTATTGGTTTATTTCCCATTTTATTTTACAATCAAAATCAGTTTATTTTCCTTGAGATTGTACTCAACATTAACCTCATTAAAATAAGAATACTCATAAAGACTATTTTCAGTTCCTCTTACAACAACTATATTTTTGTTGTTATCTATGGTAATTGACCTTTCTTTGTTTATTTTTATTTTTTCAAAAAAATTTTCCAAATTCAATTCAATCTCGCTTCCAGGCTTACTTGCATCAATTAATAATGCAATTTGCTTAGCGGTCTCTTCTTCTTTTATGTGGATTGAAGAAGATTGCAGATACAAAAACAAAATCATAATTGAAAAAAAAGCTACATTTAAAACAATAAAAATAACATTTTCCTGTAATAATTCTGCTTTTTTATTTTTTCTTAACATTTTATTTTATCAAAACCCCTTTATCCCTCAGAAACATATTCCTTGCAGTTAAGTGCTTCCAGTTCTTTTCCATTAAATTCTAAATATTTTGGTACCATATATTTTATATCTGCAGGCCCAAGCCACATACCTACAGAAGATCCTATACTTATCCCGGCAGGCACAGTAACCCAATGAGAACCCGGAACAGAAAAACCAACAACTGTTCCAATTAAACCTCCTATAGTAGTACCTGCTATCTCCCAGTTGCTTGTTGTTTTAATCATAGCAGTAACACTAACATATTCTTTTGATGGGTCTATCTTATAAGCATAAATATCAACAGGATTTTTCCCCTCTAACAAACCATTCCTCACAGAGTCTAATGAGTTGACCTTATAAATACTAAATAAATAAGTTTCATCTTTATCAGGTATCTTAGTTGACTGCATATATCTGTATATTAAACTGTAAGTAATTCCATCCTTATATTTTTCTTTAATTTTCGAGTCAAAATAAATTTTATTACAGATTGAACAATAAGTTTCATCAAAACCCATTCCACTGGACATATAATCTACTTTCCCTTCTCCCATCATCCACCAGCAGTCCCATAACAAATTAACCATTTCCTTGGTTAACTCGCTTTCATCACTAACCTTAACTGTAACCATGTCTTTTCTCTGCACATTACAATCCCCTCCCATGCTTAAACAAACATCTTGAGTTTTACACTTTAACTGAACAGCATCTTTTCCCATTGGCAAAGCTCCCCTAGTTATAACAGAATTTCTGCAAGTTTCTTTGTCTATTGTTGAATGCAAATTTAATATAAAAAAGAAAGCTAAAATAATAGCAAAACTTATAATTAAAATTATAATTGTGATCAACTGATTTGACGTTAACTCTGCTCTTTTTGTTATTTTCATTTCACATTACTCCAAATCTTTTAAATAAAAAATATAAAGCTAATAAAACCATTCCAAAAAATATAATCCATAAGATTATCTTCATTAATTCTTCCATATCTGCTTTTTTGTTTTTCATTTTTAACCCTTTAAGCTTCTTAATCCTCTTTATTACATCTTTATTTATTTCTGATTTATCTTATTATTAACTAACTTCTTTCTCACTTATTAGATATCCTCTATTTTTATATTCGACATTAACATCTATTCTTATTTTAATATTAAAATCATTAATTTTCTCTTCAAAATTCTTGCAAGCCCCTCTCATTTCACATTTATCTAATTGAGTAGTTCCACCCCAAAACTGAGCTCTGTCCTTCCAATTAACATCTTCGCATAAGCATATGCAATTTCGTGTGCATTGTTTTGGTTTCTCTGCTTCTGAATAACTTATCAATCTCCATCCATTGGGCTCTAATAAAGGCAGAGAAACAGCAGTATCTTGTGCATTTTTTGCATCAATCATCTTTTCACTTAAAGAATTAAGCGTAGCTTCTGCTCTTGCAAAATTTTTTTTATCTGTAAAACTAGAATAAAAATTAAAAAGCATATACAATAAAAGGAGTATGCACAAAACCGCAATTATAACTTTTAAAGTATACTCTCCAAGCATAAACTCTCCTTTTTTATTCATTTTATTTTATAAATCTCTTTTCCAACTTTATATGCCTCTTTTAAATTATCTGAGTACTGGGAATTTATCTTAATTGTAATTTTTCCTTCACTGTCTAATTTTCCAATCTCCTCGTCCGGATTAGTCCAGTCCCAATTAAACACGCCATACTCTTTCACATAAATCTTATCTTTTTGAAAATAAATCTCTGTCTTGACTCCCTTATAGACAAAATAACCTTTTTCATCAACTGTTCCAACCAAATTCTTTTCCTGGACTAATTCTTTTCCAAACTGGCTGTTAATATCTACTTT
This sequence comes from Candidatus Nanoarchaeia archaeon, assembly GCA_028718805.1. Classification (GTDB taxonomy): domain Archaea; phylum Nanobdellota; class Nanobdellia; order Pacearchaeales; family GW2011-AR1; genus ARS1285. The sequence continues at coordinate 34,107 of JAQUKY010000006.1, read as the reverse complement.
TGGCTCTTCAAAACCAATCCCAGAAAAATAAGGGATTATGTAAGATCTCATTGCAAGATATATTCCTAAAATAAGCATGACTATGACAAAAACCCCTAATGCTATCTTGATTATATTTTCTGTTGTTAATTCCATTTTTTATTTTTTTATCAGTAATTTATTAAATGATTCTGGGGGTTTTGAGTTTTCATTAAGTTCTGATTTGATAGCTTAAGCATCTCTCATACGCCTTAACTCGTGTTTATTTATTACCCGTTCAATATTTTTATCACCAATTTAATTTTAACTTCTAAATCTAAAAAGACTTTTCAAATATCCTGCAATTCCTCCTAATTTATCCCTTAAAACAACTGCTAAAATAACTATGATAACAAGCACTGCAACTGCAATTATCCACCAAACTAAGCCTTCAATAGCAATTCCTTTCTTATCCTCTTTTTTCATATATATCTCACAGAATAAATATTAATAAACTTAACTAAAATATTAATAATGTGGATTCGGAAAATTATAAAGCTGAAGAAAATCCTTTAAAAAAACTAGAGGAGGTTATCAAAAAAATAGAAGACCCGACAGACAAATACGGGCTTCATAAATTTATAGATACTGCTATTTATCACTGTTTTGTGCACTGGTATAATATCGAATTATCCAGCCAATCCACCTAAAGCAACACTGGCTAATAAAGATAAAGCAACTATTGAAATTAAGGCAGTTATCAGATATAATATGCTTCCTCTTATCAGATTCCTGCCAATTTCATGAGTTTTTCTTAATTTATCTTCACCTGCATCAACAACAACCAATGTTCCTGTTAAAATAAAAATTATCTCCACAATATAGATACCAATTGCAACCTGCATAAAATAAGGAGGAATCATATAAACTATATCAAAAAGACTAGTTATACTCAATACATTTCCAAAATCTGCAATTGAGGTTTCTCCTAACCCTTCTCCAACCATTGCATTTAACTGCCCTAAAATTCCAGTAATCATTGCAGCAAGGCCAACAACAATTCCTGCCAGTAAGGGAGCTAAAAAAGTCATATTACTCTTCATATCACTTACAACATCTGCCAATAAATCCCTTAACCTTTCATTTATTTTCTCAATATTCCTAACGTATTCTGAAATTGACATCAAGCTTTGTGCAGCTACTTTTAATCCTTTTTTAACAGACTCTATTAGAATCCTCATGCTTATTGCAATTAAATTTGAAGGATAATAAACTAATGCTCCTCTCTTTGGACTAAAAATAGCTTCTTCTAATCCCATCCCCATAGATTGTATGTTTGTATGGACAATTCTGAAGAAATTCTCTGTCTTCTGTCCTTTGCTTGATTCTGCAACTTTTGAAAAAGCAAGTTCAGCAGGAGTCCCATCTCCCAATCTATTTGCCAAGCTAAACAGAGAATTATTAAACTCCTTTTCTAATTCTCTTGACTGATCTCTTGTCTTAATTAATTCTTTTGTCCTAAGTGAAAATGAAAGTGCAAAAAACATCGCAATAGAAAAAGGAACAAATAAGCTGAGTATTAATGCTCCAAAACCAAAAGGTCCGTTTCCTTTTATATAACCAAAAAAATCACCTGTTCCAAATAATCCCATCCCAATGCTTGACAGTGGAATATCTGTTTGCCAGCCAACTAAATTTGCAAGATAAGGATAATACAAAGGGAGAAGCCCAAGCAATAAAAAAGGCAGACAAATTAATCCTGCCTTAACATAAACACCCTTATTAACATACTGATAATAAAGAGGATTTCTTTCTAATAAACTGCTTTCTCCGTGTCCTCCTGGTCTTCTCATCATTACATTAGCAGTTAAATAAAACACAAAAAAAGGAATTATTAAATTAAATAAAACAAAGACATGGCTCCATTTAATCATGCCTGTTAAAAGAGTAGATGCTAATGGAAGCAAAGCCAGACCAAGAGTAGGCAACACAATCCCAAGCATATACAAATTAGTCAAAGGAGATTTAATCTCATGGGTATATTTCAGCATTTTTTCATAAACTCCGTCTAAAATAACTCTTAATGCCCTTTCCAAGATCTCAACTCTTCTTACTTCCTCTGGCTCATACAAACTTGATTCAATTAAGTGAAAACTTTCAACAAACTCCATGCTGTTTTCTCTCCAAGAATCAAGATAAACATCTAAACTATCCTTAATATTCGAATATTTTCCTGTTTCAACATCCCATATAACTTTTTTCAAATCCAAAGCAAGGGGCGGGTCAATATGCTGTGCAACAAAACTAATTGCTCTTTCCAAATTGCTGGTGTGTTTCATATAAACAACAGTATACAAAATAGCAGGAACCATCTGGCTTCCTGCTTTTAATCTCCATTTTACAGCCAACCTGCTTGGCATTGTATAAAAATAATAAAATAAAAAGAAAGATGCTACAAACATCAAAAATAAAAATAAAAATGGAAAGCCAAACCCCAATAACCAGGCTGCAAAACTTATTAAAATACCAACAAAAAAAGTAATTAAAAAACTGATAATAGCCAAGCCCGCAACCTCGCTCGGACTTGCTTCCAGGTGAGCTGTTTCCAATTGTTTTCTTATTTTCTCTTCGTCTTTAATAGCAAGTTTGATTTTAACAAAATTCCCTAAACCTCTCGCCCATCTTTCATATTTAGATAATTCTGGCATCATATCCTGTTTAAATTGCAGATAATCTTTTGAACCTTCAATATTACTATCCCCTTGACCCCCGCTCGCATTAGTGTTTGCGTAAGGGTTATTAATCTCTTCTTCTATTTTCCTGGAATATTTTTTCAGGATTTCATCAACATCTTTGTCCATTTTTCCTCTTTTTTATAATTATATAATCAAATAACAATTAATAAACATTATGTAAAGAGAGGTTATCTTTTATCTGCCGTTCTTTATCTTGTTGATTATATCAGTTGTTGAAGTATCATAAATAATAGGAATAAACACAATTTTTCCCCCATAATTTTCAACAATTTTTCTTTCTTTCTGGTTCATACTTTCAAAATTGTAATCGCCTGCTTTCACAAAAAAATCAGGTTTTAATTCCCTTAAACAATTTTCAGAAGTTAATTCAGGGAATATAGTGGTATAATCAACAAATTCCAAAGAAGATAAAGTTTCAGCTCTGTGTTTTTCATTATTAATAGGTCTGCCTTCTCCTTTCAACTTTTTGATTGAATTATCACTGTTCAATCCCACAAAAAGGCAATCTCCTAATTTCCTAGCTTTTTTCAGATAATCTATATGCCCAATGTGGATTAAATCAAAACACCCGTTTGTCCACACAACCTTCTTGCCTTTTTTATGATAATCTTCCCTGATGATCTTCAAATCTTCTAAACTTTTTATTTTTTTATTCTCTGATTCAATTGTCTGCTCTAATTCACTTGCAGAAACTGTTGCAGTTCCTGCTCTCCCAACAACAATCCCTGCTGCATGATTTGCCAGATCAGCAGATTCCTCTAAATTCAGTCCAGAAGCCAGACCCAAACCCATAACTGCAATTACAGTATCTCCTGCACCAGTTACATCATAAACCTCTCTTGCTTGTGTTGGAAGATCAATAATTTTACCGCCTTCAAATAAACTCATCCCCTCTTTTCCCCTTGTTATTAAAATATTGCTTCTGAACCTATTCTGTAAATATCTTCCTATTTCTTCGACATTATTTGAGTCTAACTGGCTCATTTCCCTGGCTTCTTTTGTATTTGGAGTTATTAAATAAGCTCCATAATAATTTTCCTTATTCTTTGGCTTTGGATCAATAATAATCCTTGTTTTATTGCTGTATTCTCTGATTTTTGAAAATAAACTGTTGGTTAAACCTCCTTTTGCATAATCAGAAGCAATAATTATATCTGGGTTCCTATTACAAACTGCTTTTGCTAATTTTTCTTCTACTTCTTCTGTAACTCCTGCATAACATTCTTGATCAATTCTTACAATTTGTTGCCGCTTGTCTTCCCCAATAATCCCAATAATCCTAGTTTTTTTAGTTGTTTTCTCTAAAACTGGAAGCAAGAAAGAATCAATATTTTTATCTTCAAATTGTTTCATCAGAATTTTTCTGTATTCATCATCGCCAGTATAACCAAATAAAGAAACTTTTCCATTTAAAGAACTAATATTTGCAGCAACATTTGCAGCACCACCCAGCTTACAATCACTTCCTGTCTCTTTAACAATAATTACCGGTGCCTCTGGGCTAACTCTATCAACGATTCCATAAATAAAATTATCTAACATTATATCCCCAATAACAGCAATTTTTGCTTTAGAAAAATTATTCAGTATCTCTTTTATATCCATTAAATCAATTAAAACTCCTGATTTAAAAGGATTGTTAAGGTAAGATATATTTATCAGAAAAACATCAGTTTTCAGAGCATCTCTTTAAACTTTCTATTAATCCTTCTTCACTGATTGTAACTCCTCTAATAGGATCTCCTAAAAGCCTGTTTAAATCTTCTGTTCTGTAAAAACCATTTTCATTATAAAACTCTCTCATCTCTCTAACCCAATCAGCTTCTTTGAGATTTAATAATTCTTTTGGCATAGTTTTAAACGCACTCACTCCGACACTTTGATCTCCTAAAATCTCATTCAGGTATTTTTGATGAACACATCCTGTTCTAAGATAAAATTCCATTTCACCTGCATCCCTCTTTATATCTGTTCCAAATCCCATTTTTTAATTAATCAAAGAGTAGTTATAAATATTATTGTTCTCAAAATCTTCTTATAATAAACAAACACCAAAACTCTTATACTCTATCAATATCTTATTTCTATATCAGCTATACACAACAGCATCAAGCTTCTCATCAGCACAACTTATCGGTTTTATGCATTATTGAGATTAGATTCTTTAATTAAGAATTTTAAACCCTAAACTTCTTTACTTCCGTTTTCAGCCATTCCTGCCAGACCGGAAAAACTCTGTCGCTTGTTGGAAGCCCAACTTCTTCTCTTATCTTTTGTGAAAACTGGTGAAACATATTATTTGAAAGTGCATTAAACTTAGACTCCAAAATCTCAGGCATTTTTAATTTTTCACTTACATCAACTATTTCTTGTTTTATCCTGCCTCTGAGTTCTATATTATCATAAACCGCATCCCAGTTTCCAGCCCATCCTTTTACTCCTGAAGCAATTGACTTTATAACTTCAGAATCTCCATTAATTAACTCCTCGCTTGCTTCTAAATTATCTTTTTCAACATTATATTTTAACAAATCAACAAATCCTCCCTCTTCTTCAGGGTCTTTATTCCAGTGTTTTCTTACCTCTGTTAGCTGAATAACTCTCTTCATACTTTTCATTCCATCAGGAGTTTTAACAGGATTAGCAACAACAATGCAATCTGTTGCTTTGAAAGAAGTTACAGGAACCTGCAAATCATTAACAACTCTGTCAAAAACACCATAAGGACTTGCTCCGTGAATAGTCCCTGCTACAACATTTGCCAAAGCACCAACTCTCATAGCTTCGTATAATGCCTGTGCTTCTAAACTTCTTACCTCACCAACAATCAAGCAACTATCCCCCAGCCTTAGACTTGTTCTTATTCCTTCATCTGCTCCAATCTCTGTTGTTGTTTTTAACAAGCTGCTCCTGACCTTCATTCTTAAGATATCATATTTTAGTTTTCTCAAAGCATCAACTGGAAGTTCAAGAGTATCCTCAATAACAATTACTCTGTATTTAGGCATGATTTCTAACATTAAACTTCCTAATAAAGAGGTTTTTCCAGAACTTCTTGTTCCTGCAATCAGCATTGTCCTGCTTCCATCAATCAGAAAACTTAAAAGTCCTGCAGAAAAACTATTTAACATTTTATCCTTAATAAACAGGCTTAAGGTCCAAGGATCTTCTCTATGCCTTCTTATTGCATATGCCAGACCATTTGGAGATAAGGGCTGCTGAATAACAGAGATTCTTGCTCTTATCTTTCCTAAAGATAAATCTGTGTCTAAAATAGGATTCGCTTCATCCAACGGCCTGCCAGAAGTCATTCTAAATTTAGCTGCCCAAGAATCAGCATCTTCTCTGCTAGGAATTATATTAGTGCTGCATTCATCATACTGCCCATGTCTAAGATAAACCGGATTAGCTGAAATAGGAGCATTTAAAACAATATCCTGCAGATTAGTATCATACAACAAAACTTCTATCAGACCAAATCCAATAGTATGCCTTACTAAAATTCTTGCTAACTTATTCAACTCATTATAGGTTAATTTCACTCCCTTATTCTCGCTTAACTCACTTAACAAATCCCTTGAAACATTAAAAAAAACCTGCCTTGTTTTTTCAGGGTCTGTAAACTCTTCTGCTTTTGGCTGATGCTCAATTAAAACATTTCTAGCCAGATTAAGCAAATTTTGTTTATTTTCATCCAAAGAATATTCCGGAGGCATTAAATGATAAAAATATTTAGTATCTTCTTCTTTTTTTAAAATAGTAACAACAGAGATATCTTCCTCTTCGCCTATTTCATACTGATGAACAATTTCTGCATCTTCAGGCAAGCTCGCTGCAAGTCTAGTAAAAGTAAAATTAGGGATTATATCTGGCCTAAAAAAATGAAAATATATGTTTCTGCTGCCAAATCTGTACTCCCCAAAATATTTCTCAGATTCTATAATCAGCCTCGTATTCCCTAAAAGAGAATAAAATCTTTCCAGCACCCTGATATAACTAACCTTATCAAATTTTAATTCAGGGGGCGTACTGCTCATATTTGCTTTTTCTTCACCAATAAACCTCTCTAACTCAAAATAACAGGCAAGAGGGTCTCTTTTTAATGTTATTAACAAATATGCAACATCATTGTATCTATGGCTTAAATATTCAGTATTTGAAATAGATAATTTTACAGGAGATAATACTTTTTCCTGTTTTGTTAAAAAAATATAAAGATTAGCTATTTCCTGCAGCATAAAAATCTGACTTGAACTATAATTATAATTCCTTTGCTGCACAAAAACTATCCTTGAAACATCTGGGCTTTCTATAAGTAAGTCAAAGGTCCTGTTCATTATATCAGGATTATCTGCTAGGTTGGGAACAAAACTAGCCCCTAAATAATTAACATAAACTGCCTGTCCCCCTGCTTCCCTTTGAACCTCATAAGAATATAAGGGTGTTCCTGGTTTGAATAGCATGATTATTTACCTCTTTTATATTAAAATAATAAAACATGCTATATTAAAAACTTAATTGTGTTTAAATGGAACACCATATTTTGATTTATATTCATGTTCTGCAAATTCTTTACAACTATTCATTTCCGCCAGTTCCCATTCTGTAAGTTGATTCACCCCAGGCAGCTGATATCCTCTGCTCTTCCACAGGATCACTTCTTGAGAAGAATAAGCTTGTTCTCCTTTACAGCCAAAACACTCTCTGTAAGGAAACATAGCCTCCCTTGGTTTATCTTTACATCCAGCTAAAGCTAAAACTCCCGTACAAGCTAGAGTTACTAAAGCATTTTTTATTTTCATTTTCATTTTTTTCTCCATATTAATTTAGTTAATAACAGTAAGTTTGAGGATTATTTATATTTCTGTGGTAAATATACTTACCACAATATAGAAGAGTTTTAATACTCTAAAATAATCCTTATATCATGAAAGCAGAAGACCTACGGGAGATTGGATTTAATTTAAATGAAGCTAAAATTTACCTTATTTTATTAGAGTATGGTTCACTGCAAGCAGGACAAATAAGCAAAAAAACCCAAATAAACAGAAGAACTATATATGATACTATTGAAAGACTAATAGAAAAAGGGTATATTTCCTATAGCATTATTGCAAATAAACGCGTTTTCAAAGCTTCAAACCCTGATTTTATTATTGAAAAAATCAAAGCAATTGAAAAACAAGCTCAGAATCTTCTTCCTCAATTAAAAAATACTTATGAAACAACAAAAGAAGAACAAGAAGCAAATATTTACAGAGGGAGAAAGGGCGTAAGATCAATACTAAATGATATACTTAAACAAAAAGAATATGTTGTCTTCGGCTCAAATGAGAATTTCCCTGATGTAATGCAACATGATTTTAGCATATTTCAAAAGAGAAAAAAAGAACTCAAAATTAAAAGTAAAACAATTATGAGCATCTCAATGAAAGGTAAATCAGTACTAAAAGAGGCATTTACAACATATAAGTTTATCCCAGAACCCTATTCTATTCCTACTTCTACTTTTATATATGGCAGCAAAGTAGCCATTATTATATGGTCTGAACTTCCTATCGGGATGGTTGTTGAGAATAAAGATATTGCTAATTCGTTTAGAAAATATTTCGGGGCATTGTGGAAATTTTCTAAATCGTAAATTAGTTCAACAAAACTTATTTAAATCACCTAAGATTGATATAATTATAAAAAGATGGCAGAACCTCAACAAGACCCAATAAGTTCATTATTTTCTGAATTTAGCACCCGTTTAAATGAAATAGAGGAAAAACAAAGACTAATCAAAGACAGAATTTTATTGGTTGGAGAAAACCTTATTTCTACTAAAGAGGATTATGCAAAACATGAGTTTGAAATCAAAAGGCAATTAAAACAAATAAGTTCTGAAATCTCATATCTCAAACAATTAATGAGCAGAGTGGTAAACGAGATGCCTAATCTTGCAAAAAAGTCTGAATTAGAAATTTTAGAAAGGCAAGCGCAGATTTTTCAGCCATTAGAGCTTGCAAGAATAAAAGATGTAAAAGACATAGTAAAAGAAGAAATAAATAAACAAAAGAAATAAAAACCGTGAATAACTTATCAAAACATAAATAACAAGAAAAAAAACAGGTAATCAAACAAAACGAAATAAGCCACGGCAATCAGAGTTTAATCTGCTGAAACCCGCCTTAAAATCGTTTTGAAGATTATAGATAATAAATACTAATCAATAAAAATCAAACTAAAACGCTATGGAAACAGAAGCCAAAGCGGAATAAGTTAAGTATTACCAAAATAAATTACTAATAAACAAAAAAATGGGGACTTTAGAAAGAGTGATGCAAATGAGGCAAGTGGGTCAATCAGACTCTCAAATAATAGATGCTCTAAGAAGAGAGGGGGTTTCTCCTAAAGAGATACATGAATCTTTATCTCAGTCAAAAATCAAGTCTGCATTATCTCAAGAGACAATAAATGAAGCAGCAGCTTATGAGCAAGAAGGACAAAATTTTCAGCAAATGCAACCAAGCATGATGCAAACTCAAGAACCACAACAATTTGCCCAACAAATAGAGGAGCCTATCCAACAAATTCCATCTTCATACCAACCATCAACCTCAGATTATTATTCTCAAGCTAATGAATCTTATCAAGCGTATTACCCTGAATATACTCCTGGTTCTGATATGGAAACTGTAAATGAAATAGCAGACCAAATAGTAGAAGAAAAAACCGCCCAGTTAAAAAAACAAATGGACTTTTTCACAAAATTCAAAGAGGATATAGGATTAGAAATAGAAAAAATAAATGAAAGGTTGTTAAGAATAGAGAATACTTTAAATGAACTTCAGATGGCGATTATAGGAAAAATAGGAGAATATGGAAGAGACATAAAGAATATCTCAAAAGAAATGCATGCAACTCAGGATTCTTTTTCAAAGATTTTAAATCCATTAACAGATAACATCAGGCAGATGCAGGGAATTAATGGTAATGAAGAAGCAACACGGCCAAGACCTAAAACAAAAACTGAAAAAAAATCTGATAAATCTAATTTTGAAGATTATTTAAGATAAATCCAAGATTTTAATCTTCAAAATATAATTCTTCAACTAAACTAATGCTGCAAACTCAAAAAAAATCTTAATCCACCCACCTGCAAAAAGCAAAATAGTTCATTAAATTACCAAAACAATTGATTAAAAAATTTAACCCCTATACCCGCATTTATTGCAGCTAGAAACAAAAAATAATCCATTACATTTCATACTTACAACTATCTCTTCGCTTCTGCAATTAGGGCATTTGATTTCCAATTCATATTTCTTAAATAATTCTGTTTCATGAATTTTTGAAAAACTGTCAACCATTTTTTAGTCAAATGCGGGGTATTTAAAAAGGTTTGGTAAAATAGATTATTTTTTAGTAATAATCCAAGCAACAATTATCGCAATAACAATAAGTATTACACTACCAACAACTCCTCCGCTCATATACCCCCTAATTTGCTGTAAAAGACTTGTACCTGTCCCTTCTCCAGAAGCGATACCTAAGTCAGGATGAAAGACAGGATTAAATACATATATCGCAGATATTAAAAAAATAACTAATAAGATAATAATGACTACCCAGGCAAATCCTGATTTTGGAACCCAATCCTTGCCAGAAAACATGCCTATTAACAAAATCAAGAAAACAGCTACAAGCAAAACAATAAACCAAGCAATACTTGTTCTTAAAAATAATTCCAAAGAAGAAAAGCTAATAAAAACAACTGCAATAATAAAACTTATTACCAAAAGAACAAACTTGTTATCCCCTATAATTTTTGTCTTGGCTAATAATGCATAAACAATTACAAATACGAATAGAAAACTGAATATGGGCATAAAAAAGTTTATTCCAGATACATCAATTGTCATCAATTAAAAAATCCTTTGCAATTTATAAACATTTCCTTTGGGATATTTCTTATCATTAATCTCACAAACGATTTTAAGCTCTCCTTAAGAAGATTAAGCTTGAATTTCCGAGCTCTCTTAAGTTTTGCATATTATAGAAATAATAATCTTAATATTACCAGAATCGAAATTAGTTATTTTTTCCCATTACTACTGCAACAACAGCTCCGCCTATAAACAAAAGCAAAACTAAAAGAGGAGCCCAATCTTCCCCTGCATAACTCCCAAGCCAGGGTACATTATAAAAAGTATAGCCAATAACAAATATGAATATTACGGCTCCTATCCCAAAAAAAATCCATTTTGTTGCTTTCTCATTATCTGTTATCATTCCCATTAATATCAGAGCAACTAATAAAACAGACATTCCTATTCCTGCAAATGGGAAAATTGTTGCAAAAAATGTTGCAACATAATCAAATTGAAGTGCCATCAAACCAACCGCAGCTGCAATTATAGCATTGACCCCTTTATTCTCTCCAAGCATTTTTGACTTGCTAATAAGCCCAAATACTAATGCAAAAATCATTAAGAAAGGCAATAAATAAGCAAATACGCCCATATCTGCCCATACATTTAATATATTAGTTATCGAAGATGATACAACATATGCCATTTTTTATTAACCTCTTTTTAACTTACATATATTTCGTTAAATGACTTTAAATATATTTCTGTTTCACAAAGAAATATATTTAGGCTACTATAAAACCTCAAATATAAAACTAAGAGTATTATTAATATTATCAGAAAATAAAACGATTAAGCTTTATCCTTAGTAGCGACAACAGCAGCAATTGCTCCGCCAATTATAACAATTAAAAGCAGATTAATCCAGATCTGCGAACCTGTTTCCCGATTAAACATAAAATTGTATATAGGGTCCCACCAGCCAGAGACATATAAAAGAACAGTGATAAAAGCCAGAGCAAAAATAATCCCCAATGCTATCTTAGTTCCTTTATGCAAAACATCTTCTTTCTTACCCATAATAAATCCATAGATCAGCATAAAAACAAATAAGATAACTGCAGAAACAGCTAAAAAGGGCATTAATTGAACAACAATATCTCTCGCAGTAGGAAAAGCTATTAAAATCAATCCTATAATCAATCCTATAATTGCATTAATCTGTTTTTTTCCCTCACCCAAAAGTTGAGTCTTCTGAAGCAAAGCAAAAATTAAAGTAAACACTAAAACAAACGGCAATACATAGCTTGTAAAAAACGGAGATATAAGTATAGGTTCAACCATTTTCACACTCTTTTTATTTCAACTTATTTTTATTAATAATCCTTAACTTTTAAACTTTTTGCAGATGAGTAAGTCAATTTTAAGCTGTCAAATCCCATCTTTTTTACTTAAATTACAATACAGTAACTTCAGCATCCCTGCCTTTATCAGATAAATCAACTGTTTCCTCAACTGTCTCTTCACCCTCTTCTAAAGGTAAACTCGCCCTGCTAACGACTATAACATCGCCGACAGCTTTCACAAACTGGTGGGGGATTATGACTCCTCTTGCGCCACCCAAAAAACTGCCCATTGAACTAGCAATTCTTATCCTCCAAGAATCAACTTTATTCTCAATCAGATTAGCTTCTTCTACCTCTCCGAAGTAATCGCCAGTATCAGTATAAACCTTCCTTCCAATTGTTTCACTTATCTTTTTTATCTTTAACATGCCTAAGAAAAATAGATTTCATTTAAATACTTTTCTATAGTGTGAATTATATACAGAAAAGTATAGGTACAAGGGATAATATTAGGATAATAATCACCCAAAACCCAAAAATCTTAATCTTCTAAATCATATTTTAAAATGGTTTATCAAATTACTGAAGTATAAAAGATAAATTTATAACTTCTAAAAAGCTAATTAAATTATGTTTTCAGGAAAAGAGGTAATTTGGATAATAATCGCAATATTAATAGGAGGATTTGTAATAGGATTATCCTCCAAATTAGAACCCTCTTTAATAGGTCTTCTTTGGGCTTCTATAATAATCCTTGTTTCTGTAATCGCTAAAAAAATAGCTGCTCCCTTTTACAGTTTAAAAATAGAACATAAATCATGGGGTTGGAAAAGATGGGGGTGGTACGAAAGAAGCCAGTTTAAAAAACCAATCCCCTTAGGAATAATCCTGCCTTTTTTCCTTTCAGTACTATCATTAGCAATAATAAAACCACTAACCCTACTTCAATTTGATGCAGAAAATTTTACTAAGAAAAGAGTATTAAGGAAAAGAGGAACATATAGATACTCTGAAATTAATGAATCTGATTTAGCATTTACTGCTGCCTGGGGATTTTGGGCATTAATTGCATTAGCAATACTCTGTTCTTTCTTAAAGCAACCAGAAATATCAAGATATGCAATTTATTATGGAATCTGGAATCTTATCCCTTTTGGCAATCTTGACGGAACAAAAATCTTCTTTGGAAGTTTAACTAACTGGATATTATTGGTGATTGTTTATATTATCTCTTTGGTGATTGTATTAATATAATCTCTATTTTTGCTATGTTTAATAAACATAATTAAATGCAGAAATACTTTTATATCCTAAACCTTTTCAGCTTAACATGAGAAAACTCTGGAAATGCATAAGGAATGTCCTGGGTGTTGGAGCGCTAGCAGGAATTCTTTATATTGCTAATCCAATTAAAGGAGAAGAAAAAACATTAGAGAATGAAGTTACAACTGCAACAATTTCATCAAATATTGTTGATGAACTAACACAAGACCCTAACGAATTAATAAAAGAAATTATTTCTGTATGCAAAACAAAACAAGAAATGCAGTTAATATATGAAAAAAAAGTTCAAGAGCTAAAAGATGCAGGGATACCAACTTCATTAGAACAATTGCTTATAAAAATTCCAGATACTGAAAATGGAGTGCTTGTTTATAAAAAAGCTTTCCAGCAATTAGAAATATCACAACAAGAATATCCAAAAGAATGGGAGTGTATCCCTCCTATCCGTAAATTTTGCGGAGAAAATGTCTGCAAATTTCGTACATGGGAAAATATTCCAGAAACAACAAAAAAAGGATTGAAAAAACTTTTTTCTGACCCAAACTCAGATAAATTATACGAAACTCTAAAAAAAGCATCTGGTATGAATTGCAGATTTTTGTCTGATGAAGAATATGCTCAACTGGGCTCAAGCCCAAACTCTCTTTTTATAGATCAGTTAAATCAGCTAATGGAAGCAAGTAGTTTTCTAATAAGCAGGGCACAAGTTGAACTGAAAAATAATAAGATTAAAGAATCATATGACACTTGCCTCACCTCAATAAAATTTGCCAAATCATTATCAAATGAACCGTTATTAAGATATCAAATTCCAATCAACTCTGCGGTTTTACAAACTGTACCAATAATAAAGGAGCTTATGGAAAAGCAAGATCCTAATGATATTGGAACATATCAGGCAATACTTGATGAACTAAAAAATATTAGACAAAAAAATATCTCTGCTTATGCAATAAAAGGAGAGATAGTTTCAATAGGTTTACCTTTTTTCCTGTCAAGAACAAACTTTCCCGAAGAGTACTTTAAAGCAGGTGATAAGGAAAAAAAGGAAGCAAAAAAGTTTTTTGGAACAGACCCTCTAAAGTTTGGCCTTAATCAATGGAAAATTGACTTTACTTTATATGCTGACTCTATGTTCCAAATAGTTCCATTAGCAGAAAAGCAATTTTTTGAATCTGGAAACAAAATAAAATCAATGTTAGATGAAACTAACAAATCATTCCCTGACAACAATAAGCAATTAACCAGCAAAGGAATTTATCTTAGCCCAATGATAATTGAAGTATATTATAATACTTATGAAAAGGAAGCGGTTTTGGATGCTGTTTTAGGAGCTGCAGAAATTGCAATATCAAATAGGCTCTACAAAAAAGAAAATGGGAAATATGCAGATTCACTCGAGCAGCTTGTCCCCCAAAATATTGCGAATTTACCAACAGATCCCTTTACTGGAAAGGCGTACTTATACCAAAAAAGAGGGGAAGGGTTCAAGGTTTACAGCTCAGGAAAAAACTTAGAAGATAATGGTGGTGATGGTACAATAGAAATGGTTGGGATGTCAGGACCTGATATTGTTTTTGAGCTTGCAAAATAAAGCTAAATTTTAATAACCCTTTATTCTTCCATAGAAAATGTCAGACAAAGTTCTTAAAACAATAAAGCCAAGAAAATATCAAAGTGATATTTACGAAAATTGCAAGGATAAAAACTGTCTTGTTGTTCTTCCAACAGGAATTGGAAAAACCTTGATTGCATTAATGCTTTCAATCCATACTCAAAAAAAACATCCTGGAACAAAAACTCTTTTTCTTGCACCAACCCGCCCTTTAGCAGAACAGCATCTTGCCTATTTTAAAAAGCATCTTCCTGAACTATTTGCCCATATGGAGTTATTTACAGGAAAAGTAAATGCCCAAAATAGGAGAAAATTATGGGAAAAGGCAGATATAATTTTCTCAACACCTCAGTGCATTGGAAATGATATAAAAAATGAACTTTATGACTTAAATGAAGTAAGCTTACTAATTGAAGATGAATGCCATCGCTGCCTGAAAAACTATTCTTACACTTATGTTGCACAAAAATACAAAGAACAATCAAAAAATCCAAGGATTTTGGGATTAACAGCAAGCCCAGGTTCAGACAAAGAAACAATTAAAAAAATTGCAAATAATTTAGGGATTGAAACAATTGAATTAAGGACAAGAGAAAGCGAAGATGTTAAAGAATATCTTCAAAAATTAGAATTCAATGTAATCAAACTTGAATTTCCCCCTGAATTTAAAGAAATAACTGCAATAATAAAAAAGCTGTATGAAAAAAAGGTTGAGGAATTAAAAAACAGAAAACTTATTTTCAGGCCTGCAAACAAAATAACTCTTTTAGAAACCCAGGGGAGGATTATGAAATCAATTCTTTCAGGAAACAGGAATTTTAATTATCTGTCAGGAGCGTCTGCATGCGCCCAGGCAATAAAACTATCTCATTTAATAGAATTAATACAAACCCAAACCCTTCATACTTCTTTAGAATATATCAAATCAATTTTCCAGCAATCTGCTCAGAATAAATCAAAAGCAGCAAAACAAATAGCAAAAAATCCTGAATTCAACCAGGCTTATATAAAAATAAATGAATTGCTTGCAAAAAACATAGAACATCCTAAGCTCTTGGAATTAAAATCAATTGTAGAAGAAGCAATAAAAGAAAATCCAAAAACAAAAATTATCGTTTTTTCTCAATATAGGGAAACTGGAACAAGAATCTGCAAAGAACTTAATTCAATTCCAAATATTAACGCAAAAGTTTTTGTCGGGCAGGCTAAAAAAACAAGTGATAAAGGAGTTGTGAGTGGGTTAAATCAAAAAGAACAACATGAGATTATAGAAGAATTCAAACAAGGAAAAATAAATATAATTATATCCACCTCAATTGGAGAAGAAGGATTAGACATACCAGAAGTAAATTCTGTAATTTTCTATGAGCCAATTCCCTCTGCAATAAGAAAAATCCAGAGAGCAGGAAGAACCGCAAGATTAATGAAAGGAAAACTGACAATCCTAATAACAAAAGACACCTTAGATGAAATATTTTATTATGCAGCAATTGCAAAAGAAAAAAGAATGTACAAGGCGATAAGCTCAATCAAAGATGATTTAGATAACGGAACACTAAATTTAAATGATAAAAAAGAAAAACAGGAGAGGTTATTTTAAAAATTGTATGAAAGTAGGAATAAACAAATCTTTTTTAAAGGAATTAAACAAAAAATAAAATGCCATTCCACAACATTTTCAAAAAAAGCAAAATAGAAGAAAAGCCCCATATTAGATCAAAAATAATCGCAGATATTCATGAAAAAGATTCTATGATTCTTGCTGAACTTTCAGAAAATAAAGAAATAGAACTTATTATTCGGCCATTAAAAATAGGAGATTATCTTATAGGCAATACAATAATTGAAAGAAAAACTATTCAGGATTTTGTTTCATCTATGATAAGCAGAAGAATTATTGAACAATTAAAACAAATGAGGCAGTATAAAAATCAGCTGCTTATTCTCGAAGGCGATTTAAATGATGTTGATTTCAATCAAAATGCAATTCGGGGATTTATTCTTTCAATAATAACCAATTATCAAATCCCAATAATATTCACTCAAGATTATGAAGACACTTCTAAATATTTAATTACATTTGCTAAACAGCAGTTAAAAAAACCAGCAGAAATTTCCCTTCATTCAAGAATACCAAAGACAATTTCAGAACAAAAACAGTATATTTTAGAGGCCTTTCCAGGAATAGGACCTGCAACAGCTAAAAAGCTTTTAAAAGAATTTAAAACTCTCAGCAATACAATAAACGCAAAAGAAGAAGACTTAGAAAAGATACTAAAAAATAGAACAAAAGATTTCAAGAGGATTTTAGAAAATTAGATTTTAAATAAGCTCCTACATCAATCCTATAATCTCCTTCTTGAAAATATCTGCCACAATTATACCAAGGAATAATCTCTACTTTAATCTCTCCATGGCCTATTTTAAACTGGGTGCTTAAAAAACAATTTTCAGTGTAATTTAAAGCTTCTCTCATAGAATCTGTAATATTCCCGGAACTAAAAAGAACAATTCTTTTAATTCCTAGATTATTAGCTTTTAAGGTTTTAACATCACCACCAACAAGCTCTTCAAGAAGTTTTTTCAATGAATCTTCCATGATTACTATAGGAAAGTTGCATCTAAGATTTGCTCTATCTCTGAATCACCCAACCCGTAGATTCTATTCGAACCCTGGTTTGCTTTTCTTAAATAACCAACAACCCTAGTTAAATAAGACTTATGCTCTCCTTTATATTGTCGTGCAAAATCCTCAAATCCTGAGAAAGTTCTGTAATTTCCAGCAAGACTTTCAAGAAAACTTTTAGCCTTTTCTCTAGTTAATTTCCTGTTTAATGTTTTCTTCATTAAAATATAATTTATTATCTTAACTTTAAAAGCAAGATGATAATAAAATATAATCAATCAAAAACAATAGATATTTAAAACCAGATTTGCTTTCTTAACTATATTTTCTCTTTATAAGATATGCCCCTAAATCTTCATAAACCGGTCCCTCAGGCTTTAACTCAGATTTCTTTAGAAAAAACTTATCAACTTTAAGCTTAATATTCTCGGTCTTAACTTTACTGACATAGTCTAACAATGCTTTTTTGTCTCCAACAGTTTTTACCCTTGAAATTGTGATATGGCTCATAAACCTATCTTCAACAGGAAATAAATCCATCAATTTCTCATCTATTTGTTTCTGCAACTCAAAAATTCCATTTCCTTTCAGCTTAATCCAGATAATTTTAATAAACTTCTTAGAAAAAACACCAACTTCTCCTAATCCAGCTTCAAATTCTTCAAAACTAACCTCTTGCAGCTTTTTTTTGACTTCTTTAATTTTATCGTCGCTAATTTCTCCTAAAAACTTTAAAGTTAAATGCAAATTTTCAGGCTCTGTGAATTTTCCATTAAATAAACTCTGTTTTTTCAATAATTTTTGAATTTCTTTAATTGAATTGATTGCTTCTCTAGACAAATCAATTGCAATAAAACATCTAGCTCCCATTTTTTCTTCCATTTTTACCTAATTATAAAATCCAATACTATCTGGATTATTAAGGATACAATTGACACAATAACCAATATAATTAAGTTCAAATTTTGTTTAGAAACCATTAGAGAATCTATAATCAGCTTAATATTTTTTCTGTCCTGTTCATTTAATTCAATTCCATTATCTAATTTATATTTCAATCTACCAGATACTAAAATTTGCCTTCTTTTTTGTTCAATATAATATCTATAAAGATAAAAGAGGATATAAGAGGTAACCGCGATATACCATATTAAACTTGCTGATAAGGTACTCCATTTGTTTACAATTAAAACAATTCTAAACCCAACTGCTCCGATTAAACCTATTATAAAAAAGAATGTAGAATAAAATTTGCTCTTCCTGCCCATTATCCCTTCATATTCTTCTTCCATTTTTATTTTTTCATAATTTTCATCTATAATCTACGGATCTAGTTAAGCTTTAATTCAAAAGATTAAGCTACTCAATCCCATCTTAATTCGTTTTTTGTTATCACCAGTTTATCTCTCAAATCATTTCAGCAAGCAATTTAGCTCCCAACTTAACAGTCATTCCATTAACATCCTTATCAGGATTTATTTCAACAATATCTGCTCCTTTAAAATTATTCAATAATTTTAATCTCTTTAAAAAATAAATCAAATCCCTGCTTGATAATCCCCCAGATTCTAAAACTCCTGTTCCAGGAGCATGGCTGGGATCAACACAATCAATATCAATACTGACATAAAACCCAGAAGCCTGCCTTACTCTTTCCATAATCATATCGCATATCTCTGTCAACTCTTCCTGTAGAACATCCATCTTAATCCATAAAATATTATTTTCCCTGATAAATTCAATTTCCTCGTCCCATAAATTTCTTGCAGATATTAAAATTACTTTACTACCAGGAAATCCCTCCTCAACTAACCTTCTTAGCCATTCCTCATGATTCGGTTCATCATTAGTCTTCATACAATCAGCATGTGCATCAAATACAATAAGAAGAGGATTTACCTCAACTTTAGTAAAAGCTTCCCCAATTGAATAGCTTATAGAATGATCCCCCCCAATAAAAAAGGTTTTATTATTTTTTTCAAATGCTTCCTTGCTATTTTCAAAAATCAAATGATTAGCCTCTTTAATGTTATCTAAATTAACATGAATTTCCTCTAAGTTAAGCTTATCAAACTCTATTAATCTTCCGCCTTCGCTGCTTCCTATATGCTTAAATGCCTCTAAAATACTTAAAGGAGCTTTTTCGCATCCTTTTGTTTTTCCCAATCCATCAATTAGTCTTACTCTTATGATTTGCATAAGAAACAAAAAGAAAACCTATTTAAATAAGTTTTTCCTTGATGAAATAAGAAAAGGAGGTTAAAAATGGCAAAAATAACTGCAATTGTAGTAACAATAATAGGTATATTATTGATACTTAAGGAACTTGCAATTTTGAGTGTGATAACTGACTATAATGGCTGGTTAATTGCAATAGGTGTTTTGATTATTGGAATTGCAAAGTTAATAAGAAATTTTAAAAAATAAGTCTTGTTTTAATTTTTTTATTTTTTAATTAATAATATTCATATCTTCAAAAGAATCTCCTTAGTAATACTTATAATTTTAAGCTACTCAAACAAAGCTTAAACTATCCACCAAACTGAGAAAAGAGAATATAAAATTGAAGAGATTGCGTAATCTTACTCAGGAATTAAAGAAACAAAGCTATAACCCTTTAATTTACTTAATTTTCTTACTTCTTCTAGCTTAATTGAATTAATATTATCTTCATATTTATAATAATTTCTTGCATCTCCCCCGATTTCTTCTTGAAGCAAGTCTATCATTGTTAAATCGCATTTTTCCTTATTTATCTGATTTAATCCAATCAATTTTTCTTTTTCTTCATTTAAATCCACTTTTTCAAATTTCCCTAATTTTTTTATTTCTTTTAGTATTATTTTTTTGATTTCATCAATTTTCTCCTTAACAGTACCAGAATAGATTATCTCATAGGCATAATCCTTAGATTGTTCCATATCACTTTTAATTGCGTAACATAACCCTTTTTTTTCTCTAACTTCTTGAAAAAGCCTGCTACTCATTCCCCCGCCTAATACAGAATCAAAGATTTCAGCAGCATACCTGTTCTTATCAATTAGTTTAGGTATATGAAAACCAAAAACCAAATGAGCCTGATCAATCCCTTTTCTTTTTTCAACAATGTTTCCATTTCTTAATATTATCGGTATCTTTTTAATTTGCTTTTGAGTTTTTGAAAATTTTTTAGCTTCTTCTAAAACCTGCTCCCATTCGCACTTTCCAACAACACTGAAAACCATATTGTTTGTAGAATAAAATGAATTAAATAAATGGATGATATTTTCTCTTGACAATTTTCCAACAGTTCCAGCAGTACCTGCTATAGAAATATTAAATGGCTTTCTATAAAGCATCTCTTTTACTTTTTCCAAGACATGTGTGCTGGGATTATCATGATACATTTTTATCTCTTCTAAGATAACTTTTCTTTCCCTCTCCAAAGCATTTTTTTCAAATATGGGATTTAAAACCAAATCCCTGGAAATATCTGCTCCTAACTCAAAATATTTACTAGGCAGCTTATTCCAATAAGTAGTAATCTCTTCTCCTGTAAATGCATTAATAATCCCTCCCTTGCTTTCTATTTCCTTGGGGATTTCCTGTACTGTCCTTTTTTTAGTTCCCTTAAAAACAAGATGCTCTAAAAAATGAGAAATTCCTTTTATATCTGCAGACTCGTATTGAGCACCAGATTTCACACTGCTAGCTACAGCCACAACAGGAACTTGCCTTCTTTCGAATAAAACAGTAACTCCATTATCTAACTTTTTTCTGTAAAATTCAGGTTCTTTCATTTTGCTCTTTTTTATTAATTTATCTCTGGGCTATCGATAACTAATAAACGCTTGAGAAGAGTAATCCTTGCGTCGTAGTTTGTAAGTTATCAATTATTATAAGAAAAATTGATTAATAAACCTTTTTTATTCCCCAAATCTTCTTTCTCTTTCCCTAAACTCATTAACGCAGTCAACCAAATCCTGTTTTTCAAACTCAGGCCACATTTTATCCAGGAAAATCCATTCAGAATAAGTAGATTGCCATGGCAAAAAGTTGCTTGTTCTTTTCTCTCCACCCGTTCTTATGATTAAATCAGGCTCGCTCTCAAGCCATAAATTCTTTTTTAAATTATCTTCATTAATTTCTTCTCTATTTTCAACTAACTTTTTAACAGCATCCAAAATTTCCTGCCTTCCACCATACGCAAATGCAAAATTAACCTTGTAATTATCATAATCTTTTGTCATTTCAACTAATTCTTTAATAATTTTTTGCAGCTCTTTGTCAAAAAGCTCAGTTTTTCCAATAAACTTCAATTTTATCTTATTATCCCTGACTCTTTTATCTTGTTTTAGCCTTGAAAATTCTTTTTTAAAAATCTTCATCAGGAAATCAAACTCTTTTTTAGGCCTGTTAAAATTTTCTAAAGAAAAACAATATAAAGTTATCTCCCTTATTCCCAATTCCTTACACCAATCAATCAATTTTTCCACTTTCCCTGCACCTAATTCATGCCCTTTCCAAGGTTCCATCACAAGTCTTTTTGCAAATCTTCTATTTCCATCTAGAATTATTCCTACATGTTTTGGATTTTTAGCTTCTGTTTTCAATTCTGTCAATTCTTGTTCACTCATCTTAACAATTGTCAATTATGCTTTTTAAAACTTATTAAAGAAAGATATTTAATTTATTTAACATCAATTATATCTAAAAAATGTCTGTATTTTCCTTCATTTTTAACCTCAAAATCTATCTTAATCTTCCTGTTAAACCCAGGCATAAAAAGCACAGCGGTTTCAG
The DNA here is from genome assembly GCA_028718805.1 of Candidatus Nanoarchaeia archaeon. GTDB lineage: Archaea > Nanobdellota > Nanobdellia > Pacearchaeales > GW2011-AR1 > ARS1285. The sequence goes on along the minus strand of JAQUKY010000006.1, from coordinate 11,884 downwards.
CTTCTCCTCCTTCAAAATCAATTCTAAAATTATATTTGTCACTTAATTTTTTTAATTCATTGAATTTTTTATCGTCGATAATTCCCCCAAGCCATTTCTCATTAATCCCTTCGCAACTTATTTTAGTTAAAACAACCTTAAACTTTTCTTTTAACAACTCTTTCCAAACATCTTCACTTTTATAATCCCAAAGGGGAGCATAAAACTTCAACCCCAATTCATTACAAATCTTTTTAATCCTGCTTCCTTGGTAATTTGAAGCTATTCCTCCAACAACAATTCCATCAACCTCATCTTTAACTTTTTCAATTAATTTCTTCAAATCCTCTAATTCCTTATCCTCTTCTCCATCACTTTTTTGGGTTATCAAATCAATCTTTAACCTCTCTGCCTGCTTTTTTAACAATTTTAAATAGGGTTTATGAAACATAAAACTGTCAAAATTTTTAGGGGTAATCGAAAGAAGATATTTTATTTCATGCCCTTCTTTTATTGCTTTATGCAAAGCTAAACATGAATCTTTCCCTCCTGAAAATAATGCCGCGAGTTTCATTTTTAAAATTTAATTCAAATTTTAAGCCACAAAACCTAGAAAAGCAAAGCTTTTCTGGTCCAGAAAATTCATAAAAAAATTTCTTGGAATCTTAAGATTTTTGATGTTTTAGAGAATTTATTTGCACTTATAAAGCTATTCAGAACACTTAATTTATAATCTTAACTAATCAAACTTCACAACATAAAGAGGAAGCCCCCCATTTAAACTTTCAGCTGTTTTCTCAGCATCTTGTTTTTGAGCATCAGGAAAATATTTCAAACTAGGATTATTAGCCCCAGAATATCCTCCTAGATTATGACACCCGATAGCTCCAATAGATAGACAAGTAAAAAAAGTTCCAATCATTAGTTTCTTCAATAGATTTTCCATAAAAAAGTGAAATAAATAATCATATTTAAGCATTTATATAGCCCTTCAATTACTTCTTAATAATCATATCTTTATTAGAATCTATTTTTAATTAACTCCACAATTTTTAAAGCTTGATTTTCTGTGGACTTCAGCCTGCTAAACCTGCTTCTACATATCTCAAAAATTCACATATTATCAAAAAGAGATAAATCAGCTATTCCTATTTCTGACAACAAGCCAAATGACTAATATTATTGCAATTACTAGTATTAGCAAGAAAAATCCAAAAATAAATAACAAGCCAGTTCCTTTTACTTCCTTTAATTCAGGTCGTACAACTAATACATCAAGGCCAATTGTCGAAGAACCCTTGAAAGAAACACTTCCTCCCCCTTTAGAAGGGGTAATATCTGAAAATTTAATCAATATGCTATGCTCTTCTCCAGCCTTTGCAGTTTTATTAATATTTATTTTAATATTAACCGGAATAACTTCTCCAGCATCAACATAATATTCTTGGGTAGAGTCAGTTAATTCAGCAACTTTTCCATTATCTATCAATTCTGCCCTTATAATCACATTATCCTCGCCGGGAGAAGGCATTAATTTAAGTTGAATGTCTTTTGTTTCCCCAGGAAAAATCTCTATAGGGGCCCCGCTTCCATATGCAGAGGATATTGCAAATGCACTAACAAAAGAGACCAGTATCATTATAAAACTAATTGTTAAAAATAAAAACTTCACCTCTCTGTTTATATTGATTTTCATTATTAAAACAAGAAAATTCTATTTATATTATTAACTGCCCATATAATAAGTATATCTTTTATTTAATTTATAACAATTCATCTACAAAGCTGAAATAGTTTATCAATATTACTAAAACAAACTAAACATTGGTAATGTGTACTAATCAATATAATAATAAAAGGCAATCAGCATAAAGCTACTAATTCAAGCTTACTATATTCATAAAATCAAGTCCCAGAAGGTTTACAAATAAAATCAGAGAAGCAAGATAAAAATCTATTTTTCTTTATTTTTAACCACAAACCAAATTATTGCGATTATAACAATTACTGCAATAACCCCTAATATATACCAGACTGTGCTGATTCCTTCAGTAGCAGGAGTTTCTGCTGGTTTTTCTACTACAACTACATTAAAACCAGCACCAGTAGTAATGCTAAGCCCAATCATCCCGCCTGCCTTCGGGGTAACATCTTTAAATAAAATTTTTACAGCGTATTCTTTTCCAATAGGAGCATCATCTGGAATACTTGCTTTTAAATTAATTAATGCACCAATATTCTGATCAGCTACAACTTTATATTCTTTTAGGCTGTCAGTTACACTAACGATATCTTGTCCTTCTGAAATTTCAGGTATAATTGTTAAATTTCCCTCAGCAAGAGAACTTTGCAAAACAATTGAAAAATCAATACTTTGTCCAGGATAAAGTTTTAATGGCATTCCCATACCATAAGGCATACTTGACCCAAAAGCACTAACAGATCCGATCATTACTAATATACTCACTATAATAGCATATTCTATGTTAATTATTTTTTTATTCACCATTTTTATATAACCTCAATTCCCCACAATCTCGAAGCATTATACTCCTGTGAACTTAATGAAGGAATTAAACCACTAAGACTTGTAAGACAAGCAGTAAAATTTACAGAAGATACAATTTCAGTGTCTGTTTTAGGAAGATAATATCCTGGGACAGAGGTTTTAGCATCAAGAACCAGAGTATTCCCACCGCAAGTAGCCCCAGAAGAAGCAGCATTATTTACAGTAAATCGAGAAGGAGGTATTGATTCCTCAGTACGTGTAGTACCATTAAGAAAAGTTGCATTAACATTTGCAGAGTTTATATTTTGATTTCCATCATTTAATACGCTTATATTATTATCTGAATATCTATTCTGAGTAGACAATGCCAAAGCAGGGTTTGTCCAATTTAAATAAATTGTTTCTATAAATGGAACAGACAACGAATTAACACTAAAAGTCTTAGTTATATTAGAACCCCTGCTACCCGTAGTTCCATCAACAACTGTCGCATTAATACTCCAAGTACTAGAATTATCATAATATCTCATAACAATAGTACATGAATAATTCATTGCAGTACCAGTACAAAAAGTTCCGCAATTAACCTCAGTAAGACTTACACAAGAAACATTCGCTCTTGTATAAATTACTCCAGTTTTATTAAAATATGCACTTGAAGAAGTTGAGACACCTAAATTTCCTGGGCCCGTAGCTCCTTGTTGTGCAAGAAACCAAAATCTTACACTAACATTTCCCCCAGAAACCTGTCTACTATTAAGTGTAACTGGATTAGGATTAGTATCACTCACATAAACAACAATTGGGGCAGAAGTATCTTGAACTCTTACTCTTGCTGTAGCAGCTTGACTCGCAGCCAGCTCCCCTTCTAAATTTGAATCATTGCTTCCAAACAAACTATTCCACCAAGCAGCAGAAACAAAACTGATTGATACAATTATAATTCCGATTAATAATAAACTTAACACAACTCTTCTTCCAAACCTCTTTTCACTCTTCATAAACCATACAACAAAGGGGTATTTATAAATATTTCTAAAATGCAATATTTATAAAAGAATTATGCTCTTTGATGATATGACCAGATTCTTTGATAAAGACTTATTTAGTTCTAACAAACTATAAACTCTAAACACTCTCGAAAAATTGAAAGTTTTATGAATATCAAAAAAAATTAGATAGATAATTTTTTCCTGGCTCTTGAGTATAAAGTATAAATATTTCTCTGGTCCTTTCCCAATAGTTTTGCTATCTCAACATTTCTTAATTGCTTCTCTTTCAAATATCTGACAACAGACTCTAAAATGCTCAATCTCCTGTCTGAAAATATATTAATAGGCATCAATATTTTTGGGTCTGTTTTTATCTTTCCTTTTATCTTCCTACTAGCATTTCTATAATTAATCCAAACTGTTCTTTCATCTCTGTCAATCAATTCAGCAATTTCGGAATATTTTAATTCTAAACTTTCTTTTAAGTACTTGCATAATGCTTCTGCAGGTCCTAGTCTACTTTCAAATATTAGAATTGGTATTTGTATTTCTTTTTTAGCTTTTTCCTCTTCTATCTCCTTTAATATCTCGCTAATGCTTATATTATATTTTTCCTTTAGCTTAGAATTTAATTTCAGTAATTCCGCTTCGCTCAATTTGTTTTTCTTTTTTCTTTTATTTTTAACAACAATTGCAGCAACAAGAAGAGCATATTTCATGGAAATAAAGAATTCAAAAACTGCATTAATCTCCCATTTCTTTTCATCTCCTGTTTTATATTCCTGTGCATGAATGCCAGCAGGAAGCCCTTTCAAACAAAATCCTATGCTGTTATTTGCATAGGCATAATTAAAGCTGTCAGAATAGTTTATAAATAATCTAAAAGAAACATTTTGGTCTTCAATTAAGCTTATGGCTCCTGCTCCTAAATTACACGAATTATAGCTTAAATTGCTGAATGAGAAATTAGCAGCAGGAATAAAATCAGCAGGATAGCTGCCTGTTCCATTTAACCTGCTTGCATTAATACTTATATTTATTATGTTTGCATTTCCAAGATTGCTTATTGTCATGTTATTATCTGCAGGTTCATCAACATCTCCAATCTGAATATCGCTCCAGTTTACATAATCAGGAGTCATGTTAAAAGAATACAGGAACTCGTACAGGAAACTGCTAGTATTAACAGCCCATGTTCCAGATTTGTCTGCAATTGAAACACTTACATCCCACATCCCTCCTTGATCATAATACCACATCTCAACATAACAGGTATAGTTTGCATAACTACCATAGCTCTCCCCTGCAATTCTCGAACAGCTCGCAGAGTTTCTTACAAAATTATTTCTTGTGAAATTTGCTCTTGCACTTGAATCATTTAAATCATCAAAGCCACCTGCGTCATAAACACTAAAGTTAATACTTACATTTCTTAAATCTCCAGGATTTCCGGTCACATTAGATAGATTCTGAACCCAGATTATTCGAAGAGCTGTAATGCTGACATTAACAAAAACATTTCTTTTCTCGGTCCAGTTCACATTCCCAAAAGTATCCTGAACATAAGCTTTAAATGTATGGTTTCCAAAAGCTAAGTCAGTGAAGTTATTAAATAAATACTTAGAAGAAGTATTTGCATATAAAGCAGAGATTTCTTCTGCACTTAAGCTTCTGTTAAATATCATAACATCATCTATTGTGCCGTTAAAAGGATGTAGAGCAACAAAGGAGTTTATACCTATTGCTGATTTTACAAGCACAGTATTTAGAAGTTTTGTTTTTGTATTTTGTAATACTCCATTCCTGTATATTTTAATATCTGTTCCATTATAAGTAAATGTTAAATATATCCAGTTTCCGACTGGAATATTGATACCAGTATAATAATTATCAGAAACATTCATATAATTGCACCAAAAACGCAAGTTCCCTGAAGGTTCCATAAAAGCGCCAAATAATTCAAGCCCTGATGAACTGCTTCCGTAGCCAAAAAGTACATCATAGACACTGGAATCAGGATACCATTTAAGCCAAAGAGAAACAGTCCTACTTGCGTTTCCTGAGGGGAAATTAATCATTGTCGTATTAATATAACTACTGTTCCCATCAAACTTCATCCCTTTTCCTAATTTTCCATCTGTCTGGGTAGCATTTCCATAAACTGTTCCATTGTTTCTTCCTGTATAATCATAAACTGTTTTTGTAGAATCATTATAATCATCCATTCTCCACCATCCAACTAAGGAATTATCAAAATCAATAAATGTTGAGATATTGTTATCCCCTCTTCCAACGTCAGATGCAGAAACATTGACAGGCAGCCAAGAATAATTCCATGTGCTTCCATTTGCAGGAGTTGGAGAAGTGAAATTTATTGAAGGAAGGAATGTATCTAAAAGGGGGAAATCCAAAAATGCCTCTGCAGGAAGCGAGAAAGAGCTGTTATCTCTTATTATGTTTTTATTGTAGCCATCAGTATAGCTTCCTAAAGATACTTTTGCATTTAATGAGATATTAGTTGAAAAATTAATCTGAATCTGGTTGTTATTTATAACCACTGCACTTGTTATATTATTGTCGTCTAGTACAACAGAGCCATCTACAATCCTAAATCCCTGAGCCTTTAATGAGATTGTTCCATTCCAATTTTTAATTAAAAGGGGGAGAGAAGACTCATCAAAGCTTAAGATAAGATTATTATTGCCACCACCAAAAGTTATATTCTTTAGTATAGGACCCCTCCCATCCCCAACACCATAGATAACATTTGCAACTGAAGCCCACCATCTATTTGCAAATGCCGTTATCTCATCATTTGTATTAAAATGCACTACCATAACATCTGTTTGAGTGATGTCATAGGTTACTGGTCCTGCTGAAATATTGTTATCTTCATTCCATAAATCCTGTTGTGCCTTTCTGATATTATCCACAGTCGTTCTGGTCCAAGAGGAATAGCTTCTATCAATCTGTCCAGCTATTACTGTTGTTGCTATCTCTGTATCATTAATGAAATCATTTGCCATTTTTGTCAGGTTTGATTTGTAATAATTATAATTCCCCCTTACCCCCGTATCTGTCTTTGCATCTGTTTCTCCCTGAAAAAATAGCAGAGTCTTTACCCTCATTGTTCCGTTTGTAGCTTTTCTGACTTGATTTATCATATTCTCGTATTGGGTTTGACCTTTTTGCCATTGAAGAATACTTGTTCCACCATCTGCCACAGTTATAAATGCCACAGGTATACTCTGGTTTTGAATTATATAGTCAGCAATCTTTGGCCACACAGAACCATTACCAAGACAAGGGTCTGAATCAGTAGGGTCATTTGCCAGTTTCCATGCACCATCCTCCCTGTAAACAGTTGCATTGAAATTATCTGAAGAATTAAGCGTGCTCTGGTATGAACCACAACCCTCAGCATTTGATTGCCCCCCAATAACAAAAACATCTCCAATTCCTATATTTGATACTGATGAGTTTATAGAGGGGTTATTGGAAAATCTGATAATCAGTTTGCCTTGTCCAAGAGAGGCATTTAATTTTCCGCTGAATATTCCTCCAGAAGGACTAGAGTTTATAGTAACATAACTGCCTCCATTAAAACTCGCTTCTATTGATGCAGGAGTTCCACTATATGTTCCATAAATTGGAATCTCTCCGGTAATTGAGTTGTGTCTTTGAAAAATTGCAAATTGCACAGGGTATGAAATGGATACATTAATTGTACTTATCGCCAAACTTCTTTTCTCGGTCCAGTTCACATTCCCAAAAGTATCCTGAACATAAGCTTTAAATGTATGGTTTCCAAAAGCTAAGTCAGTGAAGTTATTAAATAAATACTTAGAAGAAGTATTTGCATATAAAGCAGAGATTTCTTCTGCACTTAAGCTTCTGTTAAATATCATAACATCATCTATTGTGCCGTTAAAAGGAGCCATATCAGGTTGTCCTAAGGATGAGCCTATGATTAATGGACCTAAGCTACTATCAATATTCCCGCTTGGAGTTTCATTATTACCTACATTCACACCATTAACATATAATTTTAAAATTTCTCCATCATAAGTAGAAACTAAATAATACCACTCCCCGAGGTTAACACTTGAAGAACTTTCTGTTATATATCTTACTCCAGAAACAACTGCTTCTGACCTAAATCTATTTTTATCTTTCCAATAAAACAATTCATAAATTCCATTAGACCCTGGCGAGCCTGTTGATTCCTTAAATATAATCCTTTCCCCAATATTTCCTAGCATTTTTGAGTTTAATTTAACCCAGGCACCCCAGCTTCCAGTTTTTAAATTCAAACTGCTATCATTTTTACAATTGATAAAATCATTATCGTTACTCGAAACATTAAAGCCATCAAACTTCATCCCTTTTCCTAATTTTCCATCTGTCTGGGTAGCATTTCCATAAACTGTTCCATTGTTTCTTCCTGTATAATCATAAACTGTTTTTGTAGAATCATTATAATCATCCATTCTCCACCATCCAATCAAGGAATTATCAAAATCAATAAATGTTGAGATATTGTTATTGTATGTAATATCATCATAAGCAGAAACATTGACAGGCAGCCAAGAATAATTCCATGTGCTTCCATTTGCAGGAGTTGGAGAAGTGAAATTAATAAAAGGAGAAATTGTATCCCCCAAAAAATTGATTTCATCAAAAATTAATCCTCCAAAACCGCTCTGTAAAGATTTTTCAGTAACATTCAGATTGTGGCTTTCGTTTAAGATTCCATTCACAACATTAATTGTATAATTAGAATAATAATTTCTTATTGTCCCACTACTACTAACATAATCAATTATTTCTATTATGTTTGTCAATCCAGCAGAATTTGAAGTAAGATTAAACTGCCATCCTGCAGGATAGCTATTATTATAAACAGATAAATCTGCTCCTGAAACAGGCATCCCTTGATAACTTACATTTGCCTGATAATACCAGTTTCTGATCAAATAACCTCCCTGAACACTCTCTTTGTTTAAGTTGTAGCTCACATTTAAGAAGGTATTGTTATTTGAAGAGTACATAAGCCAAACATCATTTGATACAGAATTAGCAAAACTGCTGTCTCTAAAAACATTATTTAAACTAAAACTAAGAAGAATTCCATAAGTGTTTGAATCTGTTATTATATTACTTACAGAATTATTTGAATTTGATTCAAGATAAATTCCATGTCTAAAATCAGTAATTGTTCCATTTTTTATAGTCGTGTAATTATAAGCACTTCTAACCCCCTGATCTGATCCAGAGTCATCCCCATCAACAGCATATCCATTTAAATTGATAGTTATGTTATTTGCCTTAACAACTAAACATGATCCTGCCTTATTTATTAAAGACTGATTTAAAGTATAAACAGCATTTGTTGTATTAAGGTTTCCACAATCATACAAAATCTGCTTAAGCGAGGAATTATCAAAAAAGGGGTCAACAATATAATCAAACTCAGCACTTCCAAGAATTTTCAAGTCAAAAACATTATAGCTTTCCCCTTCGCTTAGATTAATTAAATAAACTTTATACCAGTTTTCATTACTTATATTTTCAAATTTAGTGATTAAATTACTATCCCCTTGCTTGTAAACCTCAATTTCGGCATTTTCTTCATCGGTTGCTCTTGCATAAATTGTAATGTCATTTTTATTTGTTAAATTCTGCTCAAATGTAACTCTGACATATTCATCATTGTTAACAGTTTCACTCCAGTTTCCATCCAAAGCCTGAATTTGGGGGTAAATATCAGAAATAAAATCCTTATTCCCATCCAGATGTTCTGCTTTTGTTGTTTTAATTATCCATAAGAATTCAGTTTCACTTAATTCAGGAATTATCCACTCAATATAATTATACAATCCATTTTCATTTGTGTCATAAGCTGTAAACTTAACAATTTCCCTATTTCCATTTTTTATCTGGTATAATTCAAATTTTCCTAATTCATTTTGATTAAGTTCTTTAGGCAGCTCTGTAAAAGACAATATATTTTTATAATGAACATCTTCAGGGCCCCTAATTAAAATCCTCTTTCCTCCTTCAACCAATTCTTCACTTTTTGCTGGAGCAGGCGTTTCATATTCAACTCTGTATAAAACTTGTTCTTGATTATTCACAATTACATTTCCTGTTATTGAATTAGTATTAATACTAACTTCAACAGCCCTTTCACCAAAAATCAAGAGGTTTCTCTTTTTATTTATACTTGAGATACTTGTAATATCCTCTTCCTTTCCGCTTATTATTGTTTTTATAGTTATCTTCTCAGAACCTTTTGGAAGTTCAACTGAAAATCCAGAAACTCCTCCTATTGTAAACTGTTTTTTCCATTTAACAGGTTTTCCAACAACAGCCTGATACTGCATCAAAGATTCTTCTACTATAGGGAGATTTTTATCTTCCAAACTCACGGGCACAACCGGGGCAACATATTCAGAGGCTATGGGGGTAGGCAAGGTAAACTCTGCAGGCCTTCCATTCTCTATTACATAATTAATTGTTGTATAAACCTTATTTCCAATTTTAGTAAAAACATTGGTTCCAACTGGCTTTAAAATAAAAATCAGGCTGAACATAAGAGCAATTACAATAAGAACAATAGATATTTTCAAAGCAGGAACTGCTTTTTCTTTAGCTACCTGTTTTATCCTGCTAAGCTTCTCCTGTTTTACCCGCTCATCAGATAATTTAATCTGATAATGATAATAGTCCAAATAATTGTTATAATATTTAATCCACTGCTCTGATGTTCTTCCTTTCAAAGCTTTTCTTAACTTTTCTTCATATTCCTGCCTTGTAATTTTTTTAGAACTAAGCTGAAAAACCAAGCTCTGCATTAGGTTTATTATTTCTTTTTTCTTTTGTTTTGTAAACTCGATTGCTTCTAATAACTTCCTTTTCCTTTCCTGCAATTTCTTAATCTCTTCTTTCATTGCTTTAAAAACAAAGAGCAGGCTATCATGACAATAGAGATTAGGGTGTGTAAAGCAGACAGCCTGCTCTTTTCAAATTTAGTTAAAAAATAATTTGAATGAAAGTATGAAAAATTTCCAGAATCTTGGAGAAAGAAAGTTAGGGTGTGTAAACTGACTTTCAAACTCTCCGAAGATTTCTGATGGTTATCTAAAAAATGAGAGATAAGACTTTTATTTCTGCTATTAAAACTATCCAGATTGCTGATTAAATTCACCAATTTTACACACCCTAATAACTTAATATGTGTGTATTTCCCTTTATAAATATTGCTATCTTAAACATATAAAATACTTAATTTGTGTGTATAGATAAAAGGGGAAAATACAAAAGCAAGAAAAGAACTGCAGGAGATCCGATAAACAACTAAAAGTCAAAATTACTTTTTCTGATAAACATAAATCCCTTCAATTTCCGGGCTAGATAATGCTTTGTTGAAAAGCATGATATTATCAAATTTTCCAGATATAGTCAAATCTAGATTAATGACAGATAAAGCCGCAGGAACATCCCCGCTATAAACTAAGTTGTTATTTATATAAATCAATAAAAATGCGGGAGCTATACTGATAACAATATGATTCCAACCTTCAACAAATCCTTGATTACTTCCAAAACTTTCTCCTGAACAAGAAAAATTAACTTCATCATTCTCAATCTTAATAGTGTAATCGCTGTTGTCTAATTCTCCACTCCCATTAATCCAGAAACTTACTGCCATTTGGTCATCAAAACTTAAACTTCCATCAGAATAATATTTTATTAGACTCCCATTTTCATTTTTCCACCAATTGATAACCCCTGAAGGAATTTTTAAGATATTATTTGTCTCTGCCTTATTTTCTAATCCTAAATTCCCATTAATAACAGGGGCAACAGATAATTTCTGAATTTTTCCAAACTCAGAGGATTGGGAGAAATCATAATTTTTTGACTCTAATTCGCTCAATCCCTCTTTATTCTCAATTCTGCTATTTCCATTTTCATCATAAAAAATAAATCTTAAATTATCAATCTGCCCCCCTCCAGGGCCCCTCTTAACAATTATCTTAGATGCTCCTGTTTCAAACACAGAAACCTCTGTTATCTCTAGGTTTATAGAAAATTGATTTATGTTTGCTTTCTGGCTTTTCTCTTTCACCAAGGGAATAATAAGATTCCATGCAATGAGGATTGCAACAGCTGCAATTAAAACAATTAAAGCGATTATAACAATATTCACCTGCCCCTTTTTCAAGTTCATACAATAAAAAGGTTAAAGAAATATTTAAATCTGTTTATTTTCGATTCTGTAAATCTAACGGGTGATGAAATCTTATAAAATACTTCATAGAAACATTTAAATATTAGGATATCCATAGTTATCCTATGAGAAAGATAGAACTAAAGAAAGGAAATCTGACCCTGAAAG